>NZ_FMXF01000051.1:0-27581 GCF_900103435.1 Sinorhizobium sp. NFACC03
ATCGATCACGTCGTCAACAAGAAGGCTGACGTCATCCGCGTCTACCTGCCGCCGGATGCCAACACGCTGCTGTCTGTCACCGACCATTGCCTGCGCAGCCGCAACTACATCAACGTCGTCGTCGCCGGAAAGCAACCCGGGCCGCAATGGCTGACAATGGAACAGGCCGTGCGCCATTGCAGCATGGGCGTCAGCATCTGGGATTGGGCGAGCAACGATGCCGACAGCGAACCGGATGTCGTCATGGCCTGCTGCGGCGACGTTCCGACGCTCGAAACGCTGGCCGCGGTGCAATTGCTGCGCGAGCATCTTCCGGAAGTGAAAGTGCGTGTCGTCAATGTCGTCAACCTGATGAAACTGCAACCGGCAGAAGAACATCCCCACGGCCTCACGGACCGTGACTTCGATGGTATCTTCACCAGGGACAAGCCGATCATCTTCGCCTTCCACGGCTATCCGTGGCTGATCCATCGCCTCACCTACCGCCGCACCAACCACGGCAACCTGCATGTTCGTGGCTACAAGGAGGAAGGTACGACGACGACGCCGTTCGACATGGTGGTGCTCAACGAGCTCGATCGGTTCCATCTCGCCGGCGATGTCATCGACCGCCTGCCCCAGCTCGGCGCGCGCGCCGCCTATTTCAAGCAGGCAATTCAAGCCAAGCTGATCGAGCATCGCGAATATATCGAGAAGCATGGTGACGACATGCCGTCGATCAGCGGTTGGAAATGGGGCGTTCCGGGTGCGCAACAGGCGAAGCCGACGACGTCGACCGAGGGTGACAATGTATAGGACAGTACCCCTTCGCTAGAAGTTTGCGTTGAAGGATCTTGCTATGGTCCGGTTGGCCAACGAACCTGGAACGGATGTCGGGCACCGCTACGCCGCGATTCCCGAAACCGCCCTGCTTTCCAACGGCCGATACAGCGTACTGCTCACGGAATCCGGGGCTGGATATGCCTCCTGGCGCGGCCTCGATGTCACACGTTGGCGGCAGGATACGACCCGCGACTGCTGGGGTCAGTTTTGTTACCTCCAGGACGTCGACAGCGAAAAGGTATGGTCACTCGGGAAACAACCGATTTATCGGGAAAATGCGATCTATAAACGCACGTTCCTTGGCGATCGCGCGGAGCTTCAGTGTAAGTGGGCAGATATCGCGGCGACAATGACGGTCTTCGTCGCTCCGGACTGCGACGCCGAAATACGTTTGCTTCGTCTCGTCAACAAAGGAGCGTCGACAAAAAAGCTCCGCGTGACCAGCTACTGCGAGGTGTGTCTGAACGATCGGCGTGCCGATAGCGCGCATCCGGCGTTCGCGAAGCTCTTTGTCGAAACCTGGTTTGATTCCGAATCAGGTGCACTCTTTGCCCGGCGTCGACCACGTAGCGCTCTCGAAACGCCGACCTGGGCCGTCCACGTTTCCGCTCTAAGCGGACACGACTGCAATTCAATTGAATACGAAACGGATCGCTCGCGTTTTCTCGGCAGGGGCGGAACGTCTTCGAACGCTCATGCCCTCGGCAGGGAAACGTACTTGTCGGGGACCACCGGACCCGTCCTTGATCCGATTCTCAGCCTTCGCAGGACCCTATTCCTGGAAGCGTCAGGAACGGCCGAGATCGCATTCGTTACGGGCGCAGCCGACAATCACAACGACGTCTTGGCCATGGCTCGGCGGTTTACGGACATCCGGGCCTGCGGCAAGGCTCTGGCGCGCGCCAAAGAGACCTACGCTCACGAAACCGGCGCGTTGAAGCTCAACGCCGAAAAGGTGGCAACCTACAATCGACTGGCAGCGGCACTCACGTTCTCGCATCCTGGGTTTGGTGGCGAAAAGCCGCTCGGCGAGCGGCCATTTGATATCGAGGCGCTGTGGGCGATCGGTATCTCTGGCGACCTCCCCATCGTCTTGCTGCGTCTGGACGTACCTGGCGACACAACCATTGTTGAGGACGCAATCAATGCTCACGCATTCATAAGCGAGCGAGGGCTTTCCTTCGACCTCGTCGTGCTTGACGACAGCGCTACGCCGGAAACGTCGCGATTGCTCGCCGACATCAAAGGAAGGCTCGAAAGAGAACAGGTCGGAAAACGCGGAGGACTTCATTTTCCATCCGGCGCCACCCTTTCTAGCTCATCGGCTGTGGCTCTCGGCGCCGCCGCGCGCGCCGTGTTTTCCTCTCGGCGTGGCTCCCTCGCCTCTCAAGTTGCCCTTCGTACCCTCGACTCGCCCGATACACAGGTCGAGATCGGTCCAATTGTTCCACCGGTGCCCCGGTCAGAAAAGGCAGCTGTCGCTACCGATCTGCTCTTTTGGAACGGCTTCGGCGGCTTCTCGCGGGGTGGCAATGAATATGTCATCGCCACGAACAATATGACGCCCGCGCCTTGGTGCAATGTGATCGCAAACCCGACGTTTGGTTGCCTGACGAGTGAAACCGGCCTTGGATACAGTTGGGCCGGCAACAGTCAAATGAACAGGCTCACGCCGTGGTCGAATGACCCTGTGTCGGATACTCCGGGCGAAGTTGTCTACCTTCGCGACGAGCAAACCGGCGAGATCTGGACACTGACGCCACTGCCGCTTGGACAGTCTACGACGACGACCACAAAACATGGCCAAGGGTATAGCTGCTACGAAGGCAAAGCCGGATCACTGCACCACGAACTGACCGTCCATGTAGCCGCCTCTGACCCAATCAAAATCATCCATCTGGCCCTTCGAAACAACGGGCCTAAGGCGCGCACCCTTCGCTCGACCTACTTCGTCGAATGGGTCTTCGGCACCTTGCGCGAAAACGCGCCGGGCCGAATCGAATGCGCTGTCGATGCCGAATCGCACGCCTTGATCGCCAAAAACCTTTGGAGCAGCGCGTTTTCCGAAAAATTGGCCTTCGCTGCATCGAGCCTGCAGCCGCAGTCCTTCACATGCGATCGTCGCGAGTTTCTCGGCCAGAATGGTTCTGTTGCTCAGCCGTCGGGGCTTAGGAGCCGTGCTCCAACTGGCGGCGTTGGAAATCTTATCGATCCCTGCGCTGCGTTCACGGTCGAGCTTTCAATTCTGCCGGGTGAAAGCACCGAACTCGTGTTCGTACTCGGGCAAGCCGACAATCGTGATGAGATGCACAGGCTCATACGCGACTATGCGGATCCGAGACTTGCCCGACGATCCCTGGCCGCGGTCTGCGAGCAATGGGACAAGCTCTTGGGTTCGGTCACCGTCCGCACGCCGGATGCGGCCTTTGATATCATGATGAACCGCTGGCTGCTCTATCAGGTCCTGGTCTGTCGGCTTTGGGCCCGAACCGGCTTCTATCAATCGGGGGGTGCCTACGGATTTCGCGACCAGCTCCAGGACGTCGCAGCCCTCGTCCATTGCGCGCCAGATGAAGCGCGAACGCACATCCTTCGCGCTGCCTCGCGGCAGTTTACCGAGGGAGACGTTCAACACTGGTGGCATCCGCCATCGGGTGCCGGCGTGCGCACACGCATGACCGACGACCTCTACTTTCTACCCTACGTCGTCGAGCACTATGTATCGGTCTCCGGAGACTACGAGCTCCTCAGCGAGCAGGTTCCTTTCCTCGTCTCGCCGCCTCTAACGGACGAGGAGGAGGAGCGCTACGAGGTCCCTCCGGCCAGCCAGGAAAGCGGGACCATCTATGAGCACTGTTGTCGGGCACTTGACCGAGGTTTGCGGCTAGGCAGCCACGGAATTCCGCTCATGGGTACGGGCGACTGGAATGACGGCATGAACAAGGTGGGTGCCGAAGGCAGGGGTGAGAGCGTCTGGAATGGATGGTTCTTCGTGACCGTCCTCAAATCCTTCGCACCCGTTGCCTCGGCAAGGGGCGACCAGGGTCGGGCTGCGTGGTGCAACGAGTGCTCTGAGACGCTGCGCGCGTCGTTGGAGGCTCACGCCTGGGACGGCTCCTGGTATCGCCGCGCCTATTTCGACGACGGCACGCCCCTTGGCTCGTCAGCAAACGACGAGTGCCAGATCGACGCCATACCTCAGGCCTGGGCAGTCATATCCGGCGCAGCCGATACCCGACGCGCCACCAGGGGGATGCAGGCCGTCTGGCAGCGGCTTGTGCGTTCCGAAGACAAGCTGATTCAACTCTTCGACCCACCCTTCGACAGCGGGCCGCTACAGCCGGGCTACATAAAGGGCTATGTTCCTGGAATCCGTGAAAATGGCGGCCAGTACACGCACGCGGCCGCCTGGGTCGTGCTGGCGACAGCAATGTTGGGGGATGCCGATCGGGCGTTTCGTCTCTGGAGCATGCTCAATCCCATCAATCATGCCCTGTCGCGCAAAGAGGCAGAGCATTACAAGGTCGAGCCGTACGTCGTAAGCGCCGACATTTACGGCGCCGCCCCCCATACGGGGCGTGGAGGGTGGACCTGGTATACCGGATCAGCCGCATGGCTCTATCGTGTCGGACTAGAAGCCATTCTGGGGATCCGCCGGCAGGGTGATCGCCTCTTTATCGAGCCGTGCGTTCCATCAACCTGGCCAAGCTATGAAGTTGATATGCGCTTCGGAACGACGCTCTACCGCATTTCGGTCAGCAGAGGTGCGAAAGGGGGACGCGAGTATGAGCTCAGCGTAGATGGCGACGGCCTCACCAGCCGATCTGTTCTGCTTGTTGACGACGGCAGTGACCATGTTGTTCGCCTGGTGGTTGGCTGAACATGTCGCAGTTGCTGTCGACAGATCCCGAACTGAACCGGATGCCGACCGAGCAGGATCTTGCTCGGTTGCAGTTCACGACACTGCTCTACTATCTCCACTGCACCAACCCGGACAATGGCCTGGTCCGTGATAAGACGCAGGAAGACGCACCAGCAAGCATCGCCGCTATTGGCATGGCGCTTGCGACAATCCCTGTGTTGGTCGAGCGCGGCATCGTCATTCGCAAGTTTGCCGCAAAGATCGCACGTCGACGGCTGCAGTTTCTGCTTGAATGCCCGCAGGGGCCGGAACCCGACGCCTCCGGCTACAAGGGCTTCTTCTACCACTTCCTCGACATAGAGACCGGCCGGCGCGTTTGGGAATGCGAACTGTCGACGATCGACTCCGCCTTCCTGTTCGCCGGGGCACTGACGGTGGCCTCCTATTTTGACGGCGATACGCCGGATGAAATCGAAATTCGCCGGTCGGCAAATGCGCTCTATGAGCGTGCCGACTGGAACTGGGCCTGCGATCACGGACTTACGCTGACCCATGGCTGGCGGCCGGAGAACGGCTTCATTCCTTATCGCTGGCGCGGCTACGACGAAGGCCTGCTCCTCTACATACTCGGGCTCGGCTCGCCCACCTATCCACTGCCACCGGAAGCCTATGCCGCCTACACCGCAAGCTACGACTGGCGGAACCTCTACGGGCGCGAACTGCTCTATTCGGGACCGCTGTTTACGCACCAGCTCTCACATATGTGGATCGATTTCCGCGGCATCCGTGACGAGTTCATGCGCGAGCACAACAGCGACTATTTCCAGAACAGCCGGCACGCGACCTTCGTGCAGCAAGAATATGCCATCCGCAACCCACTGAATTTCGTCGGCTATGGCGAACATTGCTGGGGCTTCACGGCAAGCGACGGCCCGGGCTGGACCACGCGCACCGTGAACGGTGTCAAGCGCGAGTTCTTCGACTACATCGCTCGCGGCGCACCCTTCGGTCCGGACGACGGCACCGTGTCGCCCTGGGCTGTCATCGCCTCCCTGCCCTTCGCGCCGGAGATTGTCATCCCGACGGTCCGGAATTTTGCTCGAATGAACCTCGGCATGACGCGCCTCTACGGTTTCAAGCCCTCCTTCAATCGAAACTTTAAGGTGGAAGGAACCGAATCCGGCTGGTGGGTCAGCCCCTATCACTTCGGCATAGACCAAGGACCGGTGGTGCTGATGATCGAGAACTACAGGACCGGCTTGCTGTGGAACATCATGCGCCGCTGCGAACCGTTGGTGGTGGGGTTGAGACGGGCGGGTTTTTCCGGCGGCTGGCTCTAAGATTTAAAGGTCGTGGAAGATGAGACCTCGTGACGGGAGGAATTGGACATGGACAAGGAATCGCTCTCTCATCCGCATCAAGGAATTTCCAGGAGGGATCTGCTGGTAGTGGCAGGCACTGCTGCTGCAACGTTTGCAAGCTACTCTTCCGTGGCACGAGCCACTTCAAAGCAAGGCAAGTTCGCCGTAGGGGAAGCCAAACCCGGCGAGGACATCTTCGCCTATATCACCAGAGTTAAAGGTGGCTTCGATCTGACCACCTACCAGCAAGCCATAGGTGCCGCTAATGAATTCAAGGAGGGGGATCAGGCAATTGGAGTGGCTGCTGAAGACGAGACGACTCGGAAGAACGCGCGGGCTCTGCTGGCGAATACGAAAATACGCGACCTTTACCGGCAGCCGCTGTTCGAGGACGCCCTGCAGCGATTGATCTGGCAGACGACGGATCAAGCCCAGTATGAGAAGATCAAGGACTGGACGATGGGGGAACTCAAGGCGTTTCTCCTGAGCAAGCCGGAAGAAGAGATCAAAGCGGTCATGAACGGCCTGACCAGCGACACGATAGGCCTTGTCCCGAAATTGATGAGCAACGACGAGTTGGTCTCCCTCAGTCAGAAGATATTCAATGTCATGCCTGGAACCCAAATGGGGGCCAAGGGATATATGGGCGCGAGGATTCAGCCAAATTCTCCCACGGACCATCCCGACGACATCGCGTGGCAGGTTTTTGATGCCTTCTCCTATGCCACCGGAGACATTGTCATCGGCACCAATCCGGTCGACAGCACTGTCAACAGCGTGGTCGCAGTCGAACGCGCACTTAAGGATATCGTCGACACCTTTGCGCTAGGTGAGGTGATCCCCTGGTGTGTTCTTGCACACATCGATGTTCAGGCAGAGGTCGGCGAACGATTTCCGGCAACAGTTTCCACGATGTTCCAGAGCCTTGCCGGGACCGACGACTGCAACAAGATCTTCGACATCACCAACGACAAGATCCTGAACTATGCACGGTCGAAGAAAGGGGAACGGTATGGTCTCTACTTCGAAACGGGACAGGGCTCGGAATTCACCAACGGGGTGGCAAACGGCGTCGACATGATGGTGCTGGAGTCCCGCAAATACGGTTTCAGCAGAGCGGTCGGGATCGAACTGGCAAGGGTACAGCCCAGGGGAGCATGGCTGCACGTCAACGATGTCGCTGGCTTTATCGGGCCGGAAGTCTTCAAGAGCCGCGATCAGCTGGTGAGATGCTGCCTTGAAGACATGGTGATGGGAAAGCTCCACGGCCTCACGATCGGCCTCGACATCTGCACGACTCTACACATGACTGTCAGCCTTGAAGACCTGGACTGGTGCCAGGATCAGATCATGCCGGCCAATCCTGCCTACCTCATCGCGCTACCCACCAAAAACGACCCGATGTTGAGCTATCTCACCACGTCGTTCCAGGATCATGTGCGCATCAGGGAAAAGTTCGGCTTCAAGGTCAACGATGCAATGTGGGATTTCTACAAGCGCATCGGGATCGTCGGATCCGACGGCCGATACACCGCCAACTACGGCGATCCGCTTTGGGTGTATTATCAGTATCGGCTCGCCAAAGGCGACGGCCGCCCGAAGGACGCAATCTATGAGGAGGGCCGCGGTAGAATGCGGGAAGTCGAGCAAAGAGGCGTCGATCTCGCCACAGGCCACGGCGAAAAAATCTGGGATCTCAATCCAGCCCTCGCCGACAAGGTGCGGGGGCTTTACGATGACGCCAAGCAATCTCTGTGGGCCGAACTCACGCCGGAATTCGCGGCCGGAGTACCCAATGTCGTACCGGTGCGCACGCTGTCCAAGGATCGCAACGATTTCATAGCGCATCCGAATACGGGCGAAGGCTTGAACTCGGAAGCGGTTGCAGCGATCGAGACGCTCAGGCGTTCCTGGGGAAACGACATTCCAAAGGGTCAGATTATCATCTCGGACGGTCTCAACGCCAAGGCGATCATGGACGACGGACATCTTGCACCGTTCCTGGAGGAGATGCGCAGGCTGCTTAGTGAAGCCGGCGTCCCGATGAGCGACAAGAACATCCTGGTCACCAGCGGGAGGGTGCGCGCCGGGTATCGGATCGGCGAGATGCTCTTCGAAAAGGCAGATCCCGAAACACTAAGAGGTGTTCTTCACATCATAGGCGAGCGGCCGGGGACCGTGCATCATGCTTATTCGGTCTACATCACCGTCGCAAAAGGCAAACGGTGGTCAGAGAAGAACATTGATCACGATCTCACAAGGCTCGTCAGCAATGTCGCAGATACAGCATTGCCACCGAAGGAGGCGGCCAGAGAGACGCTGACCATCATCAGGGAAATCGTCGCTAAAGAGGTGAACGGCAGCCGCCGTTACGGATAGGCGCCACCATCCTCAATTCCTGATACCGGGCACAAAGACAGTAACTGCGGCGCGTGGTCGTAAAATTCACCCACGGATTAGGAGCGGTGGGACAGAGCGTCTTCGGCGATGCGCGGCAGCCTCAGGCAGTGACAAACGAAAGGCAGTGGTTGGAGGCTCGTTGCTTACCATTTTGGGGCCTGCGGCTTCGCGACCACCGGATCAGCGTGTTTGCGAAGAGGTGCCGCGATGGACAGCCAGCAAGTGCCGCTCAGAGTAACAGCAATGCGTTTCGTGCAGTCCGTCCGGATCCTACTGGGGTCGGAGGTTGGCGGGAAGGCGAAGTGGATGTTTGCCGCCCTCGTCGCATTGCTATGCGGCTTGAACGCTCTTAACGTCGTCAACAATTACGTCGGCCGAAACTTCATGACGGCGATCGCCGAACGCCAGATGGCTGAGTTCATTCGACAGGCGATATTCTATATCTGTGTCTTTGCTGCACTTACGATCGTCGGTGTCATCACCCGCTTCACCGAGGAAAGATTGGCACTGGTCTGGCGCAAATTCCTTACGCAGCGCGCCGTCAATATGTACCTGGCTGACGGGACGTACTACCGCCTCGACGTCTCCGGCCGGCTTGCGCACCCCGACCAGAGAATTGCCGAAGATATCCAGGCTTTCACTGTGACCACGCTTTCCTACGTCATCATGCTGTTCAGCAGCAGCCTGACAGTCGTGAGTTTCTCCGGCGTCTTGTGGTCGATCAGTCCCTTCTTGTTCGGCGTTGCGGTGCTCTACGCTGCCTGCGGCTCCTATATGACAATTGTCCTCGGCCGACCTTTGATCGGACTGAACTACGATCGGCTCGACAAAGAGGCCAGCTTCCGATCCTCCCTCATTCACGTTCGAGAAAACGCGGAATCTGTCTTGATCACAAGAAGCGAAGAGCAACAAAGAACTCGGCTGCTTGAGCGGATAGACGAGCTGGTTGCCAACATCATCAGCATCACCGCAGTCAATCGCAATCTCGGATTTTTCACCGGCGGATACAACTGGATGATCCAGATTATACCCGACTTGATCATCGCTCCGGCGTTCATGCGAGGCGAAATCGAGTTCGGTGTGATCACGCAGGCGGGTGCAGCCTTTGCAATGCTCGTGGGTGCGTTCTCCCTGATCATCAGGCAATTCAACTCTATCTCCAACTTTGTTGCAGTCGTGTCACGGCTGAGTTCGCTGCTGGAGGCAATAGAACAGAGCCAGGCAGTGCACGCCTCGGATATCGAACTGGTCGAAGAGACTGGGCGTTTGAGCTATGACCAGGTCACGTTGCGGTCGCCGGATGGCTCTCCTCTTGTGAAGGAGTTGTCCGTATCCATCCCCTTGGGAAGCCGGATATTGCTTACAGGCACCTGCCCGCCCGCGGGCACCGCTTTGTTTCGAGCAACCTGCGGCATCCCGACGGCCGGTGCGGGCCGGATCACGCGGCCTGCTGCTGAAGATCTCATGTTCCTCCCGCAGCGCCCGTACCTACCCCCCGGATCCTTGCGGGAAATCCTGCTCCCGAAAAGCAATCTCGACGAAAATGCCGATACTCTAGCCAGGCAGACCCTCAGCGATATTGGCCTTGAGGGGTTGCTGCGGCACGGCGAAGGGATGGACAAAGAGTTAAGCCGGGATTTGTCACTTGGCGACCAACAGCTCCTTGCGATCTCCAGAGTCCTTCTTGCCAGGCCAAAATTTGTCTATCTCGACCGGCTCGAAGCAACGCTGGGACAGAAACAGCTCGGCAGGGCGCTCAACCTGCTTGGTGAGAGATCAATCACCGCCATCAACATCAGCAGTGAACAAGCCGATGATCCTGGCCTCTACGATGCAGTTCTGGAGTTCGGCGAAAACGGCCAATGGATATGGACGCCTGCGCGGCTGCAGCCCTCGCGGGCGGATTGAGGCCTGTTGGCTCACTCGCATTTTCGCGAGGGTCTGGGGTGACATTCCCCGATTGGGTTCGGCTGACAACGAGATCACCGTGATCGACCTGACCAAGGTGTAGGCCGGGGACAGCATGCATCACGGAAAATTCGCGGAATCTCCTGAAGTCGTCCAGCTGATCGGCGCGCGCATCTCCAATGGACAGCCGCTGACGGAAAGCCGAATGGGGCTCGGGGACCATCTCTTCGCGGGAACCACCGGCGCTGCGGTCGCCGCGGGAAGCGCGGCAGGCCCCATCCTGGCCGCGCCCGTTGCCCTACGTAGGTGATGCGAATACCCGTGACAACTACGCGAACTACGTGGGTGGCCTGTCGGGACAATTGGGCGGAAAGCAGAAGATCGCAGCGAAGGACTGCCCCTCAACGGCGGTTTCATCATCGACGCTCTGCAGGAAGCCCTAACCTGGAACCGGTTGAAGCTGTTATACGCTTGAAACTGGCTGCCTAAGTGCGGATCGTTCGCTTGCCGACCGACGGTTGACCCAGAGAACGTCTGCGGGCCGAACCGGCCGGTACCCGTCCCGCCAACGGCCAACCATCGTAGCGACAAGCCTGAAAGGTGTCCTGCAGTTTGCAGTGCGCTGCGGGCAACTTCTGTGGCCCTAGACGTAGCAGACGAAACCCACGATGGCGCCATCGTAACCGTAACGTACTTGCCAACCCCCGCGAACAAAACACTCAATCTGCCCGCGTGTAAGCCGAACTGTGCACTCGGCTATCACAATGCGGAAAGGGGAGATGACAGGAATGACACGGATTGTGAAATCGGCGGTATTCGCCGCCCTGGTGGCGATCGGTTCGAGTGCCCATGCGCAAACGTCGCGTTATGACGACTTGTCGACCATTCCCCTCACCGAAGGCTACCTGTCGAAAGAAGACAATGCCAAGCTCAAGGACGAGCTGCTGTTCCAGCGCGCCGTCCAGAGCTACCTCTGGGCGCAGCCGGCGCTCAACATTTTTGCGATGAAGGAAGGATCCGAAAAGCTGTTTGGCAAAGGCTACAATGTCCTACCGGTCTGGAAGGAACGCCTCAACGCCAGCACACAGGTCACCACGCCGAATTCCGACGTGATCTACGCCATGGGCTATCTGGACCTCAAGCAGGACGGGCCGATGGTGCTTGAGGTGCCGCCCGGCCTGCAGGGCATTCTGGACGACTTCTTCCAGCGCCCCATCTGCAACCCCGCCCCCGTGGCGGAAAAGACCTGGTATCCGGAGCCCTACTCGAAGGACATCTGGTGCGGCGACGTCGGCCTTCCAGGCCCAGACAAGGGCAAAGGCGCCAACTATCTCGTCATTCCGCCGGATTATGAGAGCGAGATCCCCAAGGACTTCATTGTCTACAGATCACGCACCTACAATGTCTTCGTCTTCTGGCGTGCCTTCTTCAAGGATCCCGCCAATCTCTCCGAGCCGGTCGATCTCGTCATGAAGACGAAGATCTACCCTCTCGGCAAGAAGGACAGCGCCAAACCGATGGTGTTCCCCGACGGTTCCAAGGCGTCGCCCAACATGCTCTATCCGACCGACGGAAGCGCATTCGACATGCTGTCGCGTTTCATTGACAGCGAATATGTCGACCCGGCCGACGCGGACATGCGGGGCATGCTCGCAAGCATTGGCATCATCAAGGGGCAGCCGTTCAATCCCGACCAGCATGCCCGCGTCATCCTCGACAAGGCGGGCAAGACAGCGTTCCGCATCGGCCGTGCGATCGCCTACGATCCACCGCCTATCGTGCCGAACACGCGCTGGTACAAGGACC
Source organism: Sinorhizobium sp. NFACC03 (assembly GCF_900103435.1). Taxonomy (NCBI): domain Bacteria; kingdom Pseudomonadati; phylum Pseudomonadota; class Alphaproteobacteria; order Hyphomicrobiales; family Rhizobiaceae; genus Sinorhizobium; species Sinorhizobium sp. NFACC03. Next base: position 12,160 of record NZ_FMXF01000051.1, read on the forward strand.
GCCAATGGGTCAATCCGTTCCCGGCCGATACGGAGTTCACTGGCCCGTCCTTCAAGTACATCGACCTTAGGACCGGCTTCTTTGCGCTCGCCTATTCGGCAAGCCCGGCGATGGCCGTCAGCATGGCCGGCATGGGAGCGAAGTATCCGGTCGCCTTCACGGATGCCGATGGCGATCCGCTGTCCGGCGGCAAGTCCTACAAACTGCATCTGCCCAAGGATATTCCAGCCGGAATCTTCTGGTCGGTCACGGTCTACCGGCCGGAGACAGCCTCGGGGCTCGCCAACGGTCAACCCTTCCCGTCGCTCAACACGATGGACAAGCCTGTGGCCAATGCCGACGGCTCCTACGACATGTATTTCGGACCGGAAGCGCCGAAGGGTCACGACAAGAACTGGCTGAAGACCAACCCTGGTGAAGGTTTCTTCGCCATCCTCCGGCTCTACGGACCCAAGGCCCCGTTCTTCGATCAGTCGTGGAAGCCGGGAGACCTGGAGAAGCTTCAGTAGCACCAAGTCGGCGTTTCAGCGGCGACATGAGTTTTGCACCAGCATGTCGCCGCCCATCGTACACCCGATTAGAGAAAGGGAAATCCGCATGTATCGCGCCTCGCTCGCAGTTTTAGCGCTCACCCTCGCCTTCTCGTCTCCATCCCTGTCGCAGGATGCAACACCGGCATCCTCCTATACGTTTGAGCGCGGTTATCCGACGCCTGAAACGACGCAGAAGGTGCGTGCCGACGCCCTCCTCCAGCGCGCCCTTATCGCCTATCGGTTCTGGTATCCGACCGTATCGGTGGAAGGCATATTCCAAGGCAACCGAAATGTCGGGATCGAAGACGGCAAACAATGGGGGATCGCCTCGACAGGACCACGCCAGGTCGGCTTCACGCTCAATTCGGATACGCCCTACGGTTCGGGCGTTCTCGATCTGTCGAACGGCCCCATGGTCATCGAGCTTCCGGAAGGTGCGTTCATCGGACTGGTGGACGACCACAACCAGGGCTGGGTACAGGACATGGGCCTACCGGGTCCGGACAAGGGCAAGGGCGGCAAACATCTCGTCCTGCCTCCGGGCTATGACGGCGAGGTGCCCGAAGGGTACTTCGTCGGTCGCTCCACCTCGATCAAGAACCTTATCGCACTTCGCGCACTTCCGGTTGGCGGCGACGTCAAGAAGGCCCTGGATGGCCTGCGATCCGTCAAGATCTACCCGCTTTCGCAGGCCGATAATCCAAGACCGCTTGAAGTGATCGAGACCACGGAAAAGGCGATGGACAGTTCATCGCTGCGCTGGGAAGACAATCTGCAGTTCTGGCAAGTCCTGCACGGCGTCATCGATGCCGAGACCGCCAACCCCGCCTTCCTGCCGATGTACGGTCTGCTTGCAGAACTCGGCATTGAAAAAGGCAAGCCGTTCAATCCCGATGACGGCATGAAGGCGGTGCTGGAGCAGGCTGCAAGGCAGGGTCGCGACCAGATGCTGGTTTCCGCGTTCGACAGCGACCGGCCGGACCGCAAGAACTGGTCGGATCGGCAATGGGAGTGGGCCGGCCTTGTTCCGGGCAACGCGCAGTTCGAAACACCCGCCGGCATCGACCTCGAAGCGCGCGATCGCTGGTTCGCGCAGGCGATCGTCGCATCTCCGGCAATGTTCCGGCGCGATGCCGGAGCAGGCTCGCTCTATTGGCTCGGCGCACGCGACAGTTCGGGAGCGTATCTCGACGGCGGCAAGAACTACAGGCTGACGATACCGCAACCCGTGCCGGGCAAGCTGTTCTGGTCGGTTACTGTCTACGATTCCGCGACCCGCTCTCAGGTGCAGACTGATCAGGACAAGGCGGCGCTGCGGTCGCTGTTCGAACTGAAGGACGTGAAGGGCTCCGAACCGGTCAGCCTGTTCTTCGGGCCGGAACAGCCGAAGGACAGCGAAAACCGGTGGATCAAGACATCGCCCGGCAAGGGTTGGTTTGCCTATATCCGCATCTACGGACCGGAGCAGGCGGCTTTTGACAAGAGCTGGACGCCCGGCGATTTTGAAGCCGTCGCACCGTAACCTCCAATCGCCGAAGCGCTGGCCCCACCTCGACCAAGAACGAGATCGGCCAGCGCGGGCCGATGTGAGATTTGCTTGAGGCGCCTCTCCTGATCGATGCGGTGGCGGCCGGAAGGTAGGATCCACTGATTGCAATAGCTCAACAAGGCGTGCGTCTTGCTCTGACCGGGCAGGTGATGGGAAGCATTCTTGTGGATTTAATTAGGCGCGCGACAGGCCCACCGCCGCAACATTCCAGTCGATACATTAGCCATTCGCTTGGTGGGCGGCTTGCGCAGGCGCTCGCTGAGCGGTGGCCCCATCTCGTCGGCAAAATCATTCTTATGTCCACGTCCGCCGCATTGCGCGAGCGCCACGGATGGCTGTGGGAAAACATCCAGATGCTCCGCGATCCGATTGACCCGGAAAGCGCTTCATAAGGGATTGGTGTTCTGGCGCAGTGCCGGTCGACGAGTGTTTCCTGGCCCAAGCCCGCCGCGCAAGCGCCGCGGTGCCATCACGCATATGGCATTCGATCTGTTACGAGCAGCTTGCCCACGACCCGTCGCCGCTTCTCCAGGATATTTCCGCGCGGACCCTTATTCTCCGGGGCGAGGAGGACGTGATCGCGACCGAGGAACATCAGGCCCAAATGCGGGACGCGATCGCCGGAGCGGAGTTCATTTCTCTCGCCGGCTACGGCCATAACCTTCAATGGGAAGTTCCTGAAAAGGTAGCCGAATTAATTCGGATGTTTCTGGACCGACGTTCATAACAATCAGCCACTCCCGTGAGTGGCACCCTCAGCGTTCCTGCGATCATTATCTCATGCGGCCGGCAACGAAAAACGCGACCTGCGCCACACATCCGGTGGTAAACAGCGTCACCGCAGCCGCAAGAGCCGGATCTTCGCCAAATGCGCCGGTCGCGGCGAACAAAACCTCGCGATAGCCTATGGCCGGATCGCGGGTCTAGGCTCCCTCACCGGGTTCGCTGCAATTCGTACGGCGAACGTACTAGCCCTCCCCCGAGATAACTACTGTATCAACGTTGAAGGGCGGGGCTTCTCGCTGTATAGTTTCATTTGTTATTTAATTTAATTTTTTCAAACCGTTAACATACGGAAGGAGGACATCATGCGCCTTCCTGAGATACCGTGGGCGGTTCCACTATCTGTTCGTTTACAGTCAGGAACGAACCGCATATTCGCATCGGTCTACGACGCGCTGGATTTTCTAGAACATGAATGGCGGATACGGCACGGACAAGGCTATGAACGAGCCATCATGACGTGTCGGGGTGCGCTGAACCACACGGTTCCTTCAGCAGTCGCTAGCGAGGCCTTCATCGGCGCGTGCTTCGAGGCTGGCATGGTGACGTCAGCGGTTGCTGCCCACTATCATGCCCGTTCGGGACCTCGCGGCAACAAGCCATTGGCCTGACAACGCCAAGGCCTGGTTCTGACGTGCCTTTTGAACTTCAAAGACTAGGGTAAAACGCAGCGTAACAGCAGCGTTACCGACGATACATTATGCGATCCACAATCGGGTTCACACGAGCATTTGGTACCGGGGGACGGCCTTGTGACGTTCAATAGAGGTGTCCAATGAAACGCGGGTTCCCTGAAGCTGTTGAGGTCTGTCGTTTCATTTAAGTGCGACCAGTCCTATAATCCGGTGGGTTTGGGCCGAAACAATGGACCGCAAGCTTTCCGCCATCCTGGCTGCTGATGTCGTGGGCTATTCCGCGCTGATGGAACGCGACGAGGCTGGCACGTTCGAGCGACTTCGCGCCGGACGCCAGGAACTGTTTGAGCCGGAGATTGCCCGTCATCACGGCCAGATTTTCAAGCTTATGGGCGACGGGATGCTCGCCGAATTTGGTAGCGTGGTCGACGCCGTGGAATGCGCCGCCTCGCTGCAGCGCGGGCTGGCGGAGCGGAATGCCGCCGTTCCCGGGGACCAGCGGATCCAGATCAGGATTGGGATCAATCTCGGCGAGGTGATCGTCGAGGGCGAGGACCGGTATGGCGAGGGCGTTAATGTCGCAGCCAGGCTACAGCAACTGGCAGACCCGGGCGGCATCTGTGTCTCGGGAAAGGTCGCCCGGGAGGTTGAAAAGAAGCTGGCTTTCGGCTTCGAGCCGATGGGCGAGCAGAAGGTGAAGAATATCGCCGAACCGGTGCAGGCGTTCCGCGTCCTCCTTGAGGGAAAAGCCCGACGCCACCCACCCCGGCCATCGCCTGAGCGCTGGGTTTGGGCAGCAGCAGTCTTGCCACTCCTTATTCTGGTTTTGGCCGGGACGATCTGGCATTTCTGGCCAGCTGCGACAGTAAGCGGCAAGCCGTTGGTAGCGGTGCTGCCGTTCGACAACTATGGCGGCGATGCGGCCACAGGACGCCTCGCCGATGGACTCACTGAGGACATAATCACCGATCTGGCGGGGTTCCCTGAATTCCAGGTGATCGCCCGTAACTCGACGGAACAATACCGGGACAGACCAGCCACGCCGAATGAAGTGGGCGAGGCGCTTGGCGCAGGATTTGTGGTCGAGGGTTCCATCCAGCGTCAATCTGACCGCGTAAGAATTACGGCGCAGCTCGTCGACGCCAAAACGGGCAAACATCTCTGGTCGCAACGCTGGGACCGGCCGGACGAGGACCTGTTCGCGATCCAGATCGAAATTTCCGCGCAGATTTCGAACCGCCTCGGCGGCGGCGCAGGTTTGGTCCAGGAGGCAGGCCGCATCAACGCCCATAGAAAGCCGCCCGAGAATCTCAACGCCTACGAACTCTATCTGCTCGGAACCGAAAAGCTCGAGCAAGTCAATCAGGCGGATGCCGAGGAGGCCGTCAGGCTGCTGACCCGCGCGGTCGAACTGGATCCGGGCCTTGCCCGCGCCTGGGTCGAACTGAGCCATGCCCATGGTGTTTTAATCGGTTTTGGGGTTGATCCCGACAAGAACCGGGCTCTCTCTGCAGCGGCTGCCGAGCGGGCCGTCCAGCTCGACCCGAGCGATGCCGAGGCGCATGCTGTTTATGCCATCCTTTTAGGTGACAGAGGCGAGTTCGAACGCGCCAAAGCAGAGTTCGATACCGCACTGCGCCTCGCTCCCGGTCAGTTCGAAGTTCTGACTTTCTATATCGATTGGGCCTCGACCTTCGGCGAGCCTGAGCGCACCGCGGAACTGGTCGACAAGGCGGTTAGTCTCAATCCCGGTTTCCCAATGTGGAGTGCCAGGATTTTCACTCATGCCTACTTCATGGCTGGCCGGTATGAGGATGCCCTGCGGATGCTGGGCCGCTTGACGCCGGAAAACTATGCAAGGAAACACTGGGTGATGCGTTCTGGCGCGCTTGCGGCTCTTGGCCGAACTGAGGAGGCGAAGGTCGCGGTAACGGACGCACTGAGGAGGTTTCCCAATTTGAGCGTCGAGGGATTTGTCAATATTTCCGGATTCAACGAAGCGGAGCGCCAGCGGTTGATCGAAACCATGCGGCTGGTCGGCTTTCCTGATTGTGCCAAGGCGGAAGAGCTCGCGGAGATAAAAAGGCCATTGCGCCTGCCGGAGTGTGCTACGCAGTAAAAACGGCGGCCGGCGAGCTCGATATGGGCTGGCGTCGCCGAGACCTCCCCGCCGTGTAAAGAAGGACTTCCGTATCTCCTGATTGCCTGTCGCACCGATGTGGACGTCGCCCTGTACGAGGGCTGCCGTGCTCATCGTTGCCGCGCGGGACACTAAAAAAACGAAGAAGGGGCAAACGCAGGTGATTAGATCACGAATTCCTCCTCGTACGTCTGTGGCTCGGGAACGACCGTAACCTCCACCGGAACGATCCAATTGGCCGCGTAGCTCTCGCAGTCGGAACGCGGAAGGTCGGGCTGCACGCACCCCGACCCATCGATCGCGCGACATCGCAGTTTATATCGCCCCACTTCTTCAGGGGTCCACATGTACTCCCACAAGCGCCATGCAAAGGGACGTTCTGTTTCGAGGAGCCTTCCCTCGCGCCAGCCCCTGCCATCTCCGGTGCAGACCTGCACCTGCCGGATAACAGCCTCCCCGCTCCAGGCGGCTCCGAAAATCCGGTACGGTCGGCCGGCGATGAGCCGCGCCCCCTGTACGGGACGCGCGATCTGCGCTTTGACCTCCATCTCCGCAAGGGGGACCAGCCTGGGTTCCCCAAGGCTGCGCTCCCAACGGAAATAGTCGCGCGCCTGCCAGTAGCCAAGGAACGGTTGCTCCACAACCGTGATATGCGTAATCCACTTGACCCAAGCCATGCCGAACCAGCCACCCACGACCGCGCGTAGCGGGTAGCCGTGATCGCGCGTCAACGGCTCCTCGTTCATCGAATAGGCAAGGATCGTGCTGTCAGCGATGGCCTTCTCAAGCGGCAAACTGCGCGCAAAAGCGATGGGGCCGGGAGAAGCCGTTTTCTTGTTCGTGTCGACGACACCGCTGTCTGCGCCTACGAGCAGAACCTCATGTGCGGTTCGCTTAACGCCCACCATTTCTAGAATCTCGCGAAGAAGAACACCTGTCCACACGGCATTGCCGACGGCTCCATTCTGCCACTGCAACCCCTCCTTCGGCGGCACATAGTAGACGCGCCCGTTCCCTGCGCACTCGACGACGGCGGTGAAAGTCGTGCTCCGCATCGCCTTGATACTGTCGAGGTCAAGTTCGATCGGCCGCTCTACCGCCCCGCCAACGCGCAATCTCCAGTCTCGCGCATCGAGGTCCGGCGATGGGAAATGGTTTCGCACGAAAAAAAGCTCGGTTGGGATCAGCCAATCGGAGAGTGACGCAAACGGAAACTCGATGTTCTGTGGGGATTTCTGTCGAACTATTGGACTGGGTTGCTCTGGTGTCGGCATCGTCCTCGTCTCCCCTTCCAAGAGCACAATGTTGGCACTCGGTCGCGCGAATTCCGGTACGATCACACCGCCCCTCGCAGTGCGTCTGTCGCGTTCCGTCTTCGGCCCCATTCTAGCACATAGCGCACGTTCCTCGGATCGGCCTCGAACGCCAGCAAAGGGGCCGAATGCTGCTATAAGCCCACGTCTCTTTCGCGCCCGCTTGTCGTTCAGGCACTACCGCTGGAGAAGACCAGCAACATATTGTTGGTAGGCATCTCGATAGTCTCGCGGAGATTAAGTCCAGCGGCCTCACCCACTTGCTCAAGATCAACGATATCACGCACACCCCAGGATGGGTTGCGCTCCTTTAGAGCCGCGTCGAATGCAGCGTTCGAGGGGGCGTTGTGTGCCCCGTCGCGCATGAATGGGCCGTAGAGAAGAAGAAGCCCACCAGCGTGAAGCAAACGGCCAGCTCCTGCGAACAATCCTAAGCTTGCCGCCCATGGCGCGATATGGATCATATTGATCGACACGATGGCGTCAAAATGCCCCGTCAGTTCGACGCCCCACTGTCCTGAGCACACATCAATATCCCGCGGTGCCAGCACATTCTTCAGCCCTGCGAATTTGATCCAGCTAGACGTGCTGGTGCGGGCGTCGGCATCCGGATCGCTCGGTTGCCAGGTGAGGTTGGGCATTGCTCCCGCAAAACACACGGCGTGCTCGCCGGTTCCGCATCCAATCTCCAGCACGGCGCCACATGTTGGAAGGAGACGTTTTAGGACCGCGAGGATCGGCGCCGAATTTCGCGCAACGGAAGGTGAGAACAAGCGCTGGTCGGCGCTTATGTCGCTCTGTTCCAGCGCAACAGGCGAACGGTCCTTTTCCTCTGGGGGCATTGGCCTTGAATCCCCGTTGGGCGATGTCTACCACCCTATAGCGGAAATGATGGGACTGAAACCAAGGATTTCGGGCTGAAGCCGACCGACGGCTTTCGGCCCCAATTGCGACGCCGGACTTGTAACGACCAAGGATCCGTTCTTCCGTTCTTCCCGCGGGGGCGTTCAGATCAAATCCAGCAACGCGAACTCTCCATCAGCCTGAGCCGACCGGAAGCCGGCAACATGCCGCTCAGTCCGGATGTCTCCGATCCTTTGCCTTGAAGGGATACGAACCGCTGACCCCGCCACTAACAATCCTTTGCGTTGATTGGATGCACCAGCTGCGCAGCGCGATATGCGGTTTGGCATGGCTGCGGGAGACATCCGCATCGAGCCGCGGCCAGAGATAGGCTCGCATCGGGCAGGCAGAGCGGGCGGCCAAGGCAGTTCTCGATGCGGAACGGCGGCTGGCCGGACGGCGCCAACAGCGGACACAGGTAGCGACCTTCGTTCTCATGTTGGTGACCGCTTGCCTATGTCTCTAGCCGGCATAGCGCTGCTACCCGGCAGTCTCTGGTCTTCGGAATAAGCTCAGGTCCCCGTCGGGTCGATCTTGGAGATTTCGACTGGCAATAGGTGTGAGACTTGTGGCGGCCGTATGCAACCGCGCGGCATTGCGGCATTGAGCAACGAGGTGAACACTTGGTGGATGCAACGCGCCAGCTACTCCACTATGAAGTCGTAGCGGCCGAATTTTCCGTCGCTGGTCGCCCTGATATCGAGTAACAAGGCTGCGTTGAATATGCGGTCACGTTCATTGCCAGGCTCATTGGCAAAATAGAGTTGCGTCGTTAGCACGTTCCCCCCGGGCCGCTGAACTTTCACGTGGTAGTGCCGGGTGCGACCAGGATAAAGCCCTGGCACGATCGTCTCGAACCACCATTTGCCTTCTGCATCCGTGAATTGATGTCCGCGGAGTTTGTATCCGATGTTGTCGTAAGTGCCGCTCTCATCAGCGTGCCATAGCTCGATCAACGCTTTCGCTACCGGCTGGCAATTCTTGGTGAGTACGTAACCAGCAAGCGTCAGCCTTTCACCGCCCGGTGCATCGCTTGCGAAGTCCTGTTTTTCAGGGCTCTCCGGCGTAAAGTACGGGCCTTCGGTCTGTGCCGGCGTCAACTCGTGGTCATCACCGCAACTAGCCGTAAGCGGCAACTCCACCGGAGTGCCGGCCGCATGGCCTAGGCTCGGCAGCACAATCGGGGTGGTGACGAAGCTGATAAGGAAATGTCGCCGGGTCGGCATAGCGTTGTATCTCCAAACATGGAAGCCAAGATCGTTGCGGCCCCATTGGGCAGAAGTGGGGCGGACGTTAATCGATCGACAACTTCATCAGCGTCGGCGGTACTGGAGCGTCGGAGCATCGGGATTTGCTCGGCGAGGACTCTTCAGGGCAGAATTGCGGCCATGAAGATTTGCACGCGAGGATCAATCGCCTCGCCGACGCGCTCCAGCAGCGCCTTGGCATCATATTGCTTCTTCAGTCCGCAGGAGCATTCGACGCGAACCTTGGCGACAAGCTCCGACAGCCACCAGGCGCCGTTCTTAGGCATTGCCCATCTTCCATTCCGGCCGATGCTCGTAACAAAACCAGTTCGACACTCCTTTGCCGATGGCAAAACCGAAGCCGCCCCACTTCTTGCAGCCAGGATGCTCGCAGAGGTGAATCCAGGGACCTTCGGTTGATTTTTTCGCTGGGCCCTCGTCGCTCATGGAAATCTCCTTGCTGGCTCCTCCCCAAACTTGGGGAGTGCAAACGCCAATTGTTGTTCTTCTTTTGTTCTTATATTATTTCAGCCCCATGGTCGAGACAATTGGCGAAGCTTTCAGCCTCGGATGGCGCCTCAAGGCGCGCTGTGCCTATGGCAAGCGCGAGGGCCTGAAGTCCATTCGCGAGTGCACTTGGACCTATGATCTCGACATGCTGACGCTGGTCACGACGCGCGGCCGAGATTTCCCCCTCGCAATGCTCGCTTCCAGGCTCCGCTGTCCGCGTTGCGGATCTCGCCTCGTCTCCGTGATTTTCCTCCCGCCCGCCGACGGCGATCAAAGGCGGGGCGCGGCTTAGACGTTTTCGCGGTTTCATGCGTTAATGCGTCATGACTAAAATGCGGAGAAAGAACCCGCCTTCTGAGCCACCGGCTGACCTCATGCCGCGCCGTGTCGAGCCATGCGTCGCAACCCTCGTCGACAAGCCCCCGAAGGGGCCGGAGTGGGCCTTTGAGGTGAAGTGGGACGGGTACCGGCTCGCGGTGCACGTCGAGCCAGGAGAGGTGAGGGCGATTACCCGCGGCGGATATGACTGGACGAAGAAATTCGGCCCGATCGTCGCTGAAGCAGGCCAGCTCGGCCACGCATCGATGATCCTGGATGGCGAGGCGGTTGTTCTCGACGAACAAGGCCGCTCAGATTTCGGCCTGCTGCAGCGCGCCGTCGGCAAAAAGCCCAGCGCGCACGACGCGAGCGAGATCATTTTCTATGCCTTCGACCTTCTCTATCTCGATGGTCACGACCTCCGAAATTTTCCGCTGTCCGAGCGGCGCCGGCTGCTCGAGCCGATCGTGGCCGGCCGCACCGGCGCAATCCGCTTCTCCGAGGAGGTGAATGCCGACGGCGCCGAGTTCTTCCGCGCCGCATGCGAGCTTGGCCTTGAAGGCATCATCGCCGAGCGGCGGGACAAGCCCTACCGATCTAGCGGATGGTCCTTCCATCTCTCGCACGCCTTTGAAGGAAGGATGCCGAAGCTTTCCATCTTGCGTCCACGCGCGATACTCGACTTCGGCTATCAAGAGCGGACGGGCGAAAACCGCCCCCTTGCGCTTCAATCCTACCGGCGGCTTCTCAGCCGGGATTGCGTTGAGCAATTCGCGCAGCGCGACGGATTCCTGATTGCTCCACCCAGTGCCGCACCCTCCGACGTAGACAAGGCCGTCGCCCTTCTTGGCAGCCAGCAGCAAACGTCCGATCGCGCCAGGCATCGTCGAGGGCTCATAGCCGACAATCACAAAGGTATCGCGCCGCGCGCATTTGATCTTGAGCCATTCAGGCCGGCGGCCATGTCTACGAGATCAATGCGCAGCCAATGCGAACTGCAGTGCAGTGAGCCTGCCTCGTTGCAGGCTTTCCAAACCAATTGCCGATCACGCGTGCGGCGAAAGAGGCAGACCTGCCCTCAGCCGTGCTCTCACAGCGCAGGTTGCAGTCTAGGCTTGTTTAGTCTTTTCTAAATTTTAACGTGTGCTATCGTTTGGCGTAAAGCGGGATCTGCAGTTTTGGTTTGAGGGGACCAGATGTGCGCGAGCCATACCAGTTAAGTCGCCGTGCTTTGGTGCTCGGCCCACTTCTGCTTCTACTTCCAAATGACGCCGAGGCGCGCCGTCGTAGCAGGCTATGGGGAGGTGGAGTCGGTGGCGGAAGTCGCTCGCCCTTCGCGCTGCTGATAGGTGGCGTGCTACTTTGCGCGATACTTGTCGCCAATTCCGTGTTTGGTAAAGGCCTGCCTTCAAAAGGGACAGGCAAGCTGCGAGCGTCGCGTGAGGCCGTGGGGAGGTCCACCAAATTCAATGCGACCAAACGCTCGGCGGCGCCGAGAAGGGGTTTATCGCCCTGGGTGGTTGTGTTGCCTCTCGCTGGCGTCTTGATAGGTGGAGCCTACGGCTGGGCAACCGTGCCGCCGGAAGATACCATTTCCGCATCCTTCCCCATATGCACATCGAGCGTGCGAACAACGTGCGTCGTGGATGGTGATACGTTCTGGCTCGACGGCATCAAGTATCGGATCTCCGACATAGACACCCCAGAAATCAGTGAGCCGCGTTGCGCCGAAGAGAAGGCGCTAGGTGAACAAGCCACGATCCGTCTGCAATCGCTTCTCAATGCCGGCGCATTCGGTCTCAAAGCGGGGATGCGTGACGAGGATAAATACGGTCGCAAGCTACGCGACGTCTACCGCAATGGGCAATCCCTTGGCGCACAGCTTGTTGACGAGGGATTGGCACACCGATGGGTAGGCTTCAAGCAGTCGTGGTGTCGTTAGAGGCGGTGGACGAATAGCCTGGGGCGAAGGGAAGCTTGGCACGCGTCGTTCAAAGGCGTGGAGACGCGTGACGATGGAGGAAAGACCACAGTCTACGAGGTAAGGTAAGACCTGTGATTTCCAATTCGATAATGAAGTCAATGGGGCGGTACCTGGTCCCACCTCATTCTAAGTCATTGATTTTGGCCACTTCTTGCACAACTGCCGGGCCCACCATACCCCACGCGGGCGACGAGCCGAATGCATCCACGAACCCGTGGACCGCGCCCAAGCGCCATCGACGATAGATTATGCAGTTTCTCTGGCCCATAGCGCGAACATCTTCGCATCAAGCTGTGTCTGGCACTCGCGCAATACGCCTACTTTTGGTGCGTTGTTATTCCAGCCTGCTGCGATACCGATATCGGAGAGAGGCGGGATCAGAAGCGCGGCGGCTTGTGGCCAGCCTTGCGATGAGCGGCAATCACGGTGTTGGCCATCAGCATGGCGATGGTCATCGGACCGACACCGCCCGGCACCGGCGTGATGACGCTTGCGACCTCGGCAGCCTCGGCAAAGGCCACGTCGCCGACGAGCTTGGATTTGCCCTCACCCTTTTCCGGCGCCGGTACGCGGTTGATGCCGACATCGATCACCGTCGCGCCGGGCTTCACCCAGTCAGCCTTCAGCATCTCTGGGCGGCCAACGGCGGCAACGAGGATATCTGCATTGCGGCAGACGGCGGCCAAGTCCCTGGTGCGCGAATGCGCCGTCGTCACGGTCGCATTGGCGGCGAGCAGCAGCGCCGACATCGGCTTGCCGAAGAGGTTCGAACGGCCGATGACGACAGCGTTCAGCCCCGAGAGGTCATCGCCATGGGTCTGGCGCACGAAGACCATGGCGCCGGCCGGCGTGCAGGAGACGAGACCGCTTTCGAGATCGCCGGTCGCAAGCTTGCCGGCATTGACGACATGCAGGCCGTCGACGTCCTTTTCCGGCAGGATCGACTGGATGATCGGTTCGGAGTTCAGGTGCTTCGGCAGCGGCAGCTGCACGAGGATGCCGTGAATGGAAGGATCGGCGTTGAGCTTTGCAACGAGTGCTGCAAGCTCTTCCTGCGTGGTTGCCTCCGACAGGGTGTGCTGGATCGACAGGAATCCGCATTCCTTGGCCATCTTGCTCTTGGACGAAACATAGGCGTGGCTTGCCGGATCGTCGCCGACGATGACCACCGCGAGACCCGCGCGAACACCGGCATCGGTCTCAAGCGCCCGTGTTGCGGCCTTCACGGTCTCGATGACCGAAGCGGCAACTTGTCTGCCATCGATAGTGATCGACATGCTCACCCCATGCGCTCGGACTTGTAGGAGCCCGGGCTCGGCGGAAAGACGATAGTCTTGTTGCCGTTCATGAAGACCCGATGGTGGATATGGGCGTGGACCGCACGGGCGAGAACCTGGCTCTCCACGTCGCGACCAATCGAGACATAGTCCTCCGCCGACTGCGCATGCGTGATACGGGCGACGTCTTGCTCGATGATCGGACCTTCGTCGAGATCCTCGGTTACATAGTGCGCCGTCGCGCCGATCAGCTTTACACCGCGCTCGTAGGCCTGCTTATAGGGGTTCGCGCCCTTGAAGGACGGCAGGAACGAATGATGGATGTTGATGATCCGGCCCGACATCTTCTTGCACACTGCATCGGAGAGTACCTGCATGTAACGGGCGAGGACGATGAGTTCGGCGCCGGACTGCTCGACCACTTCCATCAGCCGTGCCTCAGCCTGCGGCTTGTTCTCCTTCGTCACCTTGATGTGGTGAAAGGGGATATCGTGGTTGACGATGACTTTCTGGTAGTCGAAGTGATTGGACACGACACCCACGATGTCGATCGGCAACGCACCGATCTTCCAGCGGTAAAGTAGGTCGTTGAGGCAATGGCCGAACCGCGACACCATGAGCAGTACTTTCATGCGCTCATCGCTGTGACGTAGCTCCCAGTTCATCGCGAACTTTTCTGCAACGGGCGAGAAACCTTTGGCGACCGCCGCTTGATCGGCATCTTTCTCCGAAATAAAAGTCAACCGCATGAAAAAGAGACCGGTTTGCATGTCGTCGAACTGTGAACTATCGATGATGTTACAGCCAATCTCGGCAAGATAACCGGTGACTGAGGCGACGATGCCGCGCGTGGATTTGCAGCTAATGGTCAGAACATAGGCCTGCATGACAGCTCTCTCTCTAGGGAAGCGTGGATCGCGGCCGCAGCAAAGCTGTGGCCGCCTATGTTGCACTGAGTTTTTGAATTAAACTGCCGTGTCGAGCTCCGGAAGTGCTTCGAAGAGATCGGCAACCAGGCCATAGTCGGCGACCTGGAAGATCGGTGCCTCCTCGTCCTTGTTGATGGCGACGATGACCTTGCTGTCCTTCATGCCGGCCAGATGCTGGATGGCACCGGAGATGCCGCAGGCGATGTAGAGATCGGGTGCGACCACCTTGCCGGTCTGGCCGACCTGCCAGTCGTTCGGAGCGTAGCCGGCGTCGACGGCAGCGCGCGATGCACCGACGGCAGCACCGAGCTTGTCGGCAACCGGCAGGATCACTTGCCTGAACTTCTCCGACGAACCGAGTGCACGACCACCGGAGATGATGATCTTGGCCGAGGTCAGTTCCGGACGGTCGGACGAGGATAGGGCATTCGACACGAAGGTCGAAAGCTCGGAAGAAAGGGCTGCCATCGGAATTTCTTCGATGGCAGCAGGTGGGCCTTCGGAGTAGGCCGGAGGAAATGATGCCGTACGCACGGTGATGACGCGCTTTTCTTCCGTCGTCTGCACAGTCTGGATGGCGTTGCCGGCATAGATCGGGCGCTTGAAGGTGTCAGCCGAGACAACCTCGATGATTTCCGAAACCTGAGAAACGTCGAGCAGGGCCGCGACGCGTGGCATCACGTTCTTGCCGACAGAGGTCGCCGCTGCGACGATCGTGTCGTAGCTGCCGGCGAGCGAAACGATCAGCGCTGCCAGCGGCTCGGCCAGGTTGTTGGCAAGCGAGGCGTCGTCGGCGACGAGCACCTTGGCAACACCTGCGAGCTTGGACGCCTGTTCGGCTGCCACCTTGGCGCCGGCACCGGCAACGAGGATGTGCACATCGGCTCCAGTCCCACTGGCGATCTTGGAGGCCGCGCTCAGCGCCTTGGCGGTCTGATCGGAAAGGTGGTTGCTGTCGTGGTCAGCCAGAAGAAGAATGGCCATGGTGTAATCTCCCTTTCCTGAACTCAGAGCACGCCGGCTTCGACTTTAAGCTTTTCGACGAGCTCGGCGACCGACTTGACCTTGATGCCGGCCTTGCGGCCCGACGGCTCCTCGGTCTTCAGCACCTTGAGGCGGGCAGCGGTGTCGACGCCGAAGTCCGCAGGGGTGTGTCTGTCGAGCGGCTTCTTCTTCGCCTTCATGATGTTCGGCAGCGAGGCGTAGCGCGGTTCGTTGAGGCGCAGGTCGGTGGTGACAACTGCCGGCAGCTTGATGTCGATGGTCTGCAGGCCGCCGTCGACTTCGCGCGTCACCCTTGC
>NZ_FMXF01000048.1:0-35826 GCF_900103435.1 Sinorhizobium sp. NFACC03
TGGCGTAATCGCGTACGCCGTCGCAGATCCGGTTGTTCGATGGCCGGCCGATCGCCTGGTGCCGGATCGACGCCGCACCGCCAGCGCCGATCCGCTCCAACAGACGACGCACCTGGCGGGTACTCAAGCCAAGCACATGTGCCGCCGACACCAGCGTCATCCGCCCGGCAATCACTTTCGACAAGACCTCAATCCGCTGCAGGTCGCGCTCGCTCATCGCAATCAATCCCATCCGCAATCTCCCAGGTCATCAAAACCCGGGGAGAGTGACATTCCAACTTTGCAGGATCAGGACACTTTAACTTTGCGGCTACACACAAAGATCACGTAATATACATTATGGAACTATCCGGCGGTTTGGCTGCTGTTGCTTTTTGTCTCGTAATGACCTTTTAGGCGTGGGTGTGGAAACCTTGTAAAAGGTCATTACGGGCGCTGCTCTTTTTTCCTACTGCGTGGGAGTGTGCCACGCGGTTCTGGGCAACGATCTGGATCGACGAGTGCAAGACCAAGCTGGAACCGCCTACGCGCCGTAACCATCTTTCAGCGTTGGATCGCTTGTATGCTGCGGTCAAACGGCAACGTAGCACCGATTGCCTTGACCAATTGATCCTGGATGTCGAAGAAACGCCGACGGCCGCTCCCCTCCAGCGCTGACACTAGCACACCGTTTCTATCCCCGCAGGCGGGGCACCCCCCTCGAAAGGTTAGGTAGCAACTCACCACCAAGTTCAGCCCCGCGAGGGCGCCAGCTTAGGGGCGAGACATCTGTCGTTCGGCGCATCAGGTGAATCGATATCAGACGGTTCTACGGCCTCTCGGCGATGCTCGAGCATCGCAGGCGAATCCAAGATGTCGCCAAGGTAGTCGATGTCGACCCCAGCGACACCGCATTCTGAAAAGATGTCCCGCCATCTTCCGATCCATCCGGCCACTTGGTTCCATTCGTGCTGAGCATCCTCTCTCGACATGCCGAAGTGAGGTGCCGCCGCCACGGCGTGTGCGATACTGAAGTCGTTCAAAAACCTGGGATTCGAAGAGATCTGGATAGCCTGTTGTCCGAGACCGTTCATTTGAGTGGGAATGTCGAAAGCCGGCGACAGCAGCCATCCGTCCTCGGTATGCAGAAAGGCATGGTTCTTCGTGTGATCGTCAGTGTTGTCGATCATGATGTTGAACGCCATTCTGCGGAACAGTTCTCGCTGCATCGACTGTATGCAGTCAGCGACTCCATGCCGTCGGATGGTCGCCGCGATGGTGGCATAGCTGTTGTCGGCCTCCGATGCCAGCATCGTGCGTGCTGAAACAGCATGGACGCGGCCATCACCAACACGGTCAAAGCGACGGACCATCAGAATATGATCGATACCGCCGGGAATGACCTGTGACGACGCGACGTATAGTCCGGCTCGACGGCCCATCTCCATGCAGGCATGCTCCACAAGGAGTTGATCCACGTTGCTGCCACGCGGAAACTTGGCGATCCACTCTTCCCCATCATCTTCGATCAGCATCTTGGGGTGGGCGCCACCCATGCTGCCGGCGCTGGCAATGAGCTGTCTTTCTCGTTCGCTGAGAGGTTCGCGATCGAGGACGCGTGCAATCAGCGCCTCCGCTTCCTGAAGGGAATCCACACTCATGAGTGGCTGTTCATCGACGGGACGATATTCCTCGATGCTGGAAGACATCCCAAGCGCACCGAATCGGCGGTCGCCCGCATACCAGAGCTTGTCGAGGGGACTCATGCGCGACGGTCGTGAGACGACCCTGATCATGCGCTCTCCCCAGCGATCCGGCATGGCGTCTTCGACAGCGCCGGGAGCCACCATGTCCTTTAAAGGGGCATGCACCTTCATGTCATGGCCGAGATCCGGAGAGAGAGGGAATCCCGAACGCCTCCACGCGTCATCTAGTTCAAGAAGGCATCTCCGGTTACTCGCCTCGAGCTTCACCCGACCGACGAGGCGCGGCTCGAGCGGATTTTCGAGATACCAGACCGCAAGAGAGTTTCCTCGGAAGTCGTTCATACTATCTTCTCTTCCGGCTTGCCCGGTTCACATCGAGCATCGTGGCGTACTCGTCATCGCCAGGTTTGAGAATCTCAGCAAGCTTTTCGGACTTCCCAAAAATCCAAAGCGCCGCGGCATAAACACCTATCGACACCTTTGCATCGCCCGCCTCCATCCTGCGCAGCGTCGGGATCGAAGTCCCCATCCTTGCGGCCATTGTCTTCAGGCTTTCTCCTCTGCGTTCGCGAGCTGTGCGCAGATGAGAACCAAGAGTTTCCAGCGCAATCACCGTTGCGTCGGTAAGGATTTCAAGTGATGTCGAACTCTTTGACATAAACTTAAGATTTCTCGTATTGGCGTATGTATGTACATATATGTTCTTTTTCAGGCCGATTCAAGGGTCACTCATCCAGCGAATGTAGAAAGATTCCGCCATAGCCTCATGCATTCAACAACCATGCTGACTCCGTCATGGAGCCTCACGGATTGGAAGACGAACCCAGTAAAGGTGCTAGATTCACTCACCCAGCTTCACTGCCGAAACCGCACTCTTTGGAACTTACGATTCCCAGGAAAGGCTCACGCGTGTGCGTCGCAGAAGCTCAACAGTTACCCCGGGAACGGTCGATGCAGTTGGGTCGCCTACAATGTAACCCAAATCTGGTTCGGTCATGGATGTTTCCGATGCCCATTTCACCCTGCGAAAGATACCTCAGGATATGCGATAAGAGCGGACATAAGCGTTTTCGCCCGTCTCGTCTCCTTCGCGCAGCCAACGACAACCGGCATGATGCCGATCACCTGTTCGTCGCCACTCCTGAGAGCGCTACGATATCCCTTCCTCGCGAACGCATGCCAGTGATCGAAATCGGATCGGCCTTGTCCATGCTGGCAGCGGTAGTCCTCGCTACCTACGTAGAGCTAGAGGTCATTACCGGCACCCTGAACCAGGTGGTCGACGGGTTGTTCGTCGAGGTGTCGTCGGTCCTCTGGTGATGTCACACGAGCCATTGGAGCGGAGCAATGATTCCGAACCAACGTCCACCGCCGCATCGATCTCGGCCTCCTTATACGCTCCAAAGGAGCTCGGCGGATGACATGTCTCTGCCCGAAAGGGTCAACGGCCTCGCGCGACATGCATGCCGTTTCAGTTAATCCTGGCGCCCCCCGCAGAGAAGAGGTGAATCTTCTCTCCTTTTGGCGCGAGGTGGACCTGCTGTTCAGGGCGAAGGTCCGCGCGTCGATGCAGAACGATAGCGGCCGCCTGCGTGCCGACGCGCACCGAAAGATGGGTTTCAGCGCCTGTCGGCTCAACCGTCAGGACCGTTGCTGGAATGCCCGTTTCGGCAAGTTCGAGGTCTTCCGGGCGGATGCCGTAGGTTCGGGCTTCTTTGCCGCCCAGGAGCCCCGGTAGTGGCAGGGAAAGCCCGCCCTCGATACGGAAGCCGCCGTCGCCGATGTCGCCTTCAAAAAGGTTCATCGCAGGCGAGCCGATGAAGGTTGCGACGAAGGTGTTATCTGGGCGGTCGTAGAGGTCGAGCGGTTTGCCGATCTGCTCGATGCGGCCAGCGCGCATGACGACGATCTTGTCGGCCATCGTCATCGCCTCGATCTGGTCGTGCGTGACGTAGACGATGGTGGTACCGAGCCGCTGGTGCAATTCCTTGATTTCGCTGCGCATCGTCACGCGCAGCTTGGCATCGAGATTGGACAGCGGCTCATCGAACAGGAACACCTTCGGATGGCGGACAATTGCGCGCCCCATGGCCACGCGCTGGCGCTGGCCACCGGAGAGCTGCTTCGGCAAGCGATCGAGCAGCGGTTCCAGCGCCAGAATACCGGCGGCTTCCCTGACAAGCCGGTCGATCGTCGCCCTGTCGCGGCCCTGCAGTTTCAGGGCAAAGCCCATGTTCTCGGCGACCGTCATGTGCGGATAGAGTGCGTAGCTCTGGAATACCATGGCGATGTCCCGCTCCTTCGGCGCCACCTCGTTGACGATGCGGCCGTCGATGCGGATCTCGCCGCCGCTGATGTCCTCCAGCCCCGCCAGCATGCGCAGAAGCGTGGACTTGCCGCAGCCGGACGGGCCGACGAGCGTGACGAACTCGCCATCCTCGATATTCACGGAAACGCCGTGGATGACGGAGGCTGCCCCATATTGCTTCAAAACGCGATCGATCGTTACCGATGCCATTGTCTTGCTCCCTTAAAGCTTGAGTTGCCAGATTTTTGCACTGGCGGCGGCACCGGTTAGCGTCGCCGAACGAGCGGCGGAAAATCCCGGAATGCGCTTGGTGCCGGTCCAGCGGCCGTTGTCGGCGAACACCTCGATGGAACCTGCGTCGAGAAAGATGCGCAGCTCCGAAGGCTTGGCGCCGGATGCGAGGTATCGCGGCGGCTCTTTGCCAGTGCCGGCATCAAAGAGGATCGCCAGGCCGAAGCCATCAAGCTTCACGCCGAGCTTGACGTCCGGGTGATCGAAGGCGAGTTCAAACGCAGCGCCGGGCTCGGGCAGCGAGAGCACGATCTCGACCGCGCCGCTTTCAAGCGGAACCGTCTCGCCGGCAGCGAGCGTCGCTTCGTCGAGCAACATGTGGCGGAGGCTTTCCGCTGCGACGCTCGGCGGCGTCAGAACGGCATCTCCGTCGAGAAGCACGCGACGCGGCAGCGTCATTGCGGTCGGGAAGTCGTCTTTCTTGGAAAAGTCCGTCCAGTTGGCGAGCCAAGCGATGCCGACCGGCTCGTCGCCGTCGACGAAAGCCTGGAAGGCATAGGCGTCGGAACCGAAATCCAGCTCCTGCTCGAACTCGGCCAGGAATTTGCGGCCGTCAAAGCGGCCGACGGTAACCGACGTCAGGTTACGCCGGCCGGTTGCGGGATCGCGGCTGGTCAGCAGGCCGAAGATCAGCGCCCAACGGGTATCCGGATCGTCCGCCTTCCCACCGAGCGGCACCATGCAGGGGCATTCCGCTGCGGTCATGCCGAAACGGTCCTCGCGATGGATGATGCCGAGGAAGGTCCAGCCGGCAGCGCCTTCCGGGTTCGTCGTTTCATAGAGCAGGACGACACCGCCCGACCTGTCGCGACTGCCGAGCAGCATCTTCCAACGGCCGTCCGGGCCCTTGAAGACATAGGGATCCCGGAAGTCGGTGGTGAGGTTCAAGCCTTCCGGACGGACCGGCAGAACCACCTTCGATGGACCGGCGACGATGCCGTCGCGACTGAGGGCGGAGAGCTGGATCTGCTCTTCCGGCTGCCGATCGCGAACGTGTTCGGTATAGAAGACGCGGATCTCCTCCCCCTCAGGCCCGGAAATGGGGATGGCCGAGCCGGAAAAGGCGCCGCCGCGGCCGTCGTCCCTTTCGGACAGATGATCCGCCGGAAAGAGGAACATCGGCAGGTGCGTCCAGTGGATCAGATCTGTCGAGACGGCGTGTCCCCAATGCATGGTGTTCCAGCGCAAACCGTGCGGATAGTGCTGGTAGAAGAGATGGCCGCGGCCGCCGAAACGGCCGAAACCGTTCGGGTCGTTCATCCAGCCGAAGGGCGGCCGGAAGTGGTAGCCGGCCGGCACCTGAGGCGGTGCGGTGCGCATCTCGTGATACAACACGCGGATCCCCTCCTCCAGCACCGTCTGCGGATGGAATGCGTAGACCACTGAGAGCGCGGTCGTTTCCGCATCATAGGCAAGCACGGTGTGGCCACCGGTCCCGAGCGTCACCGCGAAGAATTCGAACTCCTCGGTGCGGCGCGTGGACGGATCGGCGATGTCATTGCGCTCCACGCTCACGAAGAGCTTCGCCTCGCGGCCCGCTGAGCGCGCCTTTAGCCAGAGATGCAGGACCGTGCCGGCGGCAAACGTGGCCTCGATGATATCAAGCGCGGGGCTCGCGGGTTTTGTTTGGGAAGTCATAGTCAACCTTTCACGGCGGAGCCGACGAACGAGCTTACGAACCAGCGCTGGAAGGCGAGGTAGAGAATGAGGACGGGGATCATCATCAGGACGGACGCAGCCATCGCGCGGTCCCAGTAGATGCTGTCCTGTCCAAAGAAGGTGGCAATTGCGACCGAGATCGGCCGTGCATGGTCGGTCTGGGTGACGAGTGTCGGCCAGAGATACTGGTTCCAGCTCTCGATCCCCATGAGGATCGACACCGTTGCGAGCGCCGGCAGGCTGAGCGGCATGTAGATCGAACGGTAGATGCGAAAGGCCGAGGCTCCGTCCATTTCCGCCGCTTCATAGAGTTCCTTCGGCAGTTGCGCGAAGAACTGGTAGAAGAGGAAGACATAGAGCGGGCTTGCTACCCAGGGCAGGATCTGGACGGCAAAGGTGTCCGTCAGCCCTGCCCGCGACATCATGACGACGAGCGGCATAATGATGCTTTCCTGCGGGATCACATAGAGCGCGACGACGAGCGCAAGCAGGACCGCCTTGCCGCGCAGCGAGCCCCAGGCGAGCACAAAGCCTGCCATGGAGTTGATGATCAGTCCCGACACGACGGTGACGACGAGGATCACCAGCGAGTTGAACAGGTAGCGGCCATAGGCAAGCTCGCCGGAGAAATTGGCGATCTCCCTGTAGTTCGAGAGCGTCGGGTCGCTCACCCAGAAGGCGCGGAAGCTGCCCATGTCTGCAAGGATGCGGAAACGGTCGTCCTTGAGGCTGGCAATGAGCAGCATGAAGAGTGGCGAAATCATCACCAGAGCAACAATGAAGATGCAGACGGTCTGGACGGCGCGCAGGCTCGTCTTGCTGTTGCCCCGGGATATGGCCAGCGGGGCGGGCTGGTTGAGCACGAGATCAGACATCGAAGCGCCTCAGGAGTTTGCGCTGGAGAAGCGCGATCAGAAGAACGATGACGAAGAGAATGACGGAGACGGCCGAGGCAAATCCAAGCTTCTGTTCCTCGAAACCGGCGCGCACCATGTAGTGCACCACGGTCTCCGTGCTTTCCTTCGGCCCGCCCTGGGTGAGGATTGCAACTTGGGTGTAGAGCTTGAAAGCCTGGATCGTCGTGATGACCAGCACGAAAACATGGGTGGGACGCAGGCCCGGCATGGTCACGTGCCAGAAGCGGCGCAGCGCGCTTGCCCCATCGATGCGGGCGGCGTCGTAAAGCTCTTCCGGGATGCCCTGCAGCCCGGCAAGGTAGATGATCATCTGGAAGCCATAGGCCTGCCAGGCCGACAGCAGCACGATCGAGAACATCGCCCAGTTCGGGTCGCCGAGCCAATCGATCGGCTGGATCATTCCAGCGGACAAGAAGCCGACGATCTGATTGAGCGGACCGCTAGGATACTGAAACAGCGTGCCCCAGATCACGCAGACGACAACCAT
Organism: Sinorhizobium sp. NFACC03; assembly: GCF_900103435.1. NCBI lineage: Bacteria > Pseudomonadati > Pseudomonadota > Alphaproteobacteria > Hyphomicrobiales > Rhizobiaceae > Sinorhizobium > Sinorhizobium sp. NFACC03. The sequence continues at coordinate 7,348 of NZ_FMXF01000048.1, forward strand.
GGAGGTGATCGCCGGCAGGAAGAACATGCCGCGCAGAAGATTGCGCATCGGCAGTTTTTGGTGGAGCAGCAGCGCCGTCAGGAAGGCCAGACCGCACTGGACCGGGAGCACCCAGACCGTGAAGCGCGTGACGTTCCAGAGCGACGTCCAGAACAACGGATCGGTAAAGACGCGCTGAAAGTTCAGGAGGCCGACGAAGCGCACCGGCGTCGGGCGCGGCACGAGCGGCTGGTTGGTCATCGCCGTCCAGAAGGACAGAAGGAACGGCGTGATCAGGAAGATGGCAAGCAGCAGCACGGCGGGCGCGATCATCGCGACTTCCTGCCAAAACCGCTGCCGGTCACGTCGCCTGCCGGTGCGCGGAATGGCCGGCGCAGACGTCTGTTGCAAACTCATGGTCTCCTCCTCATCGCTCATCCTCCCGAGATGGCGCAGGGCCGGTCAGAGTGACGGCCCTGCGATAACGCCTTATTGCTGTTCGTCGAACGGCGGATAGCCGGCGTTGTCCTCGATGTCCTGGTCGATCTTCCTGGCGGCGGCCGTCAGGGCTTCCTGTGCGTCGCCGCCGTTGAATATCTTGTCGACCGCCTGCATGAAGGCCGAAGTAATCGTCGGATAGGCCGGGTGCGGCGGACGGGCGACCGCGGACTTCGAGGCCTGTTCGAAGGCGACAGCAAGCGGTCCGCCTTCAGCGTAGAGCGGGGATTCCGCTGCAAAGCTCTTCAGGCCCGGATATGCCGACTGGGTCTTGGCGTAGTCGCGATAGTCCTTGTCCTTCAGAAGGAAGCTCAGGAACTTGCCCGCGGCCTCAGGATTTTCGGAGGTCGCCGAGATGCCCCAGATCCAGGTGCCGTTCGGGCTGACGCCCTTCTTACCGATCTTTGGCAGCGGCATGACGACGATATTGTCCTTCATCGCGGCGGCGGCTTCCGCATAGAACCAGTGCCCGCCCATGGCGAGTGCTGCCGGCTGGCCTTCGGCATAGAACTGGTTGGTACCCGACGAGGTCGGAACGACCCAGCCGTTCTTTACCCACGTCTGCATCATCGTGAGCGCTTTGACGCAGGCTTCGCTGTCGAGCGTACCGCTCGCCTTCCACGCCTTGCGATCGATCAGATCGCAGCCGGCGCTTTCGAGCAGCGGGCCATAGGCATAAGTGATCCACTCGGTCTTGATGCCGTAGCCGCGGAAGGTGTCGATCGGCCACTTCACGCCTTCGAGCTTGGAGAGCTTTTCGAGATATCCTTCGAATTCCTCGCGGGTCCAGGCGTCGTCGACGGATTTCGGAATGCGTGCGCCGATGGCTTCGAGATATTTCTTGTTGCCGTAGAGGACGACCGAGGAGTCGGTGAGGCCGATCGCATAGAGGTCCTTGTCGATCGGATAAGTGCCCTGGGCGATGTTCGAGCCGGTCATGTCGTCGAGGACATCCTTATCGACGAGCGGCTTGATCGGCTGCAGGTATCCGGACCAGACGTAGTTGGCGAGGAACGGTGCGTCGAGTTCCATCACGTCCGGCAACTGCTTGGCCATGACGGCGGCGCTGAACTTCTCGTTATAGGCGTCGTGGGGCGCGTAGATCAGTTCGATGTCGACATCCGGATTGGCGTCCTCGAAGCGCTTGGCGACATCGCCATAGGCCTTCACCCAGCCCGGATCGCCCTGGTGCATGACATGAACGACGGTTTTTGCGTCGGCAATACCGGCGCTCCCCAAGAGCGCCGTGGCGGCGCAGAGTGTATTGCGTAAACGATTACCCAAGTGCGCAGTCATTGTTTTCTCCTCCTGTTGAATGCGATTACAAAACTGAATTTAGACGGATGCCCGCTCGACCAGATGGAAGGGCAACTGCCGCAGATGCGGCGGCTCAGGTTGCCCGGCGAGCAGGATCTCCATGGCAAGGCGGCCCATCGCGCGGTGCGGCAGGGCCATTGTCGTCAATGGCGGATCCAACCGCGAGGCAAGCTCGACCTGGTTGTCGAAACTTGCCACCGCAATGTCGTCCGGGATGCGAAGGCCGGCACGCGCAAGCGCGGCATAGACCTCCATCGCCACGCGGTCGTTGCCGCACAGGATGGCGTCCGGCCGCTGACCGGAAAGAAGTTCCTCCACATGGGACGAAACAAGGCTTGGCGCGCGGTCGCTGTAAACGCTGCGGCGCACGGCCGGAAACACGCCGAGCGGGTCGATGCCTGCCTCCTCCAGCGCCGCACGAAAGCCCTTCTCGCGCAAGGAGCCGGCCAGAATGCCCGGCAAGTTGATGAAGGCGATACGGCGCCGGCCTGCGGCCAGCAGGTAACGCACAATCTCACGTGCCCCGCCCTCTTCGTGCGGGACCAGCGACGTGACACGGCCCGAGGCCTCGCGGCAGTTGATCATGACCCCGACGGAACCGGCCAACGTTGGCGGCAGATCGACGTCCTTGTGATACATGGCGGCGTAGGCAACGGCGCGCGGCCGGAACTGCTGCACTTCGTCGAGCACCGAGCCGATCGACTGTCCGCTGCTGTGGTTGACAGCGAAGACGGCCATGCCGGCGCTACGCGCGGCCCCATCGAGTCCTCGCACAATTTCGGTGGCGAAGGGCGAGGTGATCAACCCATCGGACACGACGCCGACCAGCGGAAGCCAGCCCTGACGCACGCCGCGCGCCGCCAGGTTCGTTACATAGCCGAGTTCCTCCGCAATCGCCTTGACCTTCTGACGGGTCTCGTCCGACATTCGAGCGGACCCGCCGTGCAATGCGCCGGAGACCGTCTTCACTGAGACGCCCGCACGCTCCGCGATATCAGAAAGCGAGATTGTCACGACTGGTGCCCTTGTTGGGTTATCGATTACCCATTAATTCAAACCCGGCCCCATTGTCAAGCGGTCACCCGATCGAAACGCCACCCTAAGCCTTGGAAGAGGATCGCTGCGTAGAGCTTCGCACCCGACACCGCGCCGCCAAGACGGCGAACAATCCTCCGATGACGCGAAATAATGGTTGGAACTTGGCTCAAGAGGGACGAAAGCCGCTGTGCGTCCCACTGCGGCTTTCTGTTTCAGTCGGGGTCAGGCCTGCTCAGAATTGCTTTGCAGCCCTCACCCGTCCCCCAAGAGATTTCTGGCCGTCACCCTCGATGTCGAGAAGGAGGCTGGCGTCGAGCATCCAGAAATCGACGGTCTCCAGCGTCAGGCCGGCGGTCAGTGTGCCGTAGGCGCCGGAGCCGTCGAGACCGGCATAACCGGCTGTTGCACCGAGCTTCGGCGTCACAGTGGAGCCGTTCTCCAGGGTGAAGGAACGCGCGATCTCCGCCCCGAGACTTATTCGGAACTGTTCGACGTCGAAGCCCTCGATGGTGATTTCGTCGCCCGCACCGTTGCGCACGCCATAGTCCTTGACCGTCTCGTTGAAGTAGACAGCCCGGAGCTCCGGCGTCAGCACCGTGGCCTCGTCGATTTGCCATTCGCCCATGATCGCGGTGTCGATCAACCAGCGTTTCGTGTCGAACGAACCGTCCCAGAAGGCTGTGTCGATGTCGTTCGCCGAGCCGCCATAGAGCAGGCTTGTATCCCAGAACACGCCCTTGCCGATCTCGAGCGAGGCGTAGGGGCCGGCGAGCCAGCCGTTGCCCGTCAATTCGGCGTCCTCCTTCGTCGGATCGGTCATCCGGTCGAAATGGAGCGACAGGCCGACCAGCGCCTTTTCAGAAATCAGATAATCGGCGCCGAGATTGAGCATGGCGAAGCTGCCCCACTTGTCGTCGTTCTCGTCTCGCTTATGCGCCATCAGCGTGCCGTCGATCCAGACGTTGAACGGCGGGGCATAGCCGCCAGCAACACCGTCCGCACTGTTTCGCGCCGATTCCATTTGCGCAAGACTGGTTGCGAAGCTGGCCGTTATGCCATCTTCCGACGGCGTCATACGGGCGGTGACTGGATCCGTGGCGTTGTCCAGCTGCCGGCGTTCCAGAAGGCCCGGAACCCTGATCGACGAGGCGATCAGGCCCTGCCGGGTCTGGACGAAACCGTGCACGAGGTCATCAATGTTATCGGCGACCTCGGCGGGATTGTAGCCGATCTTGTAGGTCACCGTACCGGTGTTGGAGGCGCCTTGCGCGTTCATCAGCCTGAAGCCGACCCGCACGGTACCCGAGTAGGCCGGGTTCGGGATAAACTTCAGATACCAGCCGAGAGGCGTCGGACCCGCTGCGGCAAATTCACCCCGCACGATGCTCGCCTCGCCCGCATTGGCCGGTTCCACGAATGTGGGGCTCGCATCAGTGAACGGACCGCCAGTGGCGCCGGCCTCGAGGTTGACATTGACCGGCATGCTGCCCGACGGAACGTCGACTGTCTTGTCAGTGACGGTGACGGCGCGTGTTTTGACCGTCAGAGTGTAGCTTGCCGTTCCGGTGGTGCCGTGACCGTCACGCGCTTCGATGGTGAAGCTATAGTCCTTCGCCTCGGCCGCCGTATCGAGGGGACCCGTCAACTCGCCGGTGGAGATGTTGAGGATCATTCCGGCCGGCAACGTGCCGGATTTGAGACTGTAGCTTAGCGCTCCCGCTCCCCCCGTTGCGAAGATCTGCTGGCTGTAAGCCTCACCAACCATGGCCTCGGGCAGCGCGCCGCCGGCGGGGCTGAACGTTATGGCCGAGGCTGCCACCGTGACCGTGACAGCGCTTGAGGCCGCAGCGGTATTGTTGCTATCACCGGAATATTCGGCGGTGATGGAATGCGCGCCGACGCTCAGCGCCGCGGTGCTGAACGTGGCCGTGGTGCCGGAGACGGAGCCGGTCCCAAGCGTCGTGGATCCGTTCTTGAAGGTGATGCTTCCCGTCGGTGACGCGCCGCCGGCCAAGCTCGCCGTGAAGGTCACCGATGCGCCGAGCACCGGATTGCTGTTCGAGGCCAAGACCGTGACCGTTGGGGCAACCTGCCCGACCGTAACGGTGACGGCGGCCGAGACCGCTGCGGCATTGTTGCCATCACCGGAATATTCAGCGGTGATGGAATGCACGCCAACGGCCAGCGCCGCGGTGCTGAAGGCGGCCGTGGTGCCGGACACGGTGCCGGTTCCAAGCGTGGTGGATCCGTTCTTGAAGGTGACGCTTCCCGTCGGTGACGCGCCGCCGGCCAAGCTCGCCGTGAAGGTCACCGATGCGCCAAGCACCGGATTGCTGTTCGAGGCCGAGACCGTGACCGTCGGGGCAACCTGCCCGACCGTAACGGTGACGGCAGCCGAGACCGCAGCCGCATTGTTGCCATCACCGGAATATTCAGCGGTGATGGAATGCACGCCGACGGCGAGCGCCGCGGTGCTGAAGGCGGCCGTGGTGCCGGACACGGTGCCGGTTCCAAGCGCCGTGGATCCGTTCTTGAAGGTGACGGTTCCCGTCGGTGACGCGCCGCCGGCCAAGGTCGCCATAAAGGTCACCGATGCGCCGAGCACCGGATTGCTGTCGGAGGCCGAGACCGTGATCGTCGGAACCGATGTCTGGTAGGTAAAGCCACCATTTAACGTATCGGTTCCGTTCGGCGTAGTAAGGGCAACCACTACGGCTCCAGCGGCATGAGCGGGCGTCGTCACCGTGACCTCACCGTCGTCGACGACGGTGAGGTTGCTCCCGGCAACGCCGCCGAAGGTAACCGCAGTCGTATCGGTGAAACCCGTACCGGTAATGGTGACCACCGTGCCCCCGGCCGTGCCCCCGGCATCCGGGGTGACGTTGGCGATCGACGGAGCAGGCGCCGCGTCGTCATTGAGGATAGTGCCCATACCTTGGCTGTCGACGACCGTCGCGCCGGCGACGTTTGTGACATTGACGAAGAATGTCTCGTTCGGCTCAAAGTCCGTATCACCCAGCGCAAGCACTGTGAACGTGGCGTCGGTCGCGCCCTGGCTGACCTGACCACTTGTGGAATTGGTTGTGTAGTCGCCAGGGGCGTTGGCGGTACCGTTTGCCGTCGCAATGTCGAAGGTCACCCCGCCAACACCGGCCGGTTTGTCCAGCGATATCGTGAAGGTGAAGCTGATGGTGCCGGAATTACCCTCGGCCTGGCTTATGTCATTGATCGACAATTTTGGCAGCGCACTCACGGTGATCGTGACCGTCGCGGCCGCGGACGTGCCCGCGGTATTGGTGGCCGTGTAGGTGAAGCTGTCGGAGCCGGAATAGCCTGATGTCGGCGTGTAGGTGATTGTCGTGCCCGAAGCCGACGCGGTGCCGTGGGTCGGCGCAGACGCGACCGCCACGCTATCTGCGGCGCCGCCCGTGAGGGCGAGCGTGATTGCGTTGTTCGCCGAATTGGCATCGACCGTCGCGGACGCATTGCCGGCGACGGGCGCCTGCAGCCCCAATATGGTCGTCAGCGAATAGGCGGCCGAGCCGCTCGCGCCGTAGGCGTCTACCGCAGAGACGCTGAAGTTGACGATGCCTGTCGTCGTCGGGGTGCCGGAAAGAGTGCCTGTCGCGGCATTGAAAGACAGCCCCGTTGGGAGCGTGCCGGAGGTGATCGTGAGCCCATAGGTATAGGGCGCCGTGCCGAGCGATGCGGTCATTGACTGGCTATAGGCAACGTCGGTCGTGCCGCCGGGCAGCGGCCCTGCTGCTGGCGACAGGGCCAGTGTGGGTCGGTTCACCGTGATGGTGACCGTCGCGGGCGAAGAGGTGCCGGCTGAATTCGTGGCGGTGTAGGTGAAGCTGTCAGAGCCGGAGTAGCCCGGTATCGGCGTATAGGTAACGGTCGCGCCGGAGGCCGAGGCCGTGCCGTGCGACGCCGCCGTGCCGATCGCCACCGACGTCGCCGCGCCGCCGGAAAGGTTCGGTGTGATCGGGTTCGCTGACGAGTTCGCATTGACCGTCGCCGATACCGCGCCTGCAACCGGGACGATCTCGTTGACGTTCAGTGTGTACCCCCGCGAGCCCGAGAAAGGCGCGCTAGGGCCAGTCGAGCTGTCGGTAGCGACAATCTGGAAGCTGTAGCTCCCCGCAACGGTCGGCGTTCCGGAAAGTACACCTCCGGACGAGAGGGTGAGACCAGCCGGTAATGTGCCGGATACAGAGAAGGTGTAGAGGCTGGTGCCGCCGGAAGCCGTCAGCGTCTGGCTATAGGCCGTCCCAACGGTCCCCGCCGCCAGCGAGACGTTCGGCAAAACGATGGTCGGGGCCGATACGGTGATGGTAACCGTCGCTGGAGCCGATGTGCCACCCGCATTCGCCGCCGTATAGGTGAAGCTGTCGGGGCCGGCATAGCCTGGCGTTGGCGTATAGGTAATGGTAGTTCCCGAAGCCGTCGCCGTGCCATGCGCAGCCGACGCGCTGACCGCCACCGACGTCGCTGTTCCACCGGAAAGGTTCAACGTGATGGGGTTTGCCGACGAGTTGGCGCTGACTGTCGCCGAAACGGCACTGGCAATCGGTACGGCGGGGTTGACGGCAAAACTCTGCTGTACCTGCGGGGCGGCGTTGTAGGACGCATCGCCGGCCTGGTTGGCATTGATCGTGCAGGTCCCGGTCGTCACGAAGCTCAACACTCCTGCGCCATCAACGGTGCAAACGCCGGTGGTCGCGGAGGTAAAGACGGGGCTGAGCCCGGAACTGGCGCTCGCCGTCAGCGTCGGCGTCGTGCCGAAATTCTGCGGGCCCGGGTTGTTGAACGTGATGGTCTGGTCGCTCTTTCCAGCGCACGTAACCGTCGCATTTACGGTTCCGCCAGCGGGCTCGCTCCAAGCGTAAACCACAAACTCAGTATCGTCAGCGGGTATTGTCAATGTAGCGTTTAGATTCAACTCCGCGCCGGGTGCAGCATATGCTTCAAATGAAGTGCCGTCAGACATATTAACGCCAGCGTTCTTGTAAATCGCGAAGCCTGCGCTGTTCGAATTCACAGTGCCAGATGAAGTAACCCTGTATGTGACTTTTTCGCCCGCGAGGACGCTAAGGTTAGCCTGCCACAACTCGCTTGTATTCGAGAGGGAAACGCCGCTCCCCCACGTTGCGTTGATCGCACTGCAACCAGACGATTGCGCGTGCGCACTCTGGAAAAACGCCAGGCTGATCAAGAAGGCAGCAATGAAGGCGAACCAGGCCTTCCACGGCCGAAGGACTGCATTGGTGACGGCCCGGAGCATCCAAGCGGCGACGGCGAGAGCCGACTGAAAGCGCTTAAGCATTTTCAGCCAGGTGAACGCCATGCCTGCAAGAGCAAGTACAAGAACAACGATCAGCAATGTCATCGGTTCCCCGTCTGCCTTCCCCCGAAGGCCGCCCAAATCGCGAAGCGCCCGCAAACCATGCCCGGGTGCCGCAAAGCTTTCGTAAAACTTTCGCTGAACTTGCGAAGCAGAAAATCGCACGTTACGCGTGTAATATCATCCATAGATGGTTGTCATTGGTCGCGCTACACGAACGATGCGCTTTGCCCAAATTTTTTGCTACTGAGCGTTGCGACAAAGCCGGCAAGACCGAAGAAGTGACATAATTTCGCATGCGGAAAACGAGCTCTGGTGTCCGCACGTTAAACGGGTGGCCGCACACGTCTCTGCGAAAAATCGTCTGTCGTCGAGGTCGCGTCATACGGCATCGCCTTGGTATCGGTTGAGAGAAATGTCCATCCCGGTCGCCATTCGATGGACCTCTGCCAGGACGGGTTCGAAGATCGCGTTGCGGCGCTCAAGCTCGGCGTGTTCGGCAAGATATGCCGGCACGAGTTCGGAAATCTCGTCGAACACGGCCTGTTCGTCCACCGTGGTCAGGCGCCCCTCCTGCATCACGATCCGTCCGGCAACCATCACCGTCCCGATCGACGATCCGTTTTCCGAATAGACAAGGTGTTTGGCGACATCGTTGAGCGGCACGAAAGGATAGTTGCGCATATCCAGGACAAGAAGGTCGGCCGACTTGCCGACTTCCAGGGAGCCGGTCACCTGTTCCAGCATCGCCGTCTTGGCGCCACCGATGGTCGCCATGGTGAGAATTTCGTCCGCCCTCAGCCATTGCTCATAGTCAGGACCGGCGGCGCTATGAACGAGACCGGCGACGCGCATGACGTCGAAGATGCGAGATGTGTCGTTCGACGAAACGCCATCCGTGCCAAGGCCGACCGTCACACCGGCATCAAGCAGGCGGCGGATCGGCGCGATCCCGGCGCCAAGCTTCAGGTTGGAGACGGCGTTGTGGGCAACGGAGACACCCGCCTCCCCCATCAGTTCGATGTCCTTGTCGCTGACCCACACCGAATGCGCGATGGTCGTATTGCGTTTCAGAAGGCCGAGATCATGCATATAGGCGATCAAGGACTTGCCGTGATGAACGAGCCCAGTCACCGCCTGGGTCTTGGTTTCGAGGACATGCGTGTGGAACGGCACGCTTCTCTCCACCGCCAGCTCCATACAGGCCGCCATGAGATCGGGCGTGCAGCGCTGCGGCGCGGAAGGGGCGATCATGAACTGCAGGCGGCCCGACATCCCGTGCAGGCTGGAAAAGGCAGCGCGGCAATAGTCCGCATACGCTCCTGCCGACATCGGCGGTCCAAAATCGAGAAGATCCTGCATCGCCGAGGGCATTATCTCGCGCACAAAAGGCAGGGCATCAAGCGGATGCACATTCATCGTCGCGCTGGAAACATTGGCGCGGATTCCGGCATCGTCGTAGGCGCGAAAAACGGTGGCAAGCCGGTCGAGATCGTGCCGGGGCGGGTCGAAAAAATCGTCGCAGAGTGTCGTGACGCCGTTGCGCAGCGATTCCATCGCCAGCAGCAGGCTGCGCAGGTACAGCAGGCGCTCGCCGATCGGGTCGTTCATCAACAGCGGATAGGCATAGAGCAGCCAGAGTTCGAGCGGCATGCGCTCATAGCGCCCCCGCAGGAATGTCTCACTGGAATGCGTATGGGCATTGACCAGTCCCGGCAGGACCAGCTTGCCGCGTGCCTCGATGATTTGGGCATCGGGCCTGGCGGCAAGACTCGACCCGATCGATCTGATCTCGGTGCCTTCGATCAGGATGTCAGCGGCAAATGGTGTTGCGCCGTGAGCGCGATCCATCGCAACTATCGTCCCATTGCGGATAAGAATTTCGCTCATGACAAATGCCCCGGAAACCATTGAATGACCTGAGGATAGCGTCCGCCGCACGTCATGATTACTGATCCCTGAGTTCGGCGGACGAGCTTGCGGCTTTCGCACCGCCGCGGAGCTTTCCTGAGAGCCAGACGCCGAAGACTGTCGCGAGATAGGGCAATGCCTGCAGGAGGTCGTGCGGGACCCTGTCGCCGAACGTCAACTGCGCCCGGATGCCGATGGCGCCGACGATGGCGAAGAACAAGGCGGCAAAGGTAGCCCCTACCGGATGGGCGGCACCGAAGATGACCGCAGCAAACGCCATAAAGCCGCGACCGGCCGTCATGCCCTGGGCAAAGAACTGCAGGCTGCCGGCGGCAAGTTCCGCGCCGCCGATAGCACACAGCACCCCACCGATCGAAAGCGCCACGAGCCGCATGCGCGACGGGTTGGCGCCGACGCCGCGCGCAGCGAACGGATGCTCCCCACAGGCGGCTAGCCGCAGGCCGAAGCGCGTTCGCCGCAACAACACCCACATGGCAAAGACGACGAGCGGCATGGCGGCGACCGAGACCGACAGCACGCCATAGGAACCAAAGGCCGGCCCCAATTTAGGAATGCCGAAGGGAGCAGTCACAGTTGCCTGGCTGCCGAAGATAGACTGGACCGCAAGCGCCGTACCGCCGATGCCGAGACCAGTCAGTCCGAGGCCGGCGATAATGGGATTGGCTTTCAACCTGTCGATGACGAACCAGAGAAGCACCGAGGCCAGCACGCAGGCGAGAATGGCGATGAGGATGGCCGCGCCGATCGACTTTGTGAGCATGATGCCGAGAATTGTCGCGCAGGCGCCGATGATCATCAGTCCCTCGAGGCCGAGGTTCCATACCCCTGCCCGCTGCGCGATAACGCCGGCGAGCGTGACGTAGATCAGCGGCGTTCCGGAGCGCAGGACGGAGATAATGATCTCATTCATGTCTTGCGCCCTCCGAGACGCAGCACCCTATCGATGAACGTCGACCTTGCGGTTATGAACAGCGCGATCGCCGCATTGATGATGTCGATCGCCGCCGACGGCAGCCCGGCCATGATCGGCAGATAGAGTGCCGCCGAGGCAAGGCCGCCGAAGAAGATGGCCGCAACCGCCGTTCCGATAACGGAGAGATTGGCGACAAGCGCGATCAGGATCGCAGTGAAACCATGCGCCGGCAGGAAGCCCGAGGCGATGCGGCCGTTCGGCCCCATGAACTCGATGGTGCCGGCAAGGCCCGCAAGCGCCCCCGAAACGAGGAAACTGGAGAGGCCGAGCTGCCAGAGGCGCGCACCCTGCCATTCCACCATCGTGCCATTGCGGCCGGCAAGGCTTGCCAGGATGCCGAAGGAAGTTCGGTTCACCAGCAGCCACATGAGGATGCCGACGACCACCGCGATTGCGATGATCGTCGGGGAGAGACCGAGAGAATCCGAGATGCGGTAGGCCGCATCGAGCGGGCGGCTCGATGCCTGCTGACCGGAACCTGAGGGATCCTTCAGCGGCCCTGAGGTGACATAGACCAGCAGCAGGCCGGCCATGAAGTTGCCCATCAGCGTGGTGATAACCTCGTCTGTGCCGGAGCGGAGCCGCAGCAATCCCGGCCACAGCGCCCAGAGAGCACCGCCGATCATGCCGGCAAGAAGCAAGCTCGGGATAACCAGGAAGGCTGGTCCGCCCTTTACCGCTTCGGCGGCGAAGGCGGCGCAGATCGCGCCGACATAGAACTGCCCCTGGGCCCCGATGTTGAAGAAACCCGCCCGGAAGGAAATGCCGACGCCGACGGCCGTTATGAACAGCGGCAGCGCCCATCTGAGACTTTGCTCGATCGCGCCGCTTCGCAGGAATGCCCCATCGAGCACCGCCCAGAGTGTCACCGGGGCATTGTAGCCGGCAAGCTGGAACACGAGCGCGCAGAGGATGAGCGCGAAGATCACAAAGATCAGACTGCGGACGACGGTGATGAGACTGTCTTTCATGCGCTTGCCCCTGCAACGGCACCGGTCATGGCCGCTCCCACCAACCCTATGTCGAAGGGCGCGCGGAACTCGCCGTTCAGGCGTCCCGACAGCATCACCACGACGCGATCCGATATGTCGAAGAGCTCGTCGAGATCCGACGAGATCAGCAGTATGGCCGCGCCACGGTCGCGCGCCTGCCGGAGCGCCTGCCAAACGAAGGCGGTGGCCCCGATGTCGAGGCCGCGGGTCGGCTGGGCCGCGATAATCAGCTTCGCATCGGGATCGATCTCCCGGGCGAGGATCACCTTCTGCGCATTGCCGCCCGACAGGGACCCCGCCTTCTGCGCGGAATTGTGGTAGTGAACGCTCCATTCCTTGAGTGACCGGTCGCAGGCATCGCGCACTGCTGAGGGACGGATCAGCTTGAGCAGCCTGCCCTGCAGCAGCTCCCTCGCGCTCCAGTTCTGCCAGAGCGAACTCGTGAGGCTGAGACCTTCGACGTTGCGCTCGAAGGGAATGATCCTAAGACCGATCGCGCGACGGGCGGCGAGCGGTTCGCCAGTCACGTCATGGCCTGCAAGCTGGATCGATCCACTTGTCAGATCGGCGAGAGCGGAAATAGCCCGCACTAGCGTCTTCTGCCCGTTGCCCTCCACTCCGGCGATGCCGACGATCTCGCCCGGACGGATCCCCAGATCGACGCCATCGAGAGCAACGCCTCCGCTGTCCGGCCGTGTAGAAGCGGCCTTCATCGAAAGGATGGCAGGGCCGGTCGCATGGGCCGGTTGATCTGAGTCCCCACGGATCGGTGACTTCGTTCCGACCAATGCATCGCGATCGTGCCGATCGAGCGTCTTCGCGACGGCCTCACCGACGATGAGGTTGGCCAAACGCTCGCCCGAAACCTCAGCCACCGGAAGCGGCCCTTGGACCTTCTGGCCGCCCCGCAGCACCGTGACTGTGTCGGCGACGCCCAGCACCTCGCGGATCTTGTGCAGGATGAGGATAACGGTGACCCCGCGTTCCCTAAGGCGGCGAACGCGTGCGAACAGCATGTCGATGCCCGCCGGTGACAGGACCGCGGTCGGCTCGTCGAGAATAAGGACGCGCGCATCCGTGACCAGCGCGCGGGCAATCTCTATGCCCTGCTGGGTCTCGATCGGCAGATCCCGGATACGCCGGTTCAAGTCGACCTGGACGTCGAGCCCCGCAAGATGCGCCCGCCATTTTTTAGCGAGCCCCTTGCGGCTATAGATGCCGCCCTTGCCCGTAGCGCCAAACTCCATGGTCTCGGCGACCGTAAAGGACGGTGGCAAGGCAAAACTCTGGTGGACGAGCTCCACGCCCGCGGCCCGGCTTTCGCTGACCTGCCCCGTCCGGATGTCGTGTCCCATCACGTTGACGGCGCCGGAGGTCGGCTGGACGAGGCCGGCGGCAACCCGTGCGAAGGTGGTCTTGCCGGCCCCGTTCTGACCGACGACCGCATGGATCTGGCCAGGAGCGAACGAAGCTGAAACCTCCGACAACGCCGTCACATCTCCGAATTTGACGGTGACGTTCCGGCACTCCAGGGCCGATTTCGCAGAATTGGACATGCAATGGTTCCCATCGAGAGCGGGAGGTTCGCGGCTGTCAACAGGGCTGGAAACGATCCGCGAACCCCAGTGACCTCCCCCAAGAGGGAAGGTCTGTGCCGACGTCCTTCGAAGCCTCGGGCTGGCTCGGCGAGCCAGCGCCAGGGATCAAAGGGTGGTGTTGAACGGAACCTTGATCGACCCATTCAGGATGCCGACACGAACCTTGTCGACCTCGACCAGCGCTTCCTTCGCCTTGGCGTTCAGATCTGCTGGCCCCTGCTCGGCGAAGACCGGCGAGAGAATGAAGTCGATGACGCTGGTGCCAAGGCCCGTATGCTCGTGCGCACCGCCCTTCCATTCGGGTCCGACCGCTTTGCTGGTTTCGTTGTAGAGCGAGACGCCGAAGTCGAGACTGACGATCGAGATCAGTGATTTCGGGCCCAGCTCATACTGTCCGGGCGCGAGGCAGCTCACCATGCGCCCTTCCTTCTCGTTGGCCGCGGCAATGATGCCGCCGTCGGTGGCTGCCGCATCGGTCTGGATGTAGTCGATGCCGTCATTGTACATCTGGGTTGCGATTTCCTGCCCCTTTGCAGGGTCCTGAAACGAGCCTGCAAAGGCGGCGATGACGGAGGCATCCGGCCGAATGGAATGCACGCCTGCCTTGAAGGCGTTGAAGTCTGCGTTGAGCGGAGGAATGGAAACGCCGCCGATAAAGCCGATCCTGCCGGTCGACGACATCTTGGCTGCAAAGACCCCCGAGAGATAGCAACCAAGGTAGTAGTCGTAGGAGACAGTCACCACGTTCGGAATTGCCGGTTCGAAAGGATCGGCGAAAAGCTGGATCCACTTGGTGTTGGGATAGGACGGCGCCAGCGCCTTGAAGGGCTCGGCCACTTCATTGAAGGTCGAGATGATGATCGCCGCGCCCGCATCGCCCAGCGTGCGGTAGACCGTCTCGTAGGTCGCCGGATCCTGCGCGTAGACAGCGCGGTATTCGAAACCCTTTTCTTCCGAAAGCTGCTTGAGCTTGGCGATCATCTGGTCCACCGGACCATTGTCGCCTGCAGCTTGCGTATGGACCAGCGCGACCAGCCCCTCGGACGCACGGGCAAATTCAGGCACGACACTGGCGGCAAAGGCCAGCGCCGCGGCACCCGCGCTCGCCTGCAGGAATGTCCGGCGCTGCATCATGTGCTGTGTAATCTTCCCAGTCTTGTCTGTCATGATCGTTCCCTCTTTTATCTTGTTGTTTCTCATTCGCATTTGCCAGGGCGCTGGCGGTACTGGCGCCAGTTGCCGCCTCAAAGCGGCGGCGAATAGGAGGCCGGGTTCATAATCATCACCTCCTGCTTCTGGATCGCGTCCAGCGCCCAGACTTCGGAAATGAACTTCTGCCAGTCCGGATCGGCATACATGGCCGCGCGGCGCGCTTCGCGGTCAGCGAGGCTGTCGTAGGCCCACATCAGCACGGTCGTGTGAAGCGTTCCCAGTTCCGAGGCATAGAGACCGACGAACTTGTTGAGATGGCGCTTCTGCACGGGAAGGCCGTCGGCCTCGTACTTCTTCATCCACTTGTCGACCGTGCCGGGCTTGAAGGTGTAGGTGCGGTGTTCCAGGATCATCAGATTGCTTCCTATGCGTTCAGGACGAATTCGGCGCATTTCTCGCCGATCATGATGGCTGGCGCGTTGGTGTTGCCGCTTGAGATGACCGGCATGATCGAGACGTCCGCGACACGTAGCCCTTCGATGCCGTGCACCTTGAGTCGCGCATCCACCACAGCCATGGGATCGTTTCCCATCTTGGCGGTTCCAACCGGGTGGAAGGTTGTCATGGCGGTCGCCCGCAACCAGCTCGTCAAAGCGGCATCGTCGAGCGCTTCCGGCCCCGGTGCCAGCTCCTTGCCGCGATAGCGGTCGAAAGCCTTCTGGCCGACAATGTCACGGGTCAGCCGGATGGCATCGATCATCGTGCGAACGTCGAAATCGTCACGGAGGTAGTTGGCCTGGATCTTCGGCTTGTCCGTCGCGTTCGCCGAGCGCAGCGTGATCTCGCCGCGGCTCACCGGATTGACGGGGCCGACGCGGATCGTGAACCCGTGGTTGGCCTCTACGGCCTGCTTCTTCCGGAACGGATTGGGGAAGTGCAGGTTGGCCGTCTTTTCCAGCGCCGGCATGAAGTGCAGTTGTATGTCGGGCGCAACCAGGCCATCGTTCGATCGGATGAAGGCGCCGGCCTCATAGGGGAAGGTCGTGGTAACGCCCTCACCGAACAGCATGCCCTGGGCAACGGCGGGAATAAGCTTGTCCGCCCGCAGGTCGCTGAAGAGCGTGATCGGCTCCCGGCATTCCCAGCTCATGACGCAGTCGACGTGGTCCTGGAGGTTCTTGCCGACGCCCGGCAGGTCCAGCACCGGCTCGATGCCAAGCGCCCGGAGCTCATCTGCCGGCCCGATGCCGGACAGAAGCAGCGCCTTGGGCGAATTGACCACCCCTGAGGAGAGGATCACCTCCCGCCCCGCACGAGCGCGTCCCAGCACGCCGTCCTTCAGATACTCGACGCCGCACGCCCGGTCGCCTTCGATGATCAGACGCGTGAGCTCCGCCCCGGTCAGCACGGTGAGGTTCTTGCGGCCGAGTGCCGGACGCAGGAACGCCCATGACGTGGACCAGCGTTTTCCCTTGCGGATGGTGAAGTCGTAGCGGCCAAAGCCTTCTTGCGTCTCTCCGTTGAAGTCATCGTTGGCCGGATAGCCGGCCTGGATGCCCGCCTCGCAGAACACGTCCATCAGCGGATTGTTGCCACGGGCTCGGCAGACGGTGAGTTCCCCGTCGCCACTGTGGAACGCATCCTTCCGCTGAACATGCGTTTCGGAGCGTCGGAATGCCGGCAGCACTTCATCATAGGACCAGCCGGCAAGCCCGAGCTGCGACCAGCGGTCGTAGTCGTGGCGATTACCGCGCACGTAGATCATGCCGTTGATGGTGGAGGTCCCGCCCAGCACCTTGCCGCGCGGCCAATAGAGCGAGCGGCCATTGAGATAGGGCTCAGGCTCGGTGTGATAGTGCCAGTTGTAGATGCCCGAATGGAACAGCTTGCCCATCAGCATCGGCAGCCGGAACAGCGGGTTGCGATCCTTGCCGCCAGCCTCGATCAAAAGCACGCGGTTTGCCGGGTTCTTCGACAGACGGTTCGCGAGAACACAACCGGCCGAGCCCGCACCGACCACGATGAAATCATATTCCGGGTTACGCGCCATGTTCACCACGCAATGGGCCGACCGCCCATCGCCTCCAAATAAGAATTGCAGAGAAGGAACGGATTTTCCCGGCCGAGCACCTTGTCGGCAAAGGCGGGATGCTCGCGCTGAACATAGGCGACATGGCCGAACTGCCCCTCGGCAACGCCGACTTGCGAGAAGATGTCAGCCGCAGCCGCACCGAAACCCAGGAAGACAACGGGCTCGCCTCGCGCCACAAGCATTTCGACCACGCGCAGCATCAGCGGCCGCCAGAAGGACAGATGCCCGCGGGACTGGTGCGGATCGATATCGACGCGGAAGCGAGAGAGCGTCAGCGAGGCATTGAGCAAGAGAACACCCTCCGCGACCCAACGGTCGGCGATCAGGCTCGGCGCCTCGAACGAACCGGTGGGATCGCACAGCAGATGCCGCACATCCGGCCAGCGGCCGAAATCGCACGCCAGACTTTCATCACCAAGGCGCGCGGCCGCAATCAGCTGCATGTAGGCACGGATGCTCTTCGAGAACATCTTGTCCAGCTCACCCCAGGCGGCGAGATTGCCGGCCTCGAAGGCACGCCCCGTCGCAAAACCCGGCTCGGGATAAGGATCCTGCCCAAGAACCAGGCAGCGCACGCCATCGGGCGCAATTCCGTCGAACGCCGCCAGGGCATGCGCGCCCCTTGGCTGGCCAGGAAAGGTTTTGCCGCGGCGCGCCGGGAAGATCGGCTCCCAGGCCTCCAACTCGAGGTCCGCATCGATACGGGCGAAATCGTCGCCGACGGCGCCGAGCGCATCGCGCCATGCATGCGGAAGATCATCCTCCCAGCCTGCAAACGTTTCCGCCATTGCCTCCCTCAAGCGCATCGGCATTACGGCTCCCCTTCCGTTCATTGCAGGGAGACTAGACAAAAGCTGACCAAAGTGTCAACTTTTAAAAAGCGGAAAATGACGAAGCGGTCAACTTTTCTTGACTACATCGTCAGCTTCTGGCGAAGGGCTATACGCTTGCATTTCGCTGGAAAACGCGGCAATTGCAAAGGCAATCTCGCCACCACGCATGATTGCCTGGTAGGAAGCGACGGCGAGATGGAGGCGGAACTATATGGCAAGGGCATTACGAGATCCCGAAGAGCGCATCCGCGAACGTAACGTGCGGCTCATCATCAAGGCGGGGATCGAGATATTTGCCCGCAAGGGCTTCGATGGCACGCGCATCGCCGAGATTGCCGAGGCTTCGGGCCTGCCCAAGGCAAACGTCTACTACTACTTCTCTTCCAAGGAGGAGATCTACACCGCCATCATCGCGCATCTGCTCGCGAGTTGGGATGATGCACTGAAATACATTTCGCCGGAGCGCGAACCGGCGGAGGCGTTCAGGCTCTACATCAAGGCGAAGCTGGAATACACGCGCAAGAACATGGCCGAGTCCCGGCTCTTCGCCAGCGAAATCATTCAAGGTGCCCGTTTCCTGACCAAGAAGGATCGCGAACACATCCGTCAGGTAACGGATACTCATGTCGCGGTCATCGAGGGCTGGATCGCCGCTGGCAAAATGCTGCCGGTCGATCCACGTCATCTCTTCATCATGCTCTGGGCGTCGACCCAGTTTTACTCGGACTTCGAACCCGTCGCCGTCGACGCGCTCAAAAAGCCCCGTTTGAAAGCCGATGACTATGAAAAGGCGGCGGCCACGATCACCGAGACGATCCTGAGAGGCATTCTCCGGCAGCCCTAAGCCCGGCAGGCGAACAAAGGCGCTTGCGCACGATCCTGGGCTGTACGGCCGGGTGATCAAGCTCGTTTCAGGTTGGCGCTTACCGCAAAACTTCGCCACGCGGCGACATCAAACAAGATCGAAGAAGCACCGGACGTTGCCTTTTTGGCAATCGACGTTGCGAATATCTGTGCTTCTTCGGCAAGGGAAACTCTGAATAATTGGCCGTGCAAGCAACTCTTCAGAGACCAGCAAGATGGCCTATGTCATTACCGAACCCTGCATCGACGTGAAGGATGGCGACTGCACCGCCGCCTGCCCTGTCGACTGCATCTACGAGGGTGGCCGTACCTTCTACATCCACCCCGACGAATGCATAAATTGCGGGCTCTGTCTTTCGATCTGTCCCGTCGATGCCATCGTCTGGGATCACGAGATCGCCGACAACCAGCGCCATTTCATCGCTGTGAACAAGGAGTTCTTCGGAGCAGACGTCACCGGAATGGGCTCACCGGGCGGGTGGAGCAAGGAGTGCTCTACGGCGCTGGACCATCCCTTCGTTGCCGCCTTCGAGAAAGCGGTAACCGTCGCATAACCAGACCTGATCCACAGGAGCAAGACAGGGCCGTTGGGCAGACGCAGGTCGACGGCCGGTCAGAGAAACGAAGCTTGGGCCCGGTAGAAAGCCGTCCCGTCTCTGCCCTCGCCGCACGTATCCCGAGATGTTTTTGCGGCCTCGCCGCTTGGGCTCACCAGCCGGAATAATAGGCCCGCGTCGCCGCGGCGAGCTTGGTCACGAGATCACGCTCGCAGTTCAGCCGCGGAAGGTCCGCACGCGCCTGCTGCAAAAGTTCGGCCCGGGCACGTTCGAAATCAACCCGGGTCAGCTTCCCATCGCACATGACCTCCTGCCCGCCGACGTAGAGCCCCTTCGCGTGCGCCGCCGTCATCCGGGTGAGCAGCACCTCCGCCTCATCCAGATCGTCTATCAGGCTGTCGGCGATCAGCGCACCGTAATCCACGAGGACAAGGTCTTCGTTTGCCGTCGCGTTCACAACCTTGGCGCCGACATGGATCGCGGCATCGAAGATGCATCGAGCCGTAAACGTCCGCGTCAAGCCGCGGCCACCGTGCAACAGATGGGCAAGGCGCAGTTCGCGCCAAAGGTCCTGGTCGTCGTCAAACCCGGTGCCGTCGAGGCCGAAAGCGAAGGCCGGTCCGCTTGCCGGAATGGCAGCGAGCGGCGCCACGCCTGAACGCAGGCGCAAGTTTGCCGACGGGTTTGAAACGAGCTGCACGCCCCTTGCTGCCAGCAACTCCAGCTCATCCGGCCGCAGTTGAACGCCATGGGCAACGGCAAGGCGGGGCGAGAGGAAGCCGATATCGTCGAGATATCGGACGACCCCTTGCGGAAAGCGCCTGTCCAGCCACAGCCTCTGCCTTGGGCTTTCGAGGAGATGCATGTGAATGCGCCGACCCCTTGCGTGAGAGGCCTCGGCGATGCTTTCGAGCATTGCATTGGAGCACCACTGCGGCCCGATCGGGCCGTACTGGACATCGATCAGCGGGTTGGTGTTGGCTGCGGCGACCGCGTCGGCCGCCGAAATCTGGACCGAAGGCGGGGCATATTGGGGGATCGAGGCACTGAGTACATCCCAGTCTGCCGGAGCAAGATGCGGCCGCAATCGCTGCGGCCCGCCGTCATAGGCCCACGGATCGTAGTCGAGAAGCGGGCAGGAAAGCGCGAGCCTTATGCCGACATCGCGTGCCGCGCGCATCACCGCGCCGGCCTCCTCCACCAGTCGGTCGACATTCAGCGAATTGTGACAATGCATGGTCGCACCGACGCCCGTTTGCGCCAGCCGGGAGAATGCCACCAGCGCTTCCAGGTAGGGATCGGTGCGCGGCCGGAGCCGAAGCCCGGGGATCCAAACTTCCAGGGCATCGTCGACATTGCCGAAATCGAGCGTGCGGATGCCATAGCCGTGGTCATGCGCGTTGACGGGCGGCGGCATCAGGAGGGCACTGGCCGGGATCGCAGCCGAGGAGGCACCGTCAGGCAGATGCCGCAAGAGGTTTGGCTCACGCCTTGCTGCTTCGCGGCCAGGACGCAAAAGAAGTCGCCCGGGGACCTGGTGTTCACTCAAGGATTGATTGCCTCCATGATCTGGTCGCTGAACCTCAGCAGTTCCGCGCCAACGAATTCGATGACGGCTTCGGCCGCGTGGGTGCGCTGCCGGCGTCGCTGCACGAGAATTCCGATGTGCAGGTTCTGAAGGCGCGATCCGGAAAGCGGTATCGGAACGACATCGCCCGCCTTGATTTCCGCGAGGAAGCCGATCGGCGTGAAGAAAGCCACTCCCTGCCCCGAGATGATGAATGGCTTGAGCATCATCTGGCTGTTCGACAGCACAAAGGGCCGCCCGGTTCGTTCGAAGACCGAGAGTTCGATTTCGATGAGCGAGCGGATCGGCTGCGTATCGAGTTGCAGAAGCAGGTCGTACTGAGCGCATTCGGCGAGGGAGACCTGCCGCTGCTTCGCCAACGGATGTCCCCGTCCGACGAAAGCCATCAGCGGCATCGGTACGCGAAAGAGCATCTCCGTGTCGTCTGGACGGGCGAGATCAAAGGTCAACCCCATGTCGACGTCACCTTCGGCGACCAGGCTGCTGATGTTGCCGTGACCGGCGGTGTGGATATGGAAGCTCACGCCCGGATGGATGCTGTGGAACGTGTTGACCATGTCCGGCAGGAACTGGATGGCCAGGCTGTCCAGACAAGACATCTGCACGCGACCGGCCTTTTTTCCCTGCAAGGCGCCGAGGTCGCTGCGCAGAAGCTCGAAATTCTCGAGCGTGACCCGGGCGTGGCGCAGCACGTTTTCCCCGGCGACGGTCAGCCTCAGGCCGTTCGAGAGCCGTTCGAACAGGGCGATCCCGAGCTCGTCCTCCAGTTTCTTGATCTGCCGGCTGACCGCCGAGGATGCGACGTGAAGCTCCTCGGAGGCCTTGCGAATGGACCCGGACCGCGCGACCGAGACGAAATATTTCAGGATGCTGGCGTGCATTCGATTGGAACCTCCCCTCCCCTGGGCTCCGAGCTATAACACGCTCATCGTCCCCTCCAAACGGGCGCGCGCTTCTCCTGGAAGGCGCTGACGCCTTCCAGGGCATCTTCGCTTTTAAGCGCCTTCACGAGTGCAGGCGTGCGCAGCCCTTGTGCTTCCGCCGGCGACAGATGCCCGGTGCGATTGACAGTCTGCTTGATCGCGCGAAGCGAAAGCGGCGCGCAGGCGACGATTTCGGCCACCCAGCGGGCAACGGCGGCATCGAGCTCCCCTGGTTCAGCCACCTCGTTGACGATGCCGAAGCTTTGCATCTCGGCTGCGGAAAACCGCCGGCCGGTCAACAACACGCCCATCGCGAGATTGTGAGGGATCCTGCGCTGGAGAAGCACCATGCCGCCATCAAGCGGCAGGCGTCCGACGCGGGCCTCGGGCAGACCGAACGCCGCCTTCGTCGAGGCAACGACGATATCGCAGCCGAGAACCATCTCGAATCCGCCGCCGAGCGCATAGCCGTTGACCCTGGCGATAACAGGAACATCCAGCGAGCGGCGAAAGGCGAGCCCGCCGAAACCGTTCGGCCGGCTCTCGCTCCAGTAATCGAGGCCGGTGTTTTCGGCCCCTTTAAGATCCGCTCCTGCGCAAAATGCCCGTTCGCCTGCGCCCGTCAGCACAACGCAGCTTATGTCGTCGCGCGCTTCGATCTCCTGCCAGATCGCCTCCAGCTCGTGTTCGGTTGCTGCGTCCACTGCGTTCATCCGCTCCGGACGGTTTAACGTGACGGTCGCAACGCGGTCCTCTACGACGAAGGCGACGCTCATGCCGCATCTCCCCGGCGAACGGAAAGCCTCGAGAGGATCTCGTCGTTGTGCTCGCCGAGCTTCGGCGGGGCGATGCGCACCGTCACGGTTGCCGCTGACATGTCGATCGGCGAACCGACCAGCCGGATCGGACCGGCTTTCGTTTCGCCGGCATGAAGGATCATGCCGTTGATCACCGTCTGCTCGTCATCGAGTGCTTCGGGAAGCGAGCGTACCGGCGCGCAGAGAATGTCCACCTGCTCCAGCCGGCCGAGCCAATGGGCGCTGCTGTTCTTCGCGAACGCCTCGCGGAAGACCTGCTGCAATTGCGGGCGGCGCTGCATCTGTGCGTCGAAATCGGCAAATTGCGGCTGGAGGGACAGATCCTCGATCTCCAATGCCGTGCAAATATCGCGCAGCGGGTTCTGCTTGAAGGCGCCGACCATGACGATGGCGCCGTCGGTGGTCTCGAACACACCCGTCAGAGGGAAAGCGCCCCAGTTCAGGTCCTTTTCCCGCATCATGTGCGTGGTGCCTTCCTGCATCTGCATGGCGAGCATGGAGCTGTAGAGGCTAACCGCAACCTGCTGGCCGTGGCCGTTCTTTTCACGGTGCAGCAAGGCAAGCAGAATGCCCTGAACGAGGTGCATGCCGGCCGAGTAGTCGGCAAGCGGCGTCGCATAGATCGACAGCGGATGGCTCGCGTCCGACTTGCGGCGCATGACGCCCGAAAGTGCCTGCGCGAGGATGTCCTGTCCTCCCTTGTGCCGGTAGGGCCCCTCAAGGCCAAAGCCCGTACCGACGGCGTAGATCAGCCGCGGATTGGTCTTCCTGAGCTCTTCGTAACCGAAGCCCATTCGCTCCATGACATCGGGGCGAAAATTGTTGACGACCACGTCGGCCGTGTCGATCAGGGCGCGCACCGCGGCACGCGCCTCGTCCTGCTTGAGGTCGAGTGCAAGGCTCTTCTTGTTGCGGTTGAGCGACGAGAAGACCGGATTGTTGAGACCGTCCGGATCCGACCCCAGTGACCAGCGCGAGAGATCGCCGATCTTGGCCTTTTCGACCTTGATGACCTCGGCGCCATAGTCGGCCAGCATCTGCGTGCAGCATGGGCCCAGCATGACCTGGGTGAAATCGACGACGCGGATACCGTCGAGGGGAAGAGATGTCATTCTGCGGCCTCCAGATAGGTTGCATTTTCGGATGGTACGTCGCCGGGATCGGCGCCCTGGGCCCGCAGCTGCTTCTGGATCGCCCTGACATCGGCGTCCCGCACCTTCACGCCGGCGTTGAGCGCGACGGTGGCAGCAACGCCGGCAGCCTCGCCCATCGCCATGCACGGCGGGATTTCGCGGCTCGACTTTTGCGCCTGGATCGTCGCCGAATAGTGCCTGCCCGCGACGATCAGCTGGTCGACTTCCTTCGGCAGCATGGCCCGGTAGGGCGTGTAGTAGTCGCGGCCGCGGCACACCGTATCGGCGAAGTGCTGGCGGTTCATCACGTCGTCCTTGGTAACGACATATTCGCCCTGGAGCAGCCGCGACTGGCGCACGCCCGTCTGTGGTGCGAAATCGATCACATGGGCATTTTCGAAGCCCGGCAAGTTGACCCGCGCGAAATCGAGCAGGCGAGCAATGCGGGACCGCCCTTCGAGTTCCGCGTAGGTCAGGTCTTCGACACTGAGCCCGGAGAGCTTCGGCATGTGCGGGCAGTTCAGCCAGATGACGCCCGGCAGCGGCGTCTTCAACCACCAGAACGACCAGCATCCGCCGATCAGACGCTTGGCCTCATGATCGATCGCCTTGAACTTTTCCGGTTCTTCGAATTCGAAGCGCTCGGCTGCGGCGGTGTCGATCCCACCCCAGCGGGAAACGGTCGTCAGGATGAAATTGCCGTCCGTATGCTGGGCGCCGGCGTCGGCAGCAACGTCGAGGTCGCCCGATGCGTCTATCACGACGTCACCCATGATGGCCTCGCGGCCGGATTTCGTCTGGCAGACCACGCCCTTGATCGTGCCATTCTCGACGATCGCCGAGGAGAACCAGCTGTGCGTCCTCAGCTTCACTCCGGATTCGCGAAGGATGTCATAGGAGACGCGTTTGAACGCGTCCGGATCGAACGCGGCCGCATAGCAGATCGGATGCGGGGCGGATGGCGTATGGAAGTCGAACAAGCCCCAGCGCGCCCACCTTTGCCAGGCTTCCGGCGTATCGCGAATGTCGAGCTGGCGGTCGCCATCCGTCGGCGTGACGCAGAGGCCGAGCGTCTTCATCCGTTCGATCATTTCCATGCAGATGCCGCGCACGGTGATTTCGAGCCCATTGACCATGTCGTCGAGCACGAGAACCATGCCGCCAGCGGCAAGGCCGCCGACATAGGGGTAGCGTTCGAGCAGCGTGACGCTGGCCCCGGTGCGCGCCGCCGAAACCGCGGCGGAGATCCCTGCCGGCCCGCCGCCGACGACGACCACGTCGGAGCGGTCGACGATCCTGGCATTGCGCAAGGGTTCTCTGATTGTTTCCATAATCGTTTCCTCCATAGGGGACCTGTCCGGCGAAATGTGAGGAGCTCACAGCCAGTGACTTCGTCGGTTGACCGGACCCGGATATCCAGGTCCGGCAGCAAGGGGTTTGTGGGTCAGTGGTCCGTCGTCGGTTTCCAGCGGACGATCTTCGATTCCGCGAACGAAACAGCGAAGAAGAGAACCACGGCAAGCGAAGCCGCAATCACCACCGTCGCATAGAGCAGAGGCGAACGGAAATTATAGGTCGCCTCAATGATCAGGGCGCCGAGGCCGTAGCTGGAGCCGATCCACTCGGCGACGATCGCGCCCATCACGCTGCTGGTTGCCGCAATCTTCAGCGCGGCGAAAAGGAAAGGCAGCGAGCCTGGCAGCCGAACCTTCCAGAAGATTTCGGAGTTGCTGGCAGAAAGGATGCGCATCAGGTCGAGCATTGCGGGGCTCGCCGACTTCAGTCCCTGCACCATGTTGACGAGGGTCGGGAAGAAGCAGATCAGGCCGGCAATGATGATCTTCGGTGCGATACCGTTGCCGACGAGCAGCACCAGGATCGGCGCCAGTGCGATGATCGGGATCGACTTGATGATCACGGCGATCGGATAGAAGGCGCGCTCGGCGAGCGGGCTGTGGACGAACCAGACCGCCAGAAGAACGGCAATGACATTGCCGAATATGAAACCGAGAACCGCTTCCATGAGCGTCGGCCAGAAGTTCGTCCATAGGACGCCGGCGTTTTCGCCGAAGGCCTTGATGACGTCGACTGGCCCGGGCGCCATGAACGTTGGCACCGAAAAGCCCCAGACGACGAGTTGCCACAGCAGGATGCAGCCAAGGATCGCAAGCGTCGCCGGCAGATGTCGCAGGGCAGCGCTGACGACGGCATCGATCGCCCTGAACCTGTTGCCGTCGGTCAAGTCGCGGCCATCGGCTTGTGATGGAAGGGCATTTGCCATCAGCATTCTCCCAAAAGTTTGCGCAGGTAGGCGGTAACCTGAATGAACTCGACCGTGTCGCGCATCGCGAGAGATCGCGGATAGGGCAAGTCGACCTTCATGAACTCCTTCACTCGGCCCGGATGGGCCGCGAGCATCAGGACATGTTGACCGAGAAAGACCGCCTCGGGGATCGAATGGGTAACAAAGAGGATGGTGGTCCCGGTTTCCTGCCAGAGGCGCAGCAACTCTTCGTTCAACTTGTCGCGCGTGATCTCGTCGAGCGCGCCGAAGGGCTCATCCATCAACAGGATGCGGGGCCGGGTCACCAGCGCGCGGGCGATCGCCACGCGTTGGCGCTGGCCGCCCGACAATTCGTGCGGCATCGCCTTTTCACGCCCCTTCAGTCCGACGAGAGCCAGAAGTTCTTCCGGATCCGCGTAGGCCGCGCCCGCTTCGCGTTTTCCCACCAGCAGCGGGAGACGCACATTGTCGATCACATTGCGCCATGGCAGCAACGTCGCCTCCTGGAAGACGAAGGCGAAATCGCGGCCCTCGCGCGCCTTGCGCGGCGTCTGGCCATGCACGGACACGGAGCCATCGGTGATGTGCACGAGATCCGCGACCGTTCGCAACAGAGTGGACTTGCCGCAGCCGGACGGGCCGAGCATGGTCACGAGCGAGCCGGCAGGTATCTCGACCGAGACGTCGGAGAGTGCGGTGAAGCCAGAATCATCTGCGCCGAAGCGGATATGAAGATTCTTCACCGACACGGCGGAGCTACCGACTGCTGCCTGGTTGGGTCTGCTACGCGTTTCCAGCATCGCCTTACCCTACGCTCTTGCGGACATCGGCCGTCGCATCCAGGATTGCCATCGTGTAGACGTCGTCCGCATTCGGGACCGGGCCCTTGAACTGGCCGAGGTCCGCATAGGTCTTGATCTGCTCCTCCCAGTTCGCACGTTCCATGCCACCCCAGCCGACGGCAGCTGTCGTTTCGTTGAACACGAATTTCATCAGCGGCCCGATGGCCTCCAGTTCGCTTGCCTTGTCCAGGTTCGGGTAGGATTCGAGCAGGATGTCGACCGCCTCTTCCTGGTGATCACGTGCATAGCCCCATCCCCGCGCCGAACCCGATACGAATGCAGCAAGATGGTCAGTGTGATTTTGCAGCTGGTCGTCGGTGGTATAGTAGACGTTGGCATAGAGCCGGATACCGCCATCCCAAAGGGTCAGGTCGACCCGGTCATCACCCAGAACCTTCAAGGCGTTGACGTTAGTCAGCCAGCCACAGACCGCATCGGCCTGGCCGGTCACGAGCTGGTTCATGTCCGAACCCATGTTGACGATCTTGACCTGGTCTTCCGATATCCCATTCTTGGCAAGAAGCGCGCGCAGCAAAATTACCGACGTCGGGATTGCTGCGATCGTCTTGCCGATCATGTCCTGAGGCTTGGCAATCGGTTTTGCCTTGCGGGAGAAGTACGCGAAGGGATGTTTCTGGTAGCCGGCTGCGAATGCCTTGATCGGCGCACCGGCCGAACGTGCCAGCATCACAGATGGGCTGGAGGAGATCTGGCCGATCGTCGACTGTCCGACGGCAACGCCAGCAACGCCGTCGACATTCGGTCCGCCAGGCACGATTTCGAGCTCGATGCCCTTCTCGGCATAATAACCCTTCTTGCGGGCAACGAGTTCTCCGAGAAGCCCGTTGGAAGGCAGCCAGCCGAGCTGCATCCGAATCGTCGTGGAATCGGCGGCTAGACCGGGCGAAACATTGATAAGGCTATGGGTCGCAGCAATCGCGCCCATTGCGGCCGCATTCGAAAGGAAACCTCGGCGGTTCATCATAAAACGAGACATATCGTTCCCCTTGCTTTGTTATGGGATCGATGATGATGGAATTCGGCATCTCATAAAGCACAATTTTTAGCAGTTGGTATTGCCGATATGGCAACGCCCAAGGGCTATTCAGGTTTGCCGTTTCGGCAATGGCGGGCTCGAAAGATTGTGCTTTGTGCGAGTTCGATCCCGTCCGATAAGCGAAGACAGGATCAAAGTCTGAACGCCGCGGAGGTATAGATATGGTGCAGAAAAACCTGATCGATGGGGAATGGATCGGCAGCAGCGAAGTGTCCCGCAACATCAACCCCTCGAACACCAATGACTTGGTCGGCGAATATGCCCGTGCGTCGGCCGACGATGCGCGTGCGGCGATTGCCGCTGCCAAGGCGGCGTTCCCCGCCTGGTCGCGTTCCGGCATCCTCGAGCGCCACGCGATCCTGAGGAAGACCGCCGACGAGATCCTCGCCCGCAAGGACGAGCTCGGAAAGCTGCTGTCGCGCGAGGAAGGCAAGACGCTCGTCGAAGGCATCGGCGAGACGGTGCGCGCCGGCCAGATCTTCGACTTCTTCGCCGGTGAATGCCTGCGACTGGCGGGCGAGGTGCTGCCGTCGGCCCGGCCCAATATCGGCGTCGAGATCACCCGCGAGCCGGTCGGCGTCGTCGGCATCATCACGCCCTGGAACTTCCCGATCGCCATTCCCGCCTGGAAGATCGCGCCGGCTCTTTGCTATGGCAACACC
>NZ_FMXF01000021.1:0-129976 GCF_900103435.1 Sinorhizobium sp. NFACC03
TCCTTGTGTGTGTCGGTGATGCCGTGCGGCGCGCCGGCATAGACCTTGAGCTCGGCATGCGGCACCAGCGTCTTCGAAGCTCTGGCGGCCGCATCGATCGGCACGATCTGGTCGTCGTCGCCATGGATGATCAGCGTCGGCACGTCGAACTTCTTCAGGTCCTCGCTAAAGTCTGTCTGCGAGAAGGCGACGATCGAGTCATAGGTGTTCTTGTGCCCGCCCATCATGCCCTGCAACCAGAAGCTGTCGATCATGCCCTGAGAGGCGACCGCACCCGGGCGGTTGAAACCGAAAAACGGACCCGAGGCGATATCGCGGTAGAGCTTCGAGCGATCCTTCAGACTTGCCGCCTGCAGCCCGTCGAACACCGCCTTCGGCAGGCCGCCGGGGTTCTTGTCGGTCTTGACCATCAGCGGCGGCACCGCCGAGATCAAACCGGCCTTGGCGACACGGCCCGTGCCGTGCCGACCGATATAGCGGCTGATCTCGCCGCCGCCGGTGGAAAAGCCGGCAAGAAAGATGCCCTTCAGATCGAGCGCGTTGATCAGATCGGCAAGGTCGTCGGCGTAGTGATCCATGTCGTTGCCGTCCCAGGGCTGCGACGAGCGCCCATGGCCGCGGCGGTCATGGGTGATGACGCGGAAGCCATTGGCGGCGAGGTGGAAGGCCTGCGCTTCCCAGCTGTCCGACGACAGCGGCCAGCCGTGGCTGAGCACGACGACCGGGCCATCCTTTGGACCCCAGTCCTTGTAGTAGATTTCGACGCCATCGCGGGTGGTGATGCGGCTGCCCATGGTCTTTGCTCCCTCGGTGCCGGACGCGCCGGCGGTTGATGCGGTGGCGGATGCGGCCTTGGCCGGAATGTTCATTGCGTTGACCGCGGCGGCGGTGGCGGCGGCACCGAAGGCTGCCGAAAGAACGTTGCGGCGCGAAAGGCCATTGGAAACGGTTGCGGAAACTGCTTTTGCCTGTGTCATTGTCCTCACCTCTTTGATCTCTGTTGCCCGGCTTCCATCCCGTGGAAGCGATGGTTGAATTGATAAATCGGGGGGCCTAACCTCTCGACCGGCAAAGCTGACAACGATGGGGGCAGAAGTGACAAAACGAGCGGAAAGCGAACCGGCGGAGATCGGCATCGTCGTCTACCCGCGCGCCCTGATGTCGGCGATCCACGGGCTGACCGACATGTTCCAGGTGGCGAGCATGCAATCGGTCGAACAGAGCGGGGTAGACGCTCCCCAGATCCGCATCAGCCATTGGAAGCTGCAGGAAGACGGCTCGGTGGCGAAATCACGCGACACCCACCAGGATCCCTCTTCGAGCCTGGTGGCGCTGATCCTGCCGCCGACGCTCGCCGATCTGCCGGTCGGGGAGCGCATCGGCACCCTGCCCGCCTTCGTGCGCGAGCAGCATCAACGCGGCACGACCATCTGTTCGGTCTGCGGCGGCGCCTATCTGCTCGCCGAATCGGGCCTCGCTGCTGGCCGTACCATCACCACGCACTGGTCGCACCAGGACCTGATCGCCAACCGCTACGGCAACATCCGCGTCGACACCGACAGGCTGCTGATCGACGAGGGCGACATCATCACCGCCGGCGGCATGATGGCCTGGATCGATCTCGGGCTGAAACTCGTCGACCGGTTCCTCGGAACCGACGTCATGCTGGCAACGGCGCGGTACATGATTATCGATCCCGGCGCGCGCGAGCAGAGCTACTACAGCGTCTTCGCGCCGAAGCTCGATCACGGCGACAACGTCATCCTCAAGATCCAGCACTGGCTGCATGGCACCAGCACCAAGGGCGTGACGCTGCAGATGATGGCGGAGCGCGCCGGGCTCGGCGACCGCACGTTCCTGCGTCGCTTCCAGAGGGCGACCGGCTTCAATCCGACGGAGTATTGCCAGCGGCTGCGGATCGCCAAGTCACGCGATCTGCTGGAGCGTTCGCATCTCTCGATCGAGCAGGTTGCCTGGCAGAGCGGCTATGACGACACCAACGCCTACCGCAAGATCTTCCGCAAGATCCTCGGTCTCTCGCCAAAGGAATATCGCCTCCGCTTCTCGGTCTCGGATGGTGCCCGGCGAATGGCCGCAGGAGCGCCGAATGCGGTGCCGGCTTTGTGACCTAGGGCGCTCCATCGATTGAGCGCGCCAGCAAGCTGCATCCGCTCAAGACCCGACCAAAGTGACAGCCCACAGCGCATCTCCTGGTAGGTTCTCGCCACCTGGCGCTCCCCCGATAAAGGACAACAAGCCGATCATGGGCGACGGCAACGCCGTCTTGGTGACCCCGAAGGGATAGAAAACGCAAAAACCGCCGCGCGCCCGTTGGGGCGCGCGGCGTGCATTGAATATAGTGGTTTGGAACGATCTTCCTTGGACGAGCGGTCAATCCAGATCTGACTTGTCTCGGAACTCGGCCGGCAAATCTCGTCGACCCAGCTTAGGCCTTCGCGGCGCCTCCGATCTCAGACGGCCCCGTCAGCCCTTGCCCATGATGACAAAGACGACGCGGCGGATCGCCTCGGCGAAGCTGACGCCCAGCGCCATCGCCGCGATGCCGGTGACGCCCAATGCGCCGATCCCCATCAGCTTCCAGCGCCTGACGTCGTCGGTCACCGGCTTCATCTCCGCGACGTCCGCACCGATCGCCGAGACAGACGCCTCGATCTCACCCACGCGATCGACCAGCTGTTCCATGCGTAGATGCACGCTGCCATGAATGGCGGCGTACTTGTCCTCGGCGCGGCGGCTGCCCTGCTCGATTCGGCGGATAGATTCCTGCAAGCCGCGCATGCCCGCAACCAATTCGCCGAGCTGGCGGTGAACGGCAACATCGATTTCAACTGCCGACATCGGCGCGCTCCCCATGTCTGGCGCATTCCGCCCGTGTCCAGATTTCCGCCGTGCAGAGGCCAACGGCCGTGCGATCAATCCGGCGTTGATCGGCCGCAGTCGCGCCGCGCGCGCCGACGAGATCAGTTCCGACGACGCCCCGCAGACCCGGAACACTGGCCGGTTGCGAAGTTCCACAACCCGCCTGCATCAAGGCAGGAATCGTAATCAAGGCGCTTTTCGCGAGCGCGGCTATGAGCGTCATTGTTCTGCCTTTCGATAGCATTGGCGATGGAACGGGCACCGTCGGCCCGGATTTCGTGAACGGGCCAAACGATGCCGGCGAGCAACAAGCCGCCGACCAACAACTTCGGCCAGCGCAACGCGCGCCGAGCGTGACAGCCGATCACAGAAAATTGCGGGTGTCACGCCGGATGTCACGCTTGCAACCTTGACTTCAGGTTGTATCCGGTCATCAATGCGGCCCACCGGGTTGCCCCGTTTCGGGTCCTCTTGGCGGAATGCATCGCAAGCGCCCTGCTAGCCAGGGAAAAGCCAAAGTAGTTCAAGATTTTGAGTAATTTATCAGCCTAGCAGGCCCGCTGCGGGAACCGTGCGATGGATGCAACAGGTGTCAGATGATCCGCAACGCGTTCAGTAAGTTGAAGACCATTTTCACCCCGCGGCCCTCCGCAACGAATATCTCGCCCAGGTTGCTTGAACTGGCCACCTCGGGGAACGTCGACGCCCAGGCAAAACTGGCCGAAATCTATTTCAACGACGGCGGCGAGGAACACTACGCCGCCTCGCTTCACTGGAACCGGCAGGCCGCCCGCCAGGGTCATCCCGCCGCGCAGGCCCGTCTCGTCACCATCTATCAAAGGGGGCTCGGCGTCGAGCGCGATCCGAAAGAGGCCTCGCGCTGGCTTCGCAACATTGGGCAACCGCGCGCGCGAATTGAGCCCACCCGCGCCGTTTCCGGCAAGATCGCCAAACAGGAAGCATAGCAAGCGCCAACCGGCCTTGGCGAAGCACCGTAACGATCCGCAACGGTCAGGCGGCCATTGCGCACCTTCATGTCTCCTTAAGTCGACCTCGATTTAAGGAGACATACAGAAAATCAAAGTGCTGCAACGACCTTTGCGCGTCCGATAAGACGCGCGGCGCTGTAGGCCGCTCGCCTTAGCTGACCCGGAATCAAAAAGGCCGCTTCAATGACGAAACGGCCAGCCTGTAATATCCTTAGCCCGCTTCCGGGCGCTTGGCAAGCCCCGCCGCCTAAATTTGTTTCTGTTTTGTTCTTTTTTTTCGCGAGCCGCCTGCGTCGCTCGCCTCACGCCCACCTGCCGTCTCGCCCGCCCGCTCCCATCGTTTGGTGATATAGTTACGCCCGGCACGCGACACTGCCTTTGCCCCGCGGCGATGGGCCGCCGGCCAGGACCAAGCGCGCCATGTCTGGTTCGATGGCGAGGCGGTCGAAGGCCGTTCCCACGACGACGGGAGGATCCCATGACCCCACGATATCTG
This sequence comes from Sinorhizobium sp. NFACC03, assembly GCF_900103435.1. Taxonomy (NCBI): domain Bacteria; kingdom Pseudomonadati; phylum Pseudomonadota; class Alphaproteobacteria; order Hyphomicrobiales; family Rhizobiaceae; genus Sinorhizobium; species Sinorhizobium sp. NFACC03. Next base: position 4,366 of record NZ_FMXF01000021.1, read on the forward strand.
CTTGCCGCTGTTATCGCGGCGCTTGTCGCGCTTGCCGGCTGCACCACCGACCAGGCCAGCCGCAGCACCGCCCCTGCCCCAAGCCAGGGAAACCAGGGCACGCAAGGCGGCCAAGGCATGAGCCAGGGCGGCGGAAGCTCCGGCTACTAAAGCATGTCGCGCAAAAGTACGTAGCGGTTTTGCGAGCACGATACGCGACAAATCAAGAAGCTGAAACGCAAGGCGCGAATCTGAAGGATTGCGACCCGCTTTAGCGACGCCCGAAACTACTGCCCTGCGACGAGCGGCTCCCGACCGCAGGTCGCGTATACCCGGGCTGCGGATGACAAAGCAAACGACCCGCCATGCGCGGAGCCTGCCGGTGCCGTACGCATCGCATCGGCGCTTGTTGATTGAACCTCCGGCGCCGAAACGCGTTGAGTAACCATGACGCGCAATCTCGGTGCCACGCCATTTGTTTGCGCGCATTCTGTGTTAAGCTTCCCCTCGGGAGGAAAATACCATGGAGAATTTCTTCGCACTCGCCGCCATCGTCGTCGGCTCCGCCATTTTGGGGCTCGCGCTCGCCTACGGCTTCCGCCGCAAGGATGCGCACCGGCGTCCCGAACATGACGACGCCCGGTTGAAATTCTAGATCATCGGTTTTCCAGACGTCGGCCCATCCACTTGCGCCTCCTCTCGGCCGGTCGTTCGCGGCTGCCCGCTTCACGATCCGCACCGCCAACAGCGGTTTCACGAACAGAAAAGCCCGCCGGTCACCACAACCGACGGGCCTTTTTTGGAACGCACCTTGCTCAGAAATAGGGCGAATAGCACTGCTGGCGCGGGCCGCCATAGGGCTGGAACGAATTGTCCCAAGCGCGGTACGAGCGGTAGCGGGCATAGCACCAGTCCACGTGCCGCGGGTTCACGCCGGCATCCGCCCGGCGCGGCGGCGCGGCAATGGCGCCGCCGATGATGACGCCGGTGCCAAAGGCCGCCAGCGGATACCACCAACCGTCATTATGGCGGCGATAGCCATAGCGCTCGTAGCGATAGCCGCGGTAGCCGTTATAGTGTCCATAGCGGTAGCCGCCATCCCAGCCCGGACGCGGACGATAGCCGCCATGCCAGCCTGGCCGCGGACGGTAGCCGCCGTCCCAACCGGGGCGCGGGCGATAGCCGCCATGCCAACCCGGCGGACGCCGGCGATAGTGTCCGCCGTTCCATTCCCGGTGCTGCACCAGCTCGACGTCGCTCTTCTGCGCCCGCTCGATGGCAACCGCCGGCACGGCATTCGCCGGCGTGATGCCCGAAAGAGCCGCAACCGCCGCCATTATGACGATGGCAATCTTCTTCATCTCATCACCTGTCCGTTTGGAAACAGGCGGCAGTTTCGCGGAATGACGTGAACCCACAATGAATGCGATACATCTAATATGTAATACAACCCAAAGGCGGCATCCGCGGCCAGTGTTTCATGCGCGCGCGGCCCCATCCCCACGCAACGCGAGCGCATGCGCAATCAGCGTTTCCACCGCCGCGCCATAGGAGATTCCGTCTGCCGCAAGCGCCTTGGCATACATGCTGATATTGGTGAAGCCGGGAATGGTGTTGATCTCGTTGATGACCAGGCTTCCATCCGGCCGCAGGAAGAAATCGACGCGCGCCATGCCGGCGCAGGCCAGCGCCCGGAAGGCCCGCTCGGCCATCTCCTGCGCCCGCGCGCCAACCTCCTCGGCAAGGTCCGCCGGCGCCTTCACGATCGCGCCGCCGGCGTCGACATATTTGGCGTCGTAGCTGTAGAAACCGTGGCTTCCGGCGGGGATGATCTCGCCCGGCCGCGACACGGTGAGCCTGCCCTTGGCGTCTTCCAGCACCGAGCACTCGATCTCGCGGGCCTGCACGAACTCTTCGATCAGCACCTTGTCGTCGTGGCGAAACGCCTCTTCCAGCGCAGCCGCAAGCCCGTCGAGGCTGTTGACACGGCTGACGCCGACGGACGAACCCTGCCGTGCCGGCTTGACGAAAACCGGCAACCCCAGTGTTTCCAGGATGGTTTCGCCGGAATAGGCGTCCTCCTGATGCAGCGCGATGGCACGCGCGACCGGCAGCCCCTCGGCCGCAAGCAGGCGCTTGGCGAGCACCTTGTCCATGGCGGCTGCCGAAGCCGCAACGCCGCAGCCGACATAGGCGACATCGGCCGTCTCGGCATAACCCTGCACCGTCCCGTCCTCGCCGAACGGCCCATGCAGCACCGGAAAGATCAGGTCGACGGCCGGCAGCAGCCGTTGCGTTCCGTCGGCGGCAATGGTGACCGCCCGCCCCTTGCCGCCCGGAATCAGCGCAACTTGCGTTCCTGCCGCCGGAATGGCCCGCGGCAGCTCGCCGTTTTCAAGCTCGAGCAACAGCCAGCGCCCATCCTTGGCAATGCCGATCGGCACGATCTCGTAGCGTGCTCTGTCAAGCGCCGCGACGACGTTGCGCGCCGACATCAGTGAAACCTCATGCTCCGCCGAACGCCCACCAAACAACACGGCAATGCGCAACTTCCCTGTCATGACGTCTTTCCTTCAGAATCGTGGCCAATGCTGATCCGCAAGGAAGCGGTCGAAGATGGCAACAAGACGTCAAGGAAACGTGCTATCGCTGCGACAGGAAAATTTTCTCAATCGACCGCGACACCGCTTGACCCTTCAGGCGGCGAGACACAATTGGAACGCGAAGGATAATTTGAAGGAGAAGTCGTCCATGGCCGAGGTCCTGCTCTTCCATCACGCCCAGGGGCTGACCCCGGGAATGCACGCTTTCGCCGAGGACCTCCGGGCCGCCGGACACACCGTGCACCTGCCCGATCTCTTCGAGGGGCGCACCTTCAACAGCATCGAAGAAGGCCTTGCCTATATCGGCGAGGTCGGCTTCGATGAGATGCGCGAGCGCGGCGTTCGCCTCGCCGACGCTCTTCCCCAGGGCCTCGTCTATGCCGGCTTCTCCTTCGGCGTCCTGCAGGACTCGCCCAGACCCGGCCCGGCGCCCGCGGCGCCCTGCTCTTTTACTCCTGCATCCCGATCAGCGGTCAGTGGTCCTTCGGACCCTGGCCGGATGGCGTGCCGGTCCAGATCCACGGCATGGACAACGACCCGATCTTCGTCGGCGAAGGCGACATCGACGCCGCCCGCGAACTCGTCGAGAAGGCCGACGATGCCGAGCTCTTCCTCTATCCCGGCGACCAGCACTATTTCGCCGACAGCTCGCTGCCGTCCTACGACGCGGCGGCAACGGCGCTGCTGACGGATCGGGTGCTTGCTTTTCTCAAGCGGGTCTGAAGCTGCCTTATTGTAGGAAAAGCTCGGAGTTGCTCAGCAATCCCACCAATCGGTCATGGTGGCCTTGGCCGCTTTGCGCCATTGAACGAACCCTCCCGCGCGAGCGGGTTCGTTCAGTGTTGATGGGTTTCGGATGCCGGCATCCACGTGATGGCCCGGTGCCAGGCCATCACGTGGATGCCGGCATCCGAAACCCATCACAACAGTAGACATTCGCCGACCGCGGCGCCGTGGCCGATATGGGGCCGAGAGCGGGACGGCAGGTTCCGGGCAGCAGCATTGATGAAGCGGACATTCGCTATCGGCTTAAATCAGCAGGTCGGCCATTGACTGCTGTCGACCCCTCCAGGTCGTACCTTGACCTGGATGTGAGCATCTGCTTCGGCCAAAAGCTATCGTCCATCGAGTGCGCAGCTGCCAGTCGCTACGCACTCGAGGATTCAGCTCAGTGGCCGGTGAATTAATCGCAAAGCCATGGCATTTTCGAGGTGGACGATGCAGCTCCGAAACATGCGTTCCGGATAGCCCCGGTTAGCGACCTGGATTAGTCACCCAGATATATCCGCCCCAAAACGCACAGGATTCTAATTTCGGTCGACTGACGTTTGCGCTTCACGGACGAAGCGCGCCCGGTTCGCGTTGACGAAAGCTTCTACGGTCATCAGCGGGCCACCAATAATCTTCGTGCCGATGTCATCGAGACCGGCGAGGAGACCCTCTTGCTGGTCCAGCTCCGCAGCTTCGAAGTGCCGCCGCAAGACGGTGTCATCCTCGAGCCCCGCGAGCTCCAGAAAGGCCGATACGGTAAGCTGCTCGAAGGGCAGATCGACTCCGAGGACCCGACCAACCTCTGCTGCGAGCTCCTCGTGACTATACTCCTTCGGGCCGTGCAGCTGGTAGGCTTGGCCGCCGTGGCCTTCCGGCTTCTCCAGGATGTTGGCGATGATCTTCGCCGTATCGGCCGCGGCCAGCGGAGCAAAGCGGCCATCCTTGTTGAATGGCATGACGTAGCGGCCGCGCTGGATGAATGTCGAGATGTAGAGGAGCCACTCGGCGAAGAAGGTGATGCGCAAGTTCGTCGTCGGGATGCCTGACCACTTGAACACCTGCTCCGAAAGCCAATGGTTCTGGGTCACCTTGCTGCGCGCGTCGGGCCTGGATTGCTTGTGGGACAGGTTGACGATGTGCTCGACGCCCTGCTCTCTCGCCACCTGTGCGAAGATGACTGCCGCCTCCACGAGACCGTCGGCAATGGGATAGCAGAAGTAAGCGCGGTCGACGCCGTCGAAAGCCAGCCGCATATCGCGCAGGCTGGTGATGTCCCCATAAACGATCTCGGCACCCAGACTGGCCAGCTCCTGCGAGCGAGCGTCCTCCCGACGAGCGAGGGCGCGGACCTTTAGGCCTTTCTTCAGCAGTTCCTTCACGGTCGGACGCCCCGTATCTCCGGTTGCACCGGTCACCAGAATCGTTGTCATCGCATTTGTCCTTTCGATAATGGCATCAGGCGCTCCGCGGCGTCCTAATGCTGCATATACAACACATAGGAAGCAGTGTTGTATATGCAATACCATAATTTCAGATTCCGGCTAATCGCGCGGAATGTCGTCCGCGACGGTCTTGATTGCGCTCAAGCCTGCTTGCCCAAGCAGCTTGGACGCTCGTTCCTGCCCCGCCCGCCAGGCCGGCATGGATGAAAACAGCAGGTCTTCGCCAGCTTTGCTCAGCCGAAGGGGGCGCTGACGACCTTGAACCTTGTCGGGGACCTCTTCGATCCATCCCGCGTCCAGCATCAGCTTGAGGTTTCTCGTCAAGGTGGAGCGATCGAGGCAGTTGGCTCGGCCGACTTCGGCACGCGTCGCGACGCCCATCCGCATGATTGAACCGAGTAAGGTGTGTTGCGAGGACACTAGGCCGAACGGCCGCAGTTCCTCGTCGAAGATGTTGGTCATGACGCGTGAGATAAGGCGCGCCCGCGAAATTACGCAGGCATCTTCCAGTTCCCGCAGCATTGCTCGTCTATCGTCGGGTAGGGAACGCAGGTTCATAGTCTCTCGATGATGCATCTACAACATGTAGTCAACCAGTATCGCGTTTCAAGGAGGATACGAAACCCTGATGTCTCAGCGCATGCCACGGGCGATGATCTGCATAAACGCCGGAACGTTCGCTCTCGCTGGAAGCTGCCGTTCGCCGTATCATCCGAGGACGGCAGCAGAGTCCCATTGAGGCCGTTGCCGCTCAGCGCCGCTCCACGTGAATGAATGGCAGCTTCTGGGCTCGGCGATCGGCGCGCTGAACGGCTCAAATGGGGGCGCAAAGCAGCCGTCCGCGATGCGAACCTCTATGTCCGGTTTGAGCCGAAAGCTGCCGAAACGAACGACCGCTGAAGCCGTCAGCCGAAATGAATATTGAAATCCTCTTGCAGAAAGTCCTAGGCACTGGAAATCCCAGGCGAATTCACACTAATATAACGTCGCCGAACATGCTTCGGAAATTGGAAATATACTACTGCAAATCTTGAAATACTTCGGAGCAACCGTGCTTATCTACTCGGACGAAAACCTTGAGGTCATCCATCGCCCGGGCGCCTCGGCTTACCTCCTCATCACTTTCAACGAGATGGAAATCCAGGCAAACGGGAGCCGCTACTGGGGCCAGCGCTTTTGCGAGAAGGCGGATATCGCCGCCCTCGGCTTCATCAGCAAGCGTCCCAACTGGTTTCCGGCCGAAAGCGTGGTCAAGGCGGTCGAGGCTGCGGCGCCGATCCTGAAGGCAGCACCCGAGCGCATCCTCTACGGCCATTCTCAGGGCGGTTATGCAGCGCTTCGCTACCGCCGGCGTTTCAACGCCACGACAGCCATCGCCTTCTGCCCGCAAATCTCGATCAATCCCAAAGCCGTTCCCTACGACAATCGCTTTCTCAGGCATTTCTCGCCCGACCTGCACGCCAATATGAGTATCGTCCCCGACCATGCCGCCGGCCGCGCCTATCTCTTCTACGACCCGTTCCACGCGATCGATCGCAGGCATGCCGAGCGCATAGCGGAACTGCAGGCGGAAACGCATCTCGTGCCCGTACACATGACCGGTCATGGCACGGTCAGGGTCTTCACCGGAACGCAGCGCGCGCTTTCGCTGATCGACGCCTGCCGCGCCAATGACCTTGCTGCCCTGCGCGCCCTTGCCCGCTCCGCGCGGATCGACGCGCCGATGCGGCCTTACCAGAACGCCGTCGCCGCCATGGCCCGCCACCCGGCCTGGGCCGATCGCCTGCACGCCCGCTTCGGCGATCGCTTTGCCCCTACAGAGCAGGTCAACTTCCTCTTCCACCGCGCCAATCGCCATATCCGCGACGGCAACCTCGTCACGGCGCGCGACATGCTGACGAATGCCCTGTCGCTCCTGCCCGGCCACCCCGCCGTCACGCTTCGCCTGCGCGACCTCGACGCCCGCATCGGTCGCGAAGAAAAGCTGGCTAAAGCGTCCTGAGGCGGCGGCCACGCCTCATCGGACCATGACAAGCTGCTCGGCGAGCAGGAACAGCGCGATCGCAATCATCGCTGCGCCTGAGAACTGGCTCACCAGACGGGCCACGCGCGGGCGCGTCCTGAGGACCATGCTCGAACCCGTGCCGACAAGCGAGTAGATCAGCGCACAGTTGAGCATATGCACGGCCCCGAGCGCCGCGATCTGGCTCGGGATCGTCCAGCTCCCGTCGCGGCTGGTAAACTGCGGCAGCAGCGCCAGGAAAAGAAGTAGCGCCTTCGGGTTGATGCCGCTCACCGCGAAACCGCGGACGATCCACCCGGTCCAGCTCCTGGCCGCCTGATCTTCATCGGCCACCGGAACAGGCGGATGGGCCAGAACCCCGACGCCGAGCCAAAGGAGATAGCCCGCTCCCAGCACGGTAAGCACCGTCAGAACCGCCGGAACGCCGGCAACGAGCGCGCCCACACCGGCCGCGACCACCAGAGTGATCGCAAGATAGCCAAGCAGCATGCCGGAAACGGCCGGCATGATCGCCCTGTCTCGCAATCCCGCCGAGATCGCATAGGCCCAGTCTGCGCCGGGTGTCAGCACCAGCGAAAACGATATCGCCCAAAACGCCGTCAACAGACCCATTTCCATCTCGCGCCACCTTCCTTCGGATACCCGCGCCATCAAAGGAAGAATAGCGTTGCATCACGGGGATTAGCTCCCTATCTCTTGCCGAGATGTGGCATCTTGAGGCAATATCTCCCTCATGGATGATACGGACCGCAAGATTCTTGCTGAGCTTCAGAAGGACGGGAGACTGTCGGTTACCGAGCTCGGCGACCGCATCGGGCTCAGCCTTTCCCCCTGCCATCGCCGGGTCAGGGCGCTCGAGCAATCCGGCGTGATCAGCGACTATCGCGCCAATATCGATGCCGCCAAGGTCGGCCTCAATTTCTCGGCGATCGTCTTTGCGACGCTCAGGGAAGGCAGCCGCGAGAACGTGCATGCCTTCGAAAAGGCTCTTTGGGCGATACCGGAAATCACGCAAGCCGAGCGTCTGTTTGGCGATCCCGACTACATGCTGCACGTGGTGACTGAGGACCTGAAGGCTTTCCAGGCGCTCTATGACGAGAGCCTGCTTGCGCTGCCGAGCGTGCTGCGCCTGACCTCTACCCTTGTGATGAAGAGCATCTTCCAGAACCGGCCGCTTCCTCTTTGAACGGCTGGCTCGCGCCGCCCCGGATGAACTGGTGCGCCACGGCTAAAGCGTCCTTTGCGTTCATCTGAACGCACGGCGCTCTGGCAGTTGCCGTCCGAGGTCTCAGCAGATTACAGCGCCGCGCGTCTTATCAGACGCGCAAAGGTCGCTGTAGCACTTTGATTTTCTGCATGCCTTTGTCCTTAAATCGAGGTCGATTAAGGAGACATGCAGTAGTGTACCGGCAGCCCTCGCCCACAGCGGAACAATCATGATGCACGCTCTGCCCCCTCTCGATGAAATCCGTGCGCTTGAAGAAGCACTGCACCGCCCGGAGGTTCGCCGGTCGCGTTCAGCCGTCGAGGCGCTGCTCGCCGAAGGCTTCGTCGAGTTCGGGGCTTCCGGTACGATCTATCATCGTGCGGAAATCATCGATCTGCTTGTGCAGGAGCCAGAGCAAGACGATGGCGAACTGCGCGCGAGCGATTACCGCCTGACCGCCATTTCGCCGGAAGCGTTGCTCTTGACCTACAGAACCCGTCGCAGGGAAAGCGATGGATCGGAGCGGCACGCGCTCAGAAGCTCTGTCTGGAAGCGAAACGGAACCAGGTGGCAGATGCTGTTCCACCAGGGAACGGTGACGGGAGCGGCCTGAGCGGGCCGTCCGAGCGCGACTTTCGCGATGACATGTCGGGATCGCGTGCCGCCATTCGTCTTCAAGGACAGACAAGCGATGGAGGACAACGATGACGATCACCATTACCGCTTTCGAACGGTCACCGGATCGCGGCAAGGGGCTCGCGCGTGACATGCGTGTCCGTTGGGCGCTCGAGGAAGTAGGCCTGCCCTACGAGGTTCGCCTTCTGTCGTTCAAGGCGATGAAGCAGCCGCCGCATCTCTCCCTTCAGCCCTTCGGCCAGATCCCGACCTATGAGGAAGGCGATCTCGCCCTCTTCGAGTCCGGAGCGATCGTGCTCCATATCGCCGAGCGCCATGCCGGCCTGTTGCCAGACGAAGCCAATGCCCGGGCGCGCGCGATCGCCTGGATGTTTGCCGCGCTCAACACCATCGAGCCGCCGGTCTTCGACCGCAATCTCGTCCAGATCCTCGAACGCAACGAGCCCTGGTACGAGCACCGCCTGCGTGCGCTCGACGAAACCATCCGCAGACGGCTTGGCGGCCTTTCCAATCACCTTGGCGATGCCGACTGGCTCGATGGCGCCTTCAGCGCCGGCGACCTCCTGATGGTGACGGTGCTGCGCCGGCTGCATGGATCAGGGATTCTTGAGGAATACCCGAACCTTGCTGCCTATGTCGCTCGCGGCGAAGCACGGCCGGCCTACAAGCGCGCCTTCGAGGCCCAGTTGGCGGTTTTCACCTCCGCATCGGCAGGCTAACCCGGAAGCGGCAACCGAGTTGCGTCACTCTGACAGAGCCGCATCACCCGGTTGACCTCTTTCTTCAAGTCTCCAGCGATCCCAGGGGTATGAGCCGCCGCCCTGAATTCAACCTGGCACCACACCTTTGACGGCCCAGGCGACCGCGACATAGGACCGTGGACCATCGAGCTCGCCATCGAGATAGGCAGAACGGACCGCATCGCGAAGCCGCGTGCGCGCCGGCTCATTGAGTGTCGCGATATATTCGGCCCCTGGGCCATCCTTGCCGAGATAGGGCGTCCAGTAGTCGTCGAAGGAAGCGTACTCCATGCGGATCGCAAGCTCAGCCGTCTCGACCTCGACAAGGCCGGCCCTATGCCAGGCCGCCTCCAGTTCGCCAGGCCGGGTCATCGGGCGGGTGAAGGCGCGCTCGCGAAGCCGGCAGGCGGCGGGATCAAGGGCTGCCGCCGTATCGAGGAACAGGCGGCTGGCAACGAAACCGCCGCGACCGTCCCACACGGTGGCAGCGACCGTTGCGCCAGGCCGCGCAACGCGGCGCATCTCCGCCACGGCCCGTTCCGGCTCAGAAACGAAATGCAGCATCAGCAGCGACAGAACCCGATCGAACGCCGCATCCTCAAAGGAGAGAGCGCATGCGTCGCCAATCTGGAAGGAGACGCGCGGATCTGGATTGCTGCGGCTGGCGTGTTCGATGTAGGGCGCCGCGCAATCCACCCCGCAGACGGCGGAAAGGTCGGGCCGCGCGGCCAACAGGAATGTCAGGCTGCCGGTGCCGCAGCCGACATCCAGCACCCGTTCACCCGCCGCGGCTCCGGCAAATGCCAGGAAAGGCACGGCCAGCCTTCGGCTCCAGCGCCCCATCTGCAACTCATATCCGTCGCCAGTGTTGGCATTGAACGTCGATGCAGCCATCACAGCACACTCCAGCCAGCCGAACGGGCGCAACTCTACCACAGGCTGGGCAACCCAAAACATCGGTGCTGGCAAACTGCCGTGTCGAACGGTTTATCGGGTTCGAGACCGATCCACGGCATTCGGAACCGATCGCCTTTCGCGCGCGGTGGATATTTCGCCATCCTCTCGGCAGGCCAGCCAGGCAGGGCGCCGCCCCGGCTCCATCGGCGCCGGATCGAACCGTGCCGCACCTCACCCTTTGTCCTGATGTCGCCGCCGACGCATGCAACCATGCCGCCGCGCTTCCTCGGGAGCGCAGCGGACAGGACCGCTCCTGCGAAATTCGATGGGGTATTTGCGATGAGCAGCACAGAACCGAAAGCATTCACCCTCGCCGGCGTCGTCATGAAGCGTCTGTTGTCGGGCAGCCAGACCGACGGCCAGTTCTGCCTCTTCGAAAACGTCAGCGGCGGCGACACCAGGACGCCAATTCACGTCCACGCCAGCGACGACGAAACCGTCTACATCCTCGAGGGCGAACTGACTGCGGTAATCGGCGGGACTGCGCACCGGTTGACCGTGGGCCAGAGCATCTTTCTCCCGCGCCGCGTACCCCACCAACTCCTCAACGTCAGCCGCCGGCCGGCGCGCTACATCCTGATCGGCACGCCAGCCATCTTTGACCGCTTTCTGGAAGAAGCCGGCCGTGAACTTGGGCCGGACGAAGCGGTCAAGCCACCGACATCGGAAGAGCTTGATCGGCTTCGGAGGGCCGCGCCGAAGTTCGGCATCACCCTGCTTGCCGACTGGTCGGATCAAGATTGACCCGCCGCCAGCGCAGGCTGCGGCGGTTGGGGAAAGACCGGGCAATGCGACCGCCTCACCTGTCGCAAGGAGAGCGGAGACACACTCCCCTTTGCAAGTGCAGCACCCACTGGCATGGCGGATGTCTTGCGAAATTGCGGGCAGCGGCGATATCGGACATTCGATTTTCGAGCTACGATCGTCCGAACGGCACCGTCCAATCGGTGGCGTCCACGACGTTGGGGAGCGACAGACCATGACCCGCGATCAGATGCTCGCCCACCTTCGCGCCGCCGACGAAGTCGCGCGCGAGGCCGCCGCGCACGGCCATCATCCTTTCGGCGCGGTCCTGGTCGGCCCCGACGACATCATCCTGATGCGCCAGGGCAATATCGACACCGTACGCCACGCCGAGACCGAGCTTAGCCGGCGTGCCGCGACCGCCTATCCGGCGAAATTCCTATGGTCCTGCACGCTGGTTTCAACCGGCGAGCCCTGCGCCATGTGCACCGGCACGCTCTATTGGGCGAATATCGGTCGCCTGGTCTACGGCTTCGAGGAGGAAAAGCTCCTTGCCGAAACCAGCGACCACCCCGAAAACCCGACCATGAACCTCGCCTCGCGCACGGTGCTTGCCTCCGGCCAGAAGCCGATCGAGGTTTTTGGCCCCTTCCCCGAGATCGAGGACGAACTACTCAGCCCCCACCGGACCTTCTGGCGCCGCTGATGCGGCGCGCCCGATGGAGTTAGACTGCAAAAGTATCCCGCGGCCGGGTGTGACGAAGCGATTTAGGTGGGGCGTCGCCATATGTCCCTTCTCCCCGCCTGCGGCGAGACGGTGGCCGGCAGGCCGGACGAGCGGTCCAGAAGATGGGCGCCATCTACCTCACCCCTCCTTCTCCCGCGACAGCCCCAAGTGCCAGTGCAGCTCGGTCAGCCCGCGTTTCAGCCAGGCGAGCTGCGGTTCCGGCATGGTGCGCAGCATCTCGTAATCCATGATGCAGACGTTGAAGACCGTCGTCTTCACCTGCGGTCCGTCCTGCAGTTTCAGGAGCACGCCTTCCAGTTCCATCATCCGGTTCGCCGCCTGGCGGGCGCTCTTGGCACGCTCGGCGCTGGTCTCGCCGACAAAGCCCTTGACGCTGAAGAGCGACTGCGCCCTGACACTTGGAAAGGGAATGCCGGTGAGGCTGTAATAGCGTGCCATTTGCCGGGCGTACTCGTCGCCCGCCTCGCGCTCATGCGCCGTCAGCTTGCCGTCGAGGAACATGCGGCCGAGTGTGTAGCCGGCAAAGGGGCTCGCAACATCGACGTCGCGCTTGCCGGAAAAATGCATGCGCTTGCGCGCATCGAGCGCCACGGAGCGCACCTCCCGTTCGGTCTCGCCGTGGTTGATCTGCCCACCGGGATAGCGTGCCACGTCGGCCTTGCGCGGCCGGCCGGCCCGGCTGGCGCGCTTGATGCGGATGCGTTCTGCCTTGGATGTCATCGTATCGTTTCCTCGTTTCATTCATTCGTCATCGCTGCTTGGCCGTACCGCCGGCCCCGGCTTCGCGCTGACGCAAAATCAATCCAAAAATCAAAAGGCTGCCGTCATCGGCTGGCGCCGCGCCTGTTCACCGCATGCAGCACCGACGTATGGTCGCGGTGGAAGATGCGGCCGAGCGCCGGCAGCGACAGATCCTTGCGCTCCTCGTAGACTGCCGCCATGCAGCGATGGCGCGGCTCGACCAGGCGGCGCTCGCGGCCAACGCCGATGATCTCCTCCCAGGTGATGCCGGGATAGGCGCCAAGCACGTCGTCGATGATCTCGCGCACCGGCCGCCGGCTGAAGAGATCGCCGCCTGCCGCATCCGCCGCGCCGCAAATCATCCGCGCCTGCGACAGAAGCCGCGCCTCCGCATCGGCGAGCGCCAGTTCCAGCTCCGCGATCCGCCGCGTTTGCGTGCGCACCTGAACCGCGACCATGCCCGCCAGATCCTCCAGCGTCGCGGCGGGCGCCGCCTCGCGGTCAGCCGCGGCCATCCCCACGGAACCTTCGGCTTGCGCGTGACCACGCGCGGCCGCCTTCTGCCTCACCTCGTCGCCTGCCGTCATCCGCATTGCCATAGCCTCTGCGCCGCTTTCCGCGCGCGCCTGTCCACGGTGGCGCTTTCCCGTATCGTCGTCACCGCCAGCCCCGGGCACGGCCCTCGCCCGCGCCGCAACGGCGCTTGTCCTGCCGCCTGCAGCTGTCTGCCCTGTCATGAATTCCGTTGCCTCAGGCTGCATGGTGGATCTCCCGGGTTGCAAGCGCGCTTACGTTCTGGGCGGCCGCCTTGGCCGCTGCGTGTGTCCGCCGAAACGCTTCGAGCCTGGCGCGAACGCGGGCACGACTGGCTTCGGAACGGCCGGTATCCCGGGGCTTGAGGGCGGCGATCGTCTCACGCTTGCGGGCAAGCTCCGCCCGCATGCTCAGCGCCTCTGCCTTTGCCAGTGCCGCCAGCACCGGCGGCTTCGGGATCGTGCCCAGCAGCACATTGGCGTTGGCCGCATAGTCGCCGCGGATCAGCTTCTGCGTCGCCGCCGTTAGCCCACAGCCCGGCACGCCGGAGAGCGCATAGTGGTAGACGGCGAGGATCTTTTTCGGCTCGATCCCCTGCGGCATCGTCATGCCGGCCGTCTGCATCGCGTCGAGGCTGCGCAGCACCGCCGCCTCGCTGGCCGGCGCCAGCCGTTCAGTGAGCGCGGTAATCTCCCGGCTCAAGGTCGAAAGCCGGGCCTGCGCCGGCAAACTCATCATTTCCAAGAGGGTCATTGTTTCGGTTTCCTTTGATTTCGCTTTCAATCGCTTGCCTGCATTCCCGCTGGTGGCGGGCAAAGGCGGTCTCGTGCGGCGGCGCCTGCTGGCGATGTCCGCGTCGCGGTGGTCCGGCGTCTCCGGCCCGGCCCGTCGCGGTTGATCGGCTCGCGACTTGGGGGCCGCCAGCCCTGGCTGGTCGGCCGGCATTGCGCATCCAGTTCCGCCAGGTGGCCGCCCAGTCGAGCTTGGTGGCATTGCGGCCGGATTTGGCGGTCCAGTAGTCGCGAAACTTGTCGAATTCGATTGTTGCCTCGGCCGGCCCGAAGCCGAGCCCGGCGGCAAACGCCCAGTCGGGCTCGAAGGTCGCGGGCAGCCGGCTGGCCCTGCGGCCGCGCCCCGACCGCGCTGCATTTTCCGCCCCCAGGTGGAGATCGAGCTGAGGGCCGCTCCCGGCCGGAGTCGTGTCGGGAGAGTTAGTTTCTTTAGGGGGTGCGGGGGAGCTTTCTTTATCAGAGAGGACACCCGCCGCTGTCGCCGTGACATCGCGTGACGTCACGCGCGCCCTGTGACGCTGATGCCGTTCGCGATCGCCTGCCCGGCGCCGCTCGATCTCCGACTGCTGCCCGGCTTCGGCGGCGCGCATGGCGCAAAGGATCATCTCCGGCGACGCACCGGATTGAACCAGCGCCTCGACGATCGCGGTGATGCGCATGGCCGCTACTCCCCGCTCGGCCGGGATGCGGCCCCGGCCCTGGCCTTGCCGGTCACCGCGGCAACAGCGCTGCCGCAGACGCGTACCAAAGGCGGCAGGACGCCCGCGCCCTTGCTTTCCGCCTGTCCTCTAGAGCGCCGTGCGTTCGACCGAACGCACAAAGGACGCTCCAGCACTTTGATTCCAGAGCATCTTTCCGCCTCCAGTGTTTCCACTTGAGAGCGGGATGCTCTAGAGCGCCGTGCGTTCAACTGAACGCACAAAGGAGGCTCCAGCACTTTGATTCCAGAGCATCTTTCCGCCTCCAGCGTTTCCACTTGAAAGCGGGAGGCTCCAGGCCTTCCTGTCAGACTGTCCTGCGCCATGCCTTTTCCCATGCCTTCGCCTTTGGCCGCCCCGTCTGGCACGGCCATTCCATCGCGCTCATCGCGCGCCAAATCCGCTTGTCTCCCCACCCCGCCGACAAGCCGCTTCCAGCATCCGCCCCTGATGGGCGGACCGGTCAGGCCCTTCGGTCCGCACCGCGCATCCCAAAGGAATGCACGCGGGACGGCGGGCGCCACTTCGGGCTCGTGAGCCGGCACCGCACCCCCAAGGAGCGCAGCCGCCTGCTCCCGGCGCCCGGACCGCGCACGCCGCCAGCCGCAACCATTGCCGGTTCCGGAGGCATGCGCCGGTGACGGCTTGCCGGCGACGAATTGCAGCGAGAGGAGGAAAAGTGCTGACGGTTTCCCGCCCGCGTTCCGCTCGCGCCAATTTCGATCGCGCTCATGATGCCGGGCCGAGCCGACCCAAGATCATCGTAATCGAAGAGCGAGAGGCTCCGGGGAGGAAGCGGAACCTCTCGCCCGCTGCGCACCCCGAAATCGTTGCCGATCGGGAAGACAGCAGCTTTTCTCAAAATGCACACCGCAATTGCTGCGGAGAGCGATCTGTGGGGCCATTGACAGCGCCGCGCGTCTTTTAAAAACGCTGGCGATGCCGGCCGCCGCCGGAAACTCAGGCGATTTGCACCGCTCATTTCCGTTGACATCCTATTCATAGTAGGATTTCCTACACTCATCAAGAGGAAATTTCCTATTTGACGTAAGAAACGGAATCTGGGATGCCAGTGCCATGGACGAATTGCGCCGCCTTATCCGGGAAGCAGTCGACGCGAAGAAGACGACCTACAAGGATCTGTCGATCGCGATCGCGAAGAACCACGCCTACATCCAGCAATTCGTCGAGCGCGAGACACCGCGGGCACTGCG
The DNA here is from genome assembly GCF_900103435.1 of Sinorhizobium sp. NFACC03. NCBI lineage: Bacteria > Pseudomonadati > Pseudomonadota > Alphaproteobacteria > Hyphomicrobiales > Rhizobiaceae > Sinorhizobium > Sinorhizobium sp. NFACC03. The sequence continues at coordinate 20,194 of NZ_FMXF01000021.1, forward strand.
CGAGCGCGACGCGCGCACGATCGTCGATCTGATTCAGGGCGCCCCCGCCGCCGAAGCGGCACCGAGACGTGCGCCCGGCTTCGCACCGCAGATCGTGCCCGGCGAACAGCTCGTCGGCCATCGCGACCTACCGATCTTCGCCGCCGCGCAAGGCGGCGACGGCCACGTGATCGTCACCTTCGATGCGGTCGAATATGTCAAGCGCCCCTCGGTGCTTGAGGGCGTCAAGGGCGCCTACGGCATCTACCTCACCGGCAGCTCGATGATCCCGGCATACGAGCCCGGCGACATGGCGCTCGTCCACCCGCATCTGCCGCCGGCGCGCGACAAGGACGTGGTGCTCTATCACGTGCCGCCCGCCAACGACGCCGAAGCGATCATCAAGCGGCTGGTCTCCTTCAACGACCGCGAATGGACGCTCCGGCAGTACAACCCTTTCCTGGAATTCACCGAGAGCCGGGTCGAGTGGTCCTTCTGCCACCGGGTGGTCGGCAAATACAGCGCCCGCTAGAGCCTGCAGGGCCAAGCGACGATATCCTTGCATATTCAACGTGCTATATCGCTTACCTGATTCAAAGCAGCATGCCGACCACATAGCTGCTCACCCCCTGAACAGGGCCGCGATGGGCGCCAGCTTGTCTCGACGACTGGCAGTGGGGTAGCGAGTCCCGACCACAGGCACGTCAATTCTGCACCAAGTGCCAGCCGATCCAGGGACAAATCCCGCACGCCACAGGCACTGGCTGGTTCGCCCCTCACCGCCAGGCGAGGATGCCGCGGGCAAGGCATCGCCTCGGGGCAGTCCTCAACACTTCGCCATGCAATCGCCGCCGTTCCGCCTGCCGTCACAAAGCGTTCGGTCCGCTGCCTCCTGCCACTTGACACTCAGGCCGCCATCCCCTCCTCGATCTCCATCGGCAGGTCGCCCGACATGAAGAGCAGCGTGGCGTCCTCGAACTCCCCGGTCGCGAGATCGCCTGAGCGGCTGAAGGCCACGACGCCCACCTTGGTCGCTGCCAGCCTTTCGGCCAGCCGCACCGCATGTTCGGCCCCGGTCGCCTGCACCGGATTGTCGGCAAGCAGCGCCCCGCGGCTCCCCAGCGTGAAGCTCTGAACCACGAAATAGGTGATCATCCCATGCTCCTTTTCCGCCACCTGGAATGGCGGCTCCAAGGTGGCGCAATCAATCGAACAAAACAAGAACAAATAATCGCCTATCGACAACTCAAAGCGGCCGCGCGAAGAAAATTCCTGCCGGAAGTGCCTTTCCTATTGATGTATAAATAGGAGTTTTCCTATATTGCCACAGAACGAAACCGGAGGGACCGATGGCACCCGCAAGGGCGCGCCAGCGCGCACCTCGAACAGGCCGAGGTGAACGATGCCCGACGTGTTGATCGCGGATGCTGTGACAGGCCCCGCCCCGTTCCTTCACGGGCGCGAGGTCATTCTCGCCGTCATGACGCTCGGCACCGGCTATTTTTGCGAGGAGACAGACACGGTCGGCACCACCTACCGCACCGCTGCCGATTGGCTTCGGGTCCACGATGGCGAGCATGTCGCAAAGCTGATCCGCTTCGATCTCGACGTCCTCCACGGCGGCGAAGACGTGACCGAGACGGTCGCCGACGCCTGGCTCGAAGGCTACGACCAGAGCCCGCAAGAGGAGCACAAGCTGCCGGCCTTTGTCCGCACCTCCGACGCCTGGGAGCGCTGGTGCGCGGATTTCGACGCGGAACGCTCCCCCTACAGCCAGGCCGTCCACGGCACCCTCAACCACCGCCAGCAGTTCGGTGCCGATCTCAGATGACCATGACGCTCGACAAGTCCGCCCTCTTCGCCGCCATGGAAGCCTTCTGGGAAGCCGAAGGCGGCAATGAGCGCGGCGTGGAAGCCGCGATATCCGCCTATCTGCAGCGCCAGAACCTCACCGCTTTCAACGACATGGCCACGCGCAAGCGCGCCGCATTGGCCGCGGCAACCGCCCGGTCGCATGGATCCGCTCGCGGGCATGACGACGGCGCAAAGTGCCCAATATTGGCAATCATTATTAATTTGCAAAAATGCTAATAAAGTAAGCGGGGAGCATCAAGAGGAGAGAATCGATGCCGCGCCTTGCTCAATTGTATTTCAAGACCGCAATCATATTCCTGATCATCGGCCTCTGTATCGGCCTGCACATGGCTATTAGTCAGGATCATGCCGCCACGCCGGCGCATGCCCATACAAACCTGCTCGGCTGGGTCACGATGGCAATCTTCGGCATCTATTATGCGCTCAATCCCGCCAAGGCCGAGCGCCGGCTCGCCATGATCCAATATTACGTCTACACCTCAGGCGTCGCCGTGCTGGTGCCGTCGCTCTATCTGATGGTCACCGGCAGGCCCGAGATCGAGCCCATCGTCGCCGCGGCCTCGATCGTCGCCTTCGTCGGCGTGCTGCTGTTTGCAGTCGTCATCTTTTCGAGCAGCGAAACGGTCGCTCAGCCGAACGCCTTGCGGCCGCGATAACGCTCGTCCGGGCACCGACCGCACCACCATCGAGCGCGAACACAGGAAAGGCCGAAGTGCCTTTCCTGTGTCGGGTTCTTGCGCCCTACATCATTTCATTGTTTCATCGAAACACTGAAGTGAACTAAGTCTTTGAAATTACGCAATTCCGAACGGAAAGCCGTTTCGCACTTTTCCTGGAATTGCTCTATTTCGAAGTCGACTTCAGCACCCGGTGCGTCGCGTCGTCGAGTGCATGGCCGGTCTCGGCACCATCCTGCCGAAAGCCGCGCGCGGTGTTGCCGCAGGCCGACAGGGCAAGAAGCGCTACAGCGCCGCGCGTCTTATCAGACGCGCAAAGGTCGCTGTAGCACTTTGAATTGCTGCATGTTCTTGTCCTTTAATCGGGTACGATTAAAGGACAAGAACATGCAGTAGGCAGAGGACCATGAGCATCGTCTTTGACATCATCGTCTCCGTCAGTTTCTCCTTTCGGAAATGAGGCGGAGCCCGACAAAGTCAATCGGCCCCGCTCAAGACCGGAAGCTGCAAAAGACGGGCGCGGCGGCGATGCCCCGCCGCTCGGCTCTTCTCAGGATTTATTTTGGCGAGCGTACCGGAATCGCCGAATCAGGCCTTCCCCCGGCTGGCGGATGCGCGCTAGCTTCCGTACCGCGCAGTACGTTCTTTCTGACTGCGCTTCCCCGCACCCCGAGCCATTTTGGGTGCCTGCTTGCCCCGCCCTCGTGCGGGGCTCTTTCTTTTTCGCGCTTTGTCGCGCGTGTCAGTCGACCTTGAACACGGCGTCGCCGATAAAGACGATCACATATTGCCCGGCTTCGCCCGCGCGCGCCCAGCGCTGCAGCGTCTCGGCATAGGGCGTCTGCTTCCAGATTTCCGGATAATCGGGATCGACGAGAACGGTGACCTGCGGCCCCTGCCGATAGATCATCATGCGCGAGCGCGCCGGATCCCAGGTGTCGTCCAGGCCCTCATCCGTGCGCCAAAGACAGAGGAAGTCGCGACAGAGCTGCGGCCGCTGCTCATAGATCCGGCACCCCTCACCGTCGATGCAATGCCGGCACCAGTCGTTTGCCGGTTTTTCCAACGCGTCGATATCCGGCAGCCGGCAGCAAAGGGTGCAGGTGCCGCAAGCACGCTCGCCGAGCGGTGTGGATGTCGAAGAGGTCGGAATGATCATCGGCGGACGCTATATCACATTGCCCTTCCTCAAGGGAACGGACCAGCGGCGTTCACCCCATTGCGGCGAGCCAGGCACGAGCATCACGCCGCCGCCTCGCACTGCGGAATACGGAACGAGGAGCATTTGCCGCGTGTCCTTTGCGCGGCGCAGGCAATTCCCGACTGCGCCCTCGACCGCGCCCCCTGACCGCACCAAGCGCGCGGTCGAGACAGGGAGACACGTTAGAGCAATTCCAGGAAAAGTGCGAAACGGTTTTCCGTCCAGAATTGCGTAATTTCAAAGATCACTTCAGTGTTTCGATGAAACAATGAAGTGATCTAGCGGATGCGCGGGCAACCGCTGCGGTTGGCGAGATAGATCCTGGCGTATTGTCCACGCCGTCCGATGCCCTCGACGACGATTCGGTTGCGGCTCATTCCGGCGATCTCGGGATCACGCATGCCATAGCCATAGGCGCGGCGAATGGCCTGGCGGGCGCTGCAGCCGCGCCGCGGGCTGTAGTAATCGTCGTCATAGCGGCGTTCGCGCCGATAGTCCCGATCCCAGTCGCCATCGTCGCCGCGAGGTCCGATGTAGAGATCAAGGGACTGCGCCGGAGATACCGAAGGCAGCGCCGTGACGGCGCCTACGGCGCCTGCGGCGACCAGGAGCACGGCCAGAAGTTTGCTCATCTTGTGTGTCATATCAGTCTCCTCCACCCGCTACCCATTGAGAGGACCTCAAGGCTAGCCCAGTGAACGTGAATGCAGGAGTAACCAACGACCCGCCAAAAAGTTGCGATGGTCGCGTCATGGCGAGCGAAATCGGCTGCGTTCAAGCGCGGTTCCGGTGGAAATGGAAGGTCTTGCGGTCGGTCTCGCCTTGCCGGAACCCCTTGTCCGCCAGGATCGCCTTCAATTCCTCGACCTTCGCCTCGCCGATGACATGCGGGTGCAGTTCCACCAGGATATCCCTGACCGAGCCGAAATCGGCAACGCGCAGCAATTCATCCTCGCTGCCTTCCACATCCATGATCAGCACATCGGGGCGATAGGTCTGGAGTACCTCGGAGAAGACGTCGCTTTCGATCTCCACTTTCGCGCCCGGCAGCTGACGGTCGTAGGCGCTCGACAAAATGATGTTGTCGCTCCGGTAGAAGGAGATCCTGCGCCCGTCAGCCGTCATGGCTCTGAGCCGCAAGGCGGGCTCGATGCCGTTCAGCTGGAAGTTCTCGCGGATCAGCGGCTCCAGCGACGCATTGGCCTCATAGGTCAGCACGTTCGAAGCGCCGCAGATCTTTGCCGCAAGCAGCGCGATGAAGCCGACGCCGGTGCCGACTTCCAGCACCTTCGAGCCGGGCTTTAGCAGCCGAAGCAGGATGTTGCGTTCCGTATCCTCGTAGACTTCGCGATACATCAGGTCGCGCACGACGGCCGGAACGCGCGCCGCGTCGGACACCAGCCGGATGCCATCGATCGTCACCGTGCGCGCATTGGTGAAGTAACGAATTCTCTTTCGGATCGAACGAAGGAGACGCTTCATGCTCTGCCCCAAGGATCTTTTCACCGCCAGTTAGTACGATTTCGCGCTCCAGAGACAGGCAATGCGCCACTCGCGGCATCGCCGGGTCGATGCCATCAGGCAATTGCCTCACCGGTGTTTTTGATCTAAGTCGCCCCATATTATGTATGAAGAATACATATCGGAATGGGAATGAAAGACATTACCTATCCCTTCAGGGATCAATCCGACGCCGAGATGATCTCGGACCGAAACCTCTTCGATCGCCTCATCACCTGGTACGAATCCGCCAAGGTCGAGCGTCGCGAACGGACGGAGAGCCGCGAAGTCGATCTGCGCTGCGTCAGCCCGCAGGGGCAAACGTCGCTCTACCCTGATGATCTCCCGCTGGTTTTCCTCAGCCGCAACGATGCCAAGCTGATGCCCGGCTTTCTGACGCATTACCGGTCGCTGGGCGTTACCCGTTTCATCTGCGTCGATGATGCCTCGACCGATGGGACGCGCGAATATCTACTGGGCGAGCCCGATGTCGACCTGTGGGCGTCTGCGCTTCGCTACGCGGAAGCCCGGCGCGGCCGCCTCTGGAGGGAGGCGCTGTTTGCGCGCTATGGCGGCGACCGCTGGTACCTCAACGTCGATTCCGATGAGTTCCTGATCTACGACGATTGCGAGAACCGCACGCTGTGGTCGGTGATCCATACGCTCGAGGATCTGAAGATTTCACGGCTGCCCGCACCGACGCTGGATATGTATCCGGTCAATCTGGGCACGGCAGACGTCAATCAGCTGAAAACCCGAGCCCCGTGGGAAGTCGCCGATCATTTCGATAGCCGTGGCTATTCGCTGGCAACGACCACGCGCGCGATCACGGTCAAGGGCGGCGCCCGCCACCGCGAGTTCGAATCCGACCTGGAACTGATCAAGTATCCGCTGATCTTCTGGGACGAGGACTGTCGCTTCGGCGCCAGCATCCATCAGCCGCTGCCCTATCAGCGCAACTTCTCCTCGGTGCTCGGCGCCCTCCTGCATTTCAAGTTCTTCGCCGACTACGAAAAGGTCATCGAGGATGCCGTCGCCGACGGCCAATACTTCGACGGTTCGGCGGCCTACGCGAAGATGACGGAAGCCCTCGCCGGCACCGGCGCGCTGCAGCTCTTTTCCCATTCGTCGGTGAAATTCGGCGGTTCGAAGCAATTGCTGCGGCTCGGCTTCATCACCCCCGTGCCCAAATCCACCGCCGGCGGCGAGCGCTAGGCTCGCGGTCCGCGGCCCTTACCAGTGAGCCTTCACCCGGAAAAGCGCCGGCTCTCCCGGCACAGCCACGCTCGAGAACCCATCACCGTGCCGCTCCCGGCCATGTCTCCAAGCCGAAGATCAACGGCACGGCCGGTCGCTGCGCGACCGGATGGATCGTTTTTCAACCGATCCGCGAGTTTGGCCGTTGATTATTCGACCGACCGCTCCATTTACACCTCTGAGGCACTTAACCTGAGGAGAAGCCTGCATGAATCGAAACACAGTCATCGGCATCGTGGTTGTGATCGTGCTCATCATTCTTGGCGTCGTGTACCTGCAACCGGGGGCCAAGCAGGCCACCGAGACGGCACCGGCGACAACGACGACGGAGCCCGCGACGACCGAGCAGAAGCCAGCAACGACGCAGCAGCCGGCAACGACTGACCAGTCGACGACGCAGCCCTCGACCACTCAGCCGTCCACGACCGAACCGTCAACGACGCAACCGTCGACGACTCAGCCGGCAACGACACCGTAACGGCCACGAAACGCGACCACCCCTGCCGCACCGCCGGCCAGCGGGTGGTCGCATGAAACAAGGGCTATCAGGCAGCCCCCAAGCACAAGCACGTGTTTCCTTTCGGTTCGCTGATGATAAGAATCCGGCACCCGCAAAGGAGCCTTGAATGCGCGTCGCGTTGCTATGTTTGCTGTTGCTTCTCTCGTCCTGCATGCCGCACATCCCCGAAGAGGTTCTCGACGCAAACTGGTGCAGGGACATGGCGGCAGCAAAGGCGAAGGCCACCGGTACCGGGCGAGCGAACCTCGCAGCGGCGATGATAAAACACGACTGCGCCGCCAAGCTCGCCGCCGAACAACAATCAGCGGCGACCGCGCTGGCACCCTGATCTCCGATCCGACTGCAACACGCTGGTGACGAGAGATGACTTGCCGACGGCATGTTTCCTTTGTTCGTAGCCCGTTAAAGGGCAAAAACATGCAGCAATTCAAAGTGCTACGGCGACCTTTGCGCGCCTGAGCAGATGCGCGGCGTTGCAGGATCAGCCGCGTTCACACACAACCGGCGCTGCCACCCAATTGCGCGCTGGAACTGCGAAACCAGCCCAAGTCCTTGGGCCGAAAGGTCTTTCGACCCGACGGACGTCGGGTCGCTCACATCCCCGCCACAAGGGCGAGGATGACGGAGAATGGGACGCCCTTCGCGGCAGGAAGCCATCTTAGGGTTTGCCAGCAGCCTGAGGCCCGCTGACGCGGGCCTCAGTTGTGTCTCACAACCGGATAGCCGACCGGCATTTGCCAGAGGGATATGTCGGCCATCTCGGGCTTCTTCACGCCTTCCTCCGCGCCGATATCGCGGAGCAAGTGATCCGAGAGATGGCTGAGCTGGTTGAGCGTCCGGCGACGCCTCCAGGCAGCAACAAGGAAGGCACCGACGGTTCGCCGGAAGCCGAACGTTCGAAACAGATCGTCCATGATCGCCGGCAGGGTGCCGGCGGAGGTAAGTTGCAATTCGCGCATGATTATTCCCGCCGCCGCGAGCGGCCGGTCCTTTAGATTATGGATGCGCGCGGACACGGAAACGCGTTCCGGGAACCGGTCACATCAAGTCAAAATGGAAAATACGAAAAGGCGGAACTCGGGTCGCGTTTATGCGCCGAAGTAATTCACAGAATTGTGGCACACTCGTCGTGACGAGCAAGCCATTCCACCAGAGGCGAGCATCTGAACAAAATTATGAATCATCGTATGCCTCCTCTAGTTTGAGCTCCGATTTGGTGAAAATTACACGAGTTTACTTCTGCGGCAAGAGCACAATCGCAAACTGTCGGAATGACGAAGCGCCTGTTGCACGGGAGCAACAGGTGACGGGTGCGAGCGTGCCGCAGGGGTCGATCCGGCCTTTATCGCCAACAGACGCGGCTTTTCCACCGCGGCGAAGAGTTCAAAACGGAGCGATTGATTGTCATTGTCTCGTTCTCCGTCTTCTTCGCACTGATCTGCATCGGCAGCATCGTTGACATCGCGACCACAGAGCCACGCCCCTCACGCCACGACGTCGAGGCGCTGCCGCGATGAGGCGGAGAGGCCTCCAAGGGTCGTCACGGCTGTCCTCACCTTCCGCCCGGCATGCCATTCGCTTTGCCCGCACTTGAGCATCCGCAATCCAGCCCCTAAGAAAAGGACGTCAATTGCGCTTCAAAATCAGATGGATGCTTCCATGAATCTCGACGTTCAGGACCTCAACGACGCCTGTCACTGCAAAACAGTTCGTTTCAATGTTCGATTGAAGAACGGTCTTCATACGGCCCGCCGCTGCACCTGCTCTTACTGCCAGTTGAAGGGCGCGGTTGCCGTCTCCGCCGCAAAGGACGGCGTCACTGTGCTTTCAGGCGGTGAGGCGCTGACCAGGTATCAGTTCAACACAAAGGCGGCCGAGCATTTCTTTTGCTCAAAATGCGGCATCTACACCTTCCACAAGCCGCGCGCGAACCCCGATTTCTACGGCGTCAATGCAGCGTGTCTCGAAGGCGTGAGCCCCTTTGATTTTGAAGAATTGCCCGTGAACGACGGCATCAATCACCCGATGGATACCCAGGGATCGACCGGCCCGCGGCTCGCCGGAACGCTCCGATACTTTCCCGCCAAATGAACGGCAGCAGCGTCGGACGACGATATTGGTCACGCCGTCATGAATGTTCGGCGCACCGTTTGATGAGGGCGTGGCCGGTGCCGTTGGCAGCGCCCCCGACCGGCTCGACCAGGCGACCAATCGCGCTGGTCGAGCACTGCACATATCGCCGGTCGGGATTATGGCGCCGCTGATGCGCCTCGTAGGCCATCGCAACAAGTGTCGGCGGACAGGACGGCACGCGGTCACGCCGGATGCTTAGGAACGGGCCGTGGATACCTCCCAGAGCCTGGAAAGCGCACCAATATGCCTGCCGGAAAAATTGGAATTTAATCAGCGTCTTAGGAGAAGTTTTGGTGGGTGATCACGGGCTCGAACCGTGGACCCGCTGATTAAGAGTCAGCTGCTCTACCAACTGAGCTAATCACCCATCCGTGGCGTCGCTTTAGCGCACGGGCCGATGACACTCAAGAGGGTATTTGCGTCACGCGACGATAAACCCACAGCGTTTCCATCCGGCTCCGAGTTGATTGCGTTTGCTCTCGCCTGGCCGCGCCATCAGCGCACGCCGATGAAGCGGCCGCCCAGGTCAAAGCGGCAGTTGTCAAACGCGTCTTTCGTCGTGACTCCCGTGTTCCCTACAACCACGGCGGTGTGCGGGGCGTTCTCCACAGGGCGCGCCTTGGCCCTATGAAGTTTTTCAAAAGATTTTCACAAAGGCGCTGGACAAGCCAATCGAACGCCTTTATACGCCCCCTCACGACAGCGACGGGACTTGACCGACGCGGTCGCGGATGGGTGATTAGCTCAGTTGGTAGAGCAGCTGACTCTTAATCAGCGGGTCCACGGTTCGAGCCCGTGATCACCCACCAAATTCTCCTAAAACGCTGATTGAATTTCTCTTTTCCAAAACGCTTAGCTCCCGCTTCAGACGAAAAGTTCGCCTGCGCCGATCTTCACTGCGTGGCCGCCGATGCGGGCATTGCTGATCTCGCCGCCGGCGATATCCAGATGCAGGTGGATGAAGGACGGCCGTCCCATTTCCACCCCCTGCTCGACCAGCACCGGGTGATGACCGTCGACGAACTGGTCGAAAAAATGGATGGCACCGGAGAGAGCGGCCACGGCCGAGCCGGTCGCCGGGTCCTCGAGGTTGCCGGCACCGGGGCCGAACTTGCGCGCGTGGAAGCGCGCCGAGTGATTCACGCCGCCGCGACAATAGACATAGGCCGGGGCCAGCCGCCCCTCGGCCATCGGCGTCAGTTGCTCCCAGCGTTGCGAATCGAACTCGATCGAAGAAACCGCCGCAACATCGTGCACCGGCACCATGACGAAGGGCGCGCCGGCACTCCAGAACGAAGGCACGTGGTTCTCGAAGCCGATCTGTGATTGTTTCAGGCTCAACGCATCGGCAATCGCCTGCCGGTCGAAGCGCGCATCGAGCCGTACCGATTTGCGCGGCAGGTCGAACTCGGCAAAGCTCGCAGCCCTCGACTTGAGGCGGACGGCGCAGCGCACCGGACCCACCTTCTCCTCCAGCACCTGCACAAGGTCGATCCCCTCCTCGATCGCGCCATGCTGCGCCTCGGCGATAGCGATCGCCGCGCCAACGGTCGGATGTCCGGCAAAGGGCAGTTCCTGGCTGGGGGTGAAGATCCGGAGCTTCGCCGTATGCGCGGCGCCCCCGGGCCTGCGGATGAACACCGTCTCCGACAGGTTGAATTCCTGCGCGATCGCCTGCATCGCCTCGTCGTCCAGCCGGTCGGCGCCGAAGACCACAGCCAGTGGATTGCCTTCGAGTTGCCTGTCGGTAAAGACGTCGTAGATCGCGTAACTCAGCGCCATTCATGTCCCCTTGCGAAGATGCCCCGAACTTTGCAGCGTCGGGGCGCGGGCGGCAAGTGTTAAAAAGCACCCGTGCACAACTCGGAGCAGGTGTCATGGGTTCGTAGCGCTACGCACCTCTATTAAAGGCTCACGAGAGCCGTCCAAACTTCCGGGATTATGTCGCAATACCTGCAGACATTGACCGAGCTTATTTGCTGTCTTCCGCGTAAGCCCTCGTCGGACTTCCTCGAGAAAATCCAATACCAATCGTTCGCCGGTTGCGAGCCACCGACGGCTGAACTTGGCTCTTAATGGCGCGGTGCAACAGCCTCCGGATGAAAGTGATACGTGCCGTCGCCCAATGGCACGACGTCCCCAATTCCCGGGAAAGGGAAATGGTAGCCATGATAGCGAATACCCTCGGTCACGACCTTGGCGAAAATCGCGGTCTTCGCATCCGCGGCCTGCTGCGGGTTGGTATCGTAGTCCATATGGAAATACCATTCCGGATGAGCCGGGTCGTATACCTGATGGTGGCAGACGTCACCGGTGAAGACAATTTTTTGCCCTTCGCTCTCGAAGATGTAGGCGCACATCCCGGCGGTATGACCCGCGACGGAAAACGTGGACACTCCCGGGAACAGGGTCTCGCCGACTGAGAAAAGCCTCAGCCTGTCGCGATAAGGAGCCACTGCTTCAAGTGCTCCTCCCGTCCACTCCGATCGGAAGTCATTCCGATTCAAGTTTTCCGGATCGGTCCATTCAGCCCATTCCCGATCGGTGCAGAAAAGCTTCGCGTTGGGGAAGGTCGCGCTACCGTCGGGATGGATGAGGCCAAAGGCGTGATCCGGATGCAGGTGGGTCATCAGGACCGCGTCGATGTCTTTCGGATCAGTACCGGCCGCGCCGAGATTGTCTATCAGACGACCCATGTCGCCACGCCATGTAAGTGTCCGCCCCGCGCCCGCATCGATGAGAAACAATCTGTCGCCCGTGTTCATCACGACTGGGTTGATATCCATTGGAATGTGGTCGATGGGCAACCGATGGACGGATTTCAGGCGGGCGATTTCGGCCGGATCAGCATCTGGGTAGAAGCCCTCGTAGCTGTGATGGATATAACCATCCCCTCGAATACCCCCAGTCGGAAACGGTACCAACCCACGTTTTGGACGCAGTGTACCTGCCCCCATTCCCCGGGCGTGAAACCTGTCCCCGTTGCCATGAGCGCTCTCCCATCTTGCTCAACAGCCTGCGGCACACAGTTACCGCGCTACCTTCCATCATCTCGAGATCAGTAGCAAAAGTTGAAGGAAACATCAGCAACTACTAACAATCGTAGATCCGAGTCTTGCCAGCCGTCCCGCGCCTGGCTCGGGCGCTTCGGGCTAGCGTAATCGATCTCAACGCCAGTTGTTCCAGGATCGCGCCGGCTTTCAGTTATTTGAATGACAGTGATGGATATTAATTTAAGTTTTGAATTATAATTGAAGTACAATAAATGACTGCACTTAATAAATATAATACTTGTTTGCAATTGTTGTTTGCTTATAGATTGCTTTCAGGAGGATGAAAACAATGGCAAAGATAGTCGGCACTGATGCAAACGACACCCTGTTCGGGACAAACGAAAACGACAATATCTGGGGTCTCGGCGCCAATGACACGCTGGACGGCGGGCTTGGGAACGATTTTCTCTATGGCGGGGCCGGTAACGACGGCTTGGTGAGCTTCAGCGGCTATGACGAGCTCGATGGCGGCGATGGCGATGACCGGCTGGAACTCAACGGAACGGGCGGCGTGGCGCGGGGAGGTGCCGGCATCGATACGCTGGTCATCAATCTTTCAGGGACGGGCAACCGAGTCACGTTTAACGGCATGAACCGCCACGTAACCTTCGGTGACCCGGCTGAGACCGACAATCACATCTTCTACCGCGGCATTGAGCGGCTGGAGCTGACGACCGGTAGCGGCAAGGACATTGTTGAGGGTGGCACGGGTGACGACGTGATCTCGACCGGAGACGGCGCGGACATCATCGGCGGCCAGTCATTGCCGAACACCCATAATCAAATGAGTTCCCTGGGTGCTGATGTTATCGACGCCGGTGCGGGCAACGACACGATAATCGATCGGTTCGGGGCCAATCATCTTTCTGGCGGCAGTGGCGACGACAGCATCACAACGACACTTTCATCTGCCGAACTCGACGGCGGCGACGGTGACGACACGTTACGGTTCGAGGATGCGGATCGGACCGATGATGTCACGGTCGATGTGGTCAATGGCGTTACATCGACCGGTACGGCCTTTCACAATTTTGAGCGGGTTTACGCACATACCGGCAGCGGCAATGATACTTTGCTCGGTGGCCTCAGTCGCGACAACCTCTTCGGCGGCAATGGGGCCGACCGCCTGATTGGCGGCGAAAATAATGACTATCTCTATGGCGAAGGCGATGATGACCGCCTTGAAGGCGGTGCCGGAGTCGACTCACTTAGTGGGGGTGAAGGCGATGACCACCTCTCTGGAGGCGACGGTGCGGATCGTCTGATCGGCGGTGAGGGCGCTGACACATTCCACTGGAGTGGATTTGAGGTTCGCCATAGCAGCATCGACCATATCGTCGATTTTGACACCCAAAGTGGCGACGTGATCGAGTTGGGGGGCTTCTATCCTGGCGACACCAACATCTATAATTTCGATTCCTTTGTGGCTGCCTCGCATGACACAGAGGAGGGTCTCTATGTAGCCTTTCATGGTGAAACCGAAGGTATCCTCATCGAAGGCGTTTCGCTTGCGGACTTATCTGCCGACGATATTGCTTTCACGTTGTGAGACTGCAGTGTCGGTGGCTGGTCCGGCGGAAGTCCGCTTTCCACCCTGCGCGGTCCTTCCTGATTGTTGGGATGTGAGGACCGAGGGGCGCGGGCATGTGTGAAGGCGTGGCAGTTCTTCCTGCGCATCAACAGGGCCTAAGGCGCAAGCAGACGCGCGCGGCATAAGCACTACAAATACAAAAAGATAGCGCGATTTATTGATTCAAGGCCGTGGCGAGCGGATGTTACCGAAACAGCCACTTCAGGATAGGCAGGATGAAGGGCGGATAGTTGTTCGCGTCCGGATCCGGCCCGAAAACGGCAATCGCCTCGTCGATCTCCGGCTCGAGATCACCAGCGACATGCGCCGCCACGCGGGCAACCAGCGCCGCCGCCGTTTCCGGATAGCGGTAGACGCGAAGCACGGTCACGGCGCGGTCCATATGCAGGAGGTGATAGCCGGGCTCGGCCGTCGCAAGCGCGAGATCGATGCCGGTTTCTTCCAGCGCCTCGCGGCGAATGTTGCCGGCGATGTCGCAGCGGCCGTCGACGATATCCTCTGGCTCCAGCGAGCCGGAGGGGCTGTAGACGCGGGCCGGATTGGCGGTGTGCGACCCCATGCGCACCAGGATCAACGCGCCGTCGGAAGACAGGATCGCCGGCATGGCGAAGAGATGGAAGGCGCCTTCGGCCCGCGTCTTCCGCCACCAGAGAAAGGTCGAATAGGGCACAACATGCCCCTCGCCCCGGATCCGCCCGTCCTCGATGCGAAGCGCCCGCTGCAGCACCATCCGGCCGTCAAAGAGATGTGGATTGGCCGCGATTTCGCGTTGCCAATTCTCCTGCGCCCGCTCGACCTCATCGAGGTGAAACGGATGCGCCGCGCCGTTGACGCGGATATCGACGTCGTCGATCGGGATAATGACGCCCTCGGCCGGCCACAGCGCCGTATTGCTTTCAAGAACGCCCATCGTCACACATCCAGCGTTATGGCCACGGGGCAATGGTCCGACGCCTTCGGCCGGTCCCAGCCGGTGCGCGGGTAGCGCTCCACGTCGAGCCCCGGCGGAAAAATCGTGCGGAACGGCTGGCCGCCGCGGATGACCTCGGGCACCTGGGATTGGTTGCGCTTGGCAAGCGCCGGCGACAGCCAGATATAGTCGAGCTGGCAGAGGTGCCGCTCCTGCGGTCCGCGGCTGTGAAACAGCGTCCAGCGGTCCATCACCGGCCGGCGCAGCATCGGGTTTTCCACGAAGCCGTCATGGCTGAACACGTCGAGCGAGCTCGTTTCCTCCTCGTGCGGCACGAACTGGTAGCCGTTGCGCCGGTCGCCGAGGATGTTCACCTTCTCCTGGTAGTCGTTCATGTCGCCGCAGATCGCAAACATCTTGTCGGCGGTCTTCCCGCGGCCGAAGCGGCTCTCGATGATATGGCGCACGGCGCTCGCCTCCGCCACGCGCAGCGGCATCGTCGCCTGCCGGCCGTCGAGCCCTTCGCGCGCCGGCCCCATCGACTTGAAGTGCACGACATAAAGCGTCAGCGGCCGCCCGCCGATGCGCAGGTCGAGCTCCAGGCAATCGCGCTTGAAGATCCGGTCGGCCGGCCGGTTGGTGAGCGCTATTCTGTCGTTGAAGAGGTCGAGATCTTCATAGGTCAGCCCCGCATGGCTCTTCACATCCAGGCACTCGATCGGCTGGCCGTCGCGTGTCTCCTCGCGCATCAGCACGGCCACGTCGATGCCGCGCGAATCGTTGCCTTCGATCAGATATTTCTGCCGGTAGCCGTTACCCACCATGCGGAAGAGATAGTTGTATTCGAAGGCCTGCAGCGAGGCCATGTTGTCGGCCTCCTGCAGGCAAAGGATATCCGCATCGCAATCGGCGATCGCGAGCGCCGACATCTGCCGCGTATCATCGGTGTGCGCGATGGTGCGCGCCTCCTCCAGCCGCTGGTATTCGGCTTCCGTCTTCACGTCGAAGAGCCTGAGGACCCGGTCCTGCTTGAGTTGGTTGCGAAAGCCGGAAAAATCGAAGCGGCTCAAAAGGTTCTCGATATTGAAGGTGGCAAGGCGAAGCGACATTTATCAATTCCGTGGCATGAAATGCCGGGAGCTTAAAGCAATTCCAGGAAAAGTGTGAAGCGGTTTTCCGCCTGGATTTGCGTCCAATACAAAGAGCAATTCCAGGAAAAGTGCGAAGCGGTTTTCCGTCCGGAATTGCGCAGATGATCCAGGCATCGAGCGGCAAATGTCGAGCCTGATTTCCTTGTCGGCCAGTCACGTCTCGGCGAGCGCGACTTCCCGGCCGATCGGCTTTCCGTCTCTGCGCCCGCAATATGATCCATGTCATCCAGAACGCGAACCAATGTGCTCAAATGGCGTTAGTGTATGACCTCGCGCTCATGGAGGATGGTTTGAACACCGAAATCGAACTCAAGCTCGAGCTCTCTCAAGAAGATCTTGACCGCTTTGCCGCATCCGGCCTCCTTGGTGAGCCGGCGCGCACGGAGCAGCAACGGTCCGTCTATTTCGATACGCGCGGCCGTGATCTCTATCAGTCAGGCTTCACGCTGCGCATCCGCACGGTCGGCGCGGCACGCACCCAGACGATCAAGGCGACCGGCCCCGGCGCATCGGTCTTTGCCCGTCCGGAATGGGAGCAGCCGCTTTCCGCCGATGAGCCGGTCGTCGATCACACCACCCCGCTTGCCGCCGCGTTTGACCTTGAGCCCGACGATCTGGAGCCGCACTTTACCGTCAAGGTCGAGCGCAGGACCTGGGAGGTTGACCAGGACGGCACGCAGATCGAAGTGGCCCTCGACCGTGGAATGATCGCCTCAGGCAATCGCCAGACCGCCGTCGGCGAAATCGAACTCGAGCTGAAGGATGGCGACCCGAAGGCGCTTTTCACCCTCGCTCGCCGCATCGAGGCGATCGTTCCCTTCCGCTTGGGCGTTCTTTCCAAGGCCGAGCGCGGCTTCCGTCTGATCGACGCCAGGCCGATCGTCTTCAAGGCGGAGCCGGTCGTGCTCGACCGCGAGATGCGGGTGACGAAGAGTTTCCGCACCATCGCGCTTGCCTGTCTCAGGCACTACCGCCTGAACGAGGACGTGCTGCGTGAACGAAAGAACCCGGAGGCGCTGCACCAGGTCCGCGTCGCCCTTCGCCGCCTGCGCTCGGCTATCTCGCTCTACAAGGATATGCTTGGCGATGAGGAGAGCGCGCGCATCAACGGCGAGCTGAAATGGCTGGCTGGCGTTTTCGGCAAGGCCCGCGATGTTGACGTTCTCCTGACGCGTGATCCGGAGCCGGAGTTGCGCGACCGCCTGAAGACGGCGCGCGCCGCCCGCTACGTCGAAGTCTTCGAGGCCCTCGACGGCGCACGCGGCCGCGCCCTTCTTCTCGATATCCAGCAATGGCTGCACTGCGGCGACTATCTGTCGACGCCGCCCACCGAGCTTCGCGACCGGCCGGTGGCCGATTTCGCCGAAGCCGTTCTCGACCGCGCGCGCCGCAAGCTCAAGAAACATGGCCGCGCACTCGCCAAGGTGAGCGACGATGAGCGGCACGAGGCCCGCAAGGATGCCAAGAAGCTGCGTTATGCCGCCGAATTCTTTGCCGCGCTGTTTGACGACAAGCGGGGCACGCGGCGCCATAAGCGGTTCATCGATGCTATGAGCGGACTGCAGGACCGGCTCGGCACGCTGAACGATCTCGTGTCCGGTCCCCTCGTGCTCAGCGAGATCGGCCTTGAGGATCATCCGGACGCCGAAACGCTCGTTGTGCACGCCGACAAGGACAAGCTGATCGACCACGCGCAGAGCGCACTTGACGACGTGATCGACGCCAAGCGCTTCTGGCGCTGAGCCACGGTCACTCCGACCCGGCCATCGCACACAACCCCAAGGCTTCATTGTATTCGCCACGGAACGGCGCATACTCACGCCCATCGTTGGACTGTTTATACGGGCTCCAACGGCTGAAAGTTCATTCGCGCTTTCGCCCCAGTTCTGGAGGTCGCGCGATGCATTCCACGACCCGCCAACAGGCGATACACCCCCATGACATGCAGGAGATCGAGCGCATCTTCGACGACATCCTGCGTGATCGCGGGCTGACGCGACGCTGCGAAGCCGCAGAGCGGATCGCAAAGCGGCTTGTTGCGATCTACCAAAGCGGCGTCCGTGACTGCAGCGCGCTGAAGGCCCTGGCTAGAACATCCCGCTTTCAAGCGTGATCGCTTGAAGCGGAAAGATGCACTACAGCGCCGCGCGCCTTATCAGGCGCGCAAAGGTCGCTGTAGCACTTTGATTCTAGAGCATCTTTCCGCCTCCAGTGATTCCACTTGAGAGCGGATGCTCTAGCCGAGCGACAATGGCCGGGCTCCAGCAAGCCCGTCAGCCTTCGCGGTCCTGGCTGGCGATCGCCCGGTCGATCCGTGCTGCCAGCTCGTGGCTGACCGGCACCATCGGCAGGCGTATTTCCGGGCTGTCGATGAGCCCTGAGCGCCAGAGCCAGTGCTTGATCGGAGCCGGGCTCGGCTCGGCAAACAGCAGCCTCGGCAGATCGGCAAGACGCTGCCAGTCGGCCAAAGCCCCCGGTTGATCGCCGGATATCAGCCTGTTGCGAATGGCGGCGAAGGCTGCCGTTTGAACATGCGCCGAAGCCGTGATCCCGCCTTCCGCCCCTTGAGTCAGCGCCGTGTAGAACAGCGGGTCTTCGCCGGTCAGCACCGAAAAACCTTGGGGCTTGTGGCGCAGCAGATCGAAGGATTGCGTCGCATCCGCCGAACAATCCTTGACGCCGACGATGTTTTCCCGCTCCGCCAGCTGCAGCATCGTCTCGTTGCCGAGGTTCACCCCGGTTCTGTAGGGAATGTTGTAGATCAGGATCGGCCGTCCGGTGGCATCGGCAAGCGCCGAGAAATGGGCAAAGAGCCCGCGTTGCGACGGCCTTGTGTAATAGGGGCAGGCGATCAGATAGCCGGTGATATCCCAAGGCGCCGTCCGCTCCAGCGCCTTTACCGTCTTCAGCGTGTCGCTGCCCGAAAGGCCGAAATAGACAGGTATGCACTTGCCCGCCGCAGCCAGGGTCTCGTTGGTGATCGCAACCAGCCGCTCGCATTCCGCCTCGCTGAGCGCCATGCCCTCCCCGGTGGTAGCACCCAGGATGAAGCCGTCGATCGGTTCTGCGGCAAAGTGCGCCACCAGCCGGCGCAGCGAGCGCTCATCGAGTTCGCCATCGCGAAACGGCGTGATCAGCGGCAGCCAGAGGCCGCTCGGCGTTGAATATGTGGCTTCCATGAATTTCCATCTCCTTCAAGAAACCGGAGACGGAGCGCAAGCGAAAACCCCGTCCGAACCGGCGGGGTCGATCTGATCCTTGTGCTTGCTATGCTCTGCGCGCAACGACCGACAGCCCCGGGTACGGGGCTTTTTTCGAGGTCGTCAGTTTGGCGAGACGGCAGATCATGAGGCGAAACTCGAACAGTCCTCCATCTTTGTCAAGCGGCGACGGAGGGCATCGGCCCGGGAGGCGACACGTTCCATACAACGGGAGTTCTGCCGATCAGCCCAATTACATTCCCCTGAGGTCGGACCGGAAGACCGCCTCCGCCCGCGATCGGCGCGCAAGGACGAAGCCCCTGAAACGGTATCGGGATGCGCCGCGGCTGGAGATCCAGGTTCGGCACATCCCGATGATATCAAAAGGATTTTCCTGAGGCGGTCTTAGACGAGATTGGTCTCGACTTCGATGTTGCCACGGGTCGCCTTGGAGTACGGGCAGATCTCGTGGGCGGCGTGAATAATTTCATGGGCGAGGTCGCGATCGAGGCCCGGCAGGCTGACATTCAGCCGAGCGCTGAGGAAGTATGAACCGTCGTCGACGTTGAGATTGATGTCGGTCTCGACCTCGGGGCCGGCCGGCAGCTTCACCTTGCGCTGTTGCGCAGCAAGCTCGATCGCGCCGATGTAACAGGCCGACCAGGCGGCACCGAACAGGTTTTCCGCGGCCGGATGCGGCTGCGACAGCTTCAGTTCCAGCATGCCGTCTTGGCTGCGGGTGCCGCCGTTGCGGCCGCCGGTGTTGTGGGTCTTGCCAGTGAATACGAGCTTCGTGGTCATGTCATTTCCTCTCTGTTTGATTTATTAAGCGTATCCGCTTCAATCGGATGCGATGTATATAGATCAAGCTGAAGGCGACGTCAACACCATTGCGATTTAATCGGATACGATTTATATTAAGTGCAGATACGGAAAGAGAAAAAAGGACACCCCCATGCCCGCCTCCAAAACAGCGAGCCCTGAGACCACGCCTGCAAAGGGCGGCAAGAAGCTCTCCAACTTCCTTTGCTTTGCAATCTATTCCGCAAACCTCGCCTTTGGCCGCGCCTATAAACCCCTGCTCGACAAGCTGGGCCTGACCTACACCCAATACGTGACCCTGGTGGCGCTATCGGAGGAAGACGACCAGACCGTCAGCATGCTTGGCGAAAAGCTCTTCCTGGAATCGAACACGCTAACGCCGATCCTCAAGAAGCTCGAAGCAGACGGCTATCTGCAGCGCCGTCGCGACCCTTCGGACGAGCGGCAGGTGCGCCTCACCTTGACGCCGGCCGGTCGCGAACTGGTGGACGCGGAGCCGGGTTCGGCGCTCCTCGAAGCCACCGGCCTCGGCGACGACTTTCCGGTCGTGCAGCAATCGGTGGCAAGCCTGCGCGACAACCTGCTGCACTCGATACAACGCGGATCCCAGAAGGAATAGCCGTCGCTTCGATCCCTATGCCGGCAACCAACGACGACGGGCGGCATGAGACCGCCCGTCCTCTCCACCCTCATCTCTGTGCTTGTCACAGAGATCCAGCAGCCGTGCGTCGGCACGGCAGGAGATGCAGAGCCGGAATGCCGACGCTCGACATCAGGATGATTTCCCGCGCCACCGACGCGGCGCCGCTGGCTGGCGACGGGCTTTTTCAGCATGCCTGGGATGATCAGAGATGTCCTTGTCAGCAGTCTGAGGGCGGCCGCTGGCCGCCCTTTGTCGTGTCGCCGGCTCGGGGCTGCTTTGAAGCGGCCCGTTTCGATCGCACTTACGCCTCGACGCGCCTGCGCGACTCCATCATTTCGGCCGCTCGCGCGTAGCCGCCATCCATGCCGTCGAGAAAATGCAGATGCGCATCCGGCCGGGCTGACGGTACCAGGCAGGTCATCAGCGCATGTGATTGCCGGTGCAGCCCGAATTTGACCTCACCCCTTGCCCTTGCCGCAAGGAGGATCGCTTCGACCCGATCGATCTGCCCGACTGCGGCGTCCACCGTCAGGCGAAGACCATCGTCGTATTTGCGAAAGTCCGAATTGGCGGCAACGCCCAGCCAGCGCTCTGGCGCGATATAGACCCGCTCATCCTTCGGCACGCCCATTTCCGCGGGCAACGGATGCGACTGCCGCGCCGCCTCGTCGAAGACGGCAATCACGTCTCTGGCGAGCGCCGCGAAACGCGCCGGCGCCACATCGTCCGTCGGCTCGACCAGCAGCGAAAGAATCTGCCCGCGCCGGCTCGGAAACGGTCGCCACTCGCAGGCAAGCCCCGTCAGATCAGGTTCGGTGCCATCCTTGTCCGGCTCAAGCTGGTAGCGCCCCCTCTTCAGCTGCTGCTCCGCCCATTTGAGCCCGCCGCCCGCAAACATTGCGTAAGTGGCGTCTTTCGAAGCGGCGTAGCGCGCGATCGTCACGTCCTGCCCGTTGGCGCGGATTTCCCTGACGCTCAGCAGGCCGACGCGCAGGTCGAGGCGAAATCGATCCTTCACGAAGGCCGCGATCTGCCTGAGCGCCGCGGTCGCCGTCATTTCCCCTTCCGGCGGAAGCGCAAAGGCGGCGCCATCGCCGCGAAAGACGAAGGGGAAATCGAAATTGCCCCAGGCATTGCCGATCGCGGCGATCGCCGAGGCGCCCGTGTAGTTGACGTCCTCGTAGCGCCCGGACCTGATCGCCCCGGTCGAATCGACGACATCGGTGATCCCCACCAGCCAGTCGTCGGGCAATGGCTCATAGGCACTAGGGTCCAGCACCAGCGAAAACTCGCTATAGGCCTGCACGCGTTGGGGCTCAAACTGCATCAGCTTCCTCCAGTCGACGGACCGATCGCTGTGGACGGGGATTTTCCAGGGAATGCCCGAGCGCTCTGAGGCGCACCGGCATCCATGGGCTTGCTGCCCCCCCATTAAATCGGATGCGACATAAATACCGAAGTGCGATCCAATGTCAATACAATGCGATTTAATCGCATACGATAATAATCACGGCGAAGATAGCTATGCCAAAGCGTGGGTATCCTGAGGGATTGCCGCGGGGCTGAGGTTCCGCCCGATGGTTGCGAGAGCGCGCTCACGCGATCGCGGTGAGTTCCAGCTCCTGGTCGCCGACGCTCATGACGTCGCCGACCGCCTTGCCCAGGAGCATCCGCGCCACCGGCGAGACATAGGAGATCGATCCTACCTTGGGATCGGCCTCGTCCTCGCCGACGATCCGGTAGGTCTGCACCCGCCCGTCGTCGCGGCTGAAAGTGACCGTGCTGCCGAAGGCGACGGTATCGTTGGACGCTGGCTCCGGCATCAGTTGCGCCGTGCGCAACCGCTCGACGAGATAGCGCAGGTCGCGCAAGGGGCCGGCCTGCTGACGGCGCTTTTCGTTCACGTCGTCGACTGTGGCCGCCGCCTCATAGGCCACACGCGCCTCCTGAAGCTGCGCCTCCAGCGCCTTCAACCCGGCTTCCGTCACCAGGTTCGGATGCGGCGAGATCGGGCGATCCGGCAGCAGCGTCTCGGCGGCGGTTTCGGCACTTTCTTCCTTGGTGAAGGCAACGCTCAATCTTCAGAACTCCGTGTGGCAGTATGGCACGCAGCGTCCTTATCGGCCGGCTGCCTGCCAATCAACACTATACGCACTTGCGGTCGCGGGGTGGAAGAACAACGGCGCCGCCTCGCGAAGGATCTCAGACGATCGGCTTTCCACTCGCCCAGAATTCATCGACCTTGCCCCACCATCGAAGGGTCTCCGGCCGCAGCCATGGGCGAAACGCCTCAGGATGCGTCCCGCGGTGCAAATGTCCATTCTGCAAGTCTTCGAGAAGGCCGACCGTCGCCGCCTCTCACGCTCCCGTCACCGGTCCTGGCTACTCGATGGCTGGCGAGGCGACAACCAGTTTCTGCTTGGCGCCGGACCCCGAGCGCTCGATGGCATCCACCACCCTCACCCGCACGCCGCCCGCCTCGGCGCCCACCGCATCGAGCGCCGCCTTGGCGGCCTCATCGACCTTAGCGCTGACGGCGGCAGCATCCACGTCTTCAAACACGGCGATGGTGATCTCCAGCCCATCGGGCAATTGCACGAACTGGAATTGTCGCACCCCGGCGGTGCCGGTCAGGGGCGAGCGCAGCCGGTGCGCGTGCACGCGCACGACGCCGCCGCCTCGCCCGGGCAGATGCAGTGTCTCTTCCCTGCGTCCGGCGATCGATGCGATCCGCCAGAACGGCAGGCCGCACGGACAGGGTTCCGTCGCCATCGCAACGATGTCGGAGATTTCGTAGCGCACCAGCGGCAGCACGCGATTGGTGAGCGTCGTCACCAGAAGCTTTGCGCCCTCGGTCCCATCCGGCACCGGGCGATCATTCTCGTCCACCACCTCGAAGACGAAGGAATCCTCGGCCAGATGCAGCCCATCGCCAAAGATGCACTCGTGGCCCATGGGCCCCGCCTCGGTGCACACATAGCTGTTGGCGATAGCCGCCTGCCACGTCTCGGCGGCGAGGTCGCGCACCTCCGGCGTCAACGTTTCAGCGCTGGTGCGAAACAGCCTCGGTCTGATCCTGAGCCGACCGGCCTGCTGCTCCGTCGCCAGCACCCGCACGAAGGAAGGATAGGTCGAAATCACCTCCGGCTGGTGCAGGTTGAGGCCCTCGACGATCTCCTCGATCGGCATGAGCACGTTGAAGCGTGGCGCAGCCGGCCGGATCGCGCGAAGCTCCACGCCGATATGGTAGGAAATATGCACCGGCGACGAGGCAAAGATGGCAACGCTGCGCGTGGTATCGT
The DNA here is from genome assembly GCF_900103435.1 of Sinorhizobium sp. NFACC03. Taxonomy (NCBI): domain Bacteria; kingdom Pseudomonadati; phylum Pseudomonadota; class Alphaproteobacteria; order Hyphomicrobiales; family Rhizobiaceae; genus Sinorhizobium; species Sinorhizobium sp. NFACC03. The sequence continues at coordinate 44,008 of NZ_FMXF01000021.1, forward strand.
CAATGCCGACGATCGCCTGGAAGCGCACCATGTTGGCGATTGCCGCAAGCCAGGCGGCATCGTTGAAGGCCGCGATACCACGCTCGCCCGTCGTGCCGCCGGTTGCCACCACACGGTATTGTCCGAGAAGAAGCGACCCGGGATCGTCTCCATCCAGGTGCTGCTCGATCAGGCCGCGACTCAGCCTCGGATCGGTGACGATCCGGTCGAAATTCTCCATCAGCGCCCGCTTCGTCAGCACCGGAAAGGCATGAAACGGCGCACCGCTAGCCACCAGCTCGCCAATGCTCTCGCGGTAATAGGTCGATGCCCCGACAGCGTGCCGCAAGGCGGACTGCAACTCGCTGCGTTGAAAGGCCAGTAATCGCTCCCTCGACCATTCCGCGCGCAAAAGACGCTCCTGCGATTGCCTGAGCAAAAGATCGGGATCGAGGGTGGCAGATGCGGTCACTGGTGGCATCGAATTGGTCCTCGTGTCTTGCTCCTGTGGCGCGGCCGCACGAGCGCTAGCCTCGCCCGGCGCGGCCTCGACAGGCGACCAGGCTGGCAGCCCGTGGACAGGACCCGGCGCGCGCCCTTTCGCAACCGGGATTTGCAAGCGATCATGCCTTTGCACCTCAAGGCCTTGATTGTATCGCGAAAGCCGGGATCTATGCGACAGCGATGCGATGGAGAGCTTCGCCCGCGCGACGTGTCAGCGGCGCGAATGCCGCCGCATCGCTTTGGTATGACTGCATGTTTTCCCTTGAATCGCATAGCGTTTGAGGGAACGTGCAGGTGAGTCTCGAACGGACCTGGGCAGGCTTGAGCCCGAAGCCCTGCTGCGTCATACGGAGGAGAAAGATCGTTGGCCGAACCGTTTATCGTCTATGGCGCGTCAGCCTCGGGATCCGTTCCGATCGAGGCAACGCTGACCCTTCTCAACCTGCCCTATCGCGTCGAGGAACACGCCCCCTGGGAGAGCAAGCAGGAAGCAAACAGGCTCGCCCGCATCAATCCGCTACGCCAGGTTCCGGCCCTGGCGCTGCCGACGGGCGAATTGATGACCGAAAGCGCCGCGATCCTGATCTGGCTGGCCGATGCCCACTCCGACGGGCGGCTCGCACCGGCGCCGACAGACCCGGCACGACCGGCCTTCCTGCGATGGATGACCTTCGTATCGGCGGCCATCTACGCCCTCTACTGGATTGCCGACGACCCATCCCGCATCGTCGAACGGGAAGAGAACCACGCTGCCGTCAAGGCGCGCCTGTTCGAGCGCATCGCCCACTGCTGGGCGCGGATGGGGGCGGAGCTGCGCCCGGGCAGATACCTTCTCGGCAAAGACGTGTCGGTACTCGACCTCTATGTGGCAACGGCGTCGCGCTGGTCTCCCGGTCGGCGCCGGTTCTATGAGGTCGCGCCCGGGCTTACGGAAACGATCCGCCGCGTCGACACCGATCCCCGGCTGGCGACCCTGTGGGCCGAACGCTTCCCGTTCACGCCCGGCTGGGAGCGCTAGTCCTCTCCGCTTCGGATCCCTGAAGCCCGTCAACAAAGCCGCCGGCTTTCCGCTGGATCTGCCGCCGCAGGCTCGCTCAAAACACCGATGTCGCCTCAAATGACCAACGACGCACCGCCACCGCTCCTCACCGAAGACGACCTACGCCACATTACCGGATGGGCGGTGCTCACAGCCGAGCGGGCGCTCCCGGTCTTCGAGGCGGCCGTGCCGGGCGACGACCGCCCGCGCGAGGCGATCGCGGCGGCCCGCGCCTTTGCGCAAGGGGGCCCGCGCACCGCGCATCTGCGCAAGGCCGCGTGGGGCGCTCAAGCAGCGGCGCGCGCGGTCGACGATCCCGCCGCCAAGGCTGCCGCCCGCGCAGCCATTGCCGCAGCCGGTGCGCCCTACACCCACCCGATCGAAACGCCGCATCAGATCAATCATATCCTCGGCCCCGCCGCCTATGCCGTCCAGGCGCTCTCGCTCGGTGCGGACGATGAAGCCGGTACCAGGGAAACCGAACTGCGCTGGGCGATCGCCGCCGCATCGGAAGAGATCCGGCGCATCGTCGGCAAGATGCCGGGGCGCAAGCCCAGCAAGGGCGCGTTTCACGCCCTGCTCTACCGGCTCGATACCGCTCTGCGCCTCTGACGGCGCCCGCGGCCAAGCGCAGATCACGCCAGGGCGCGCTCCCGTGCCTTGCCCGCCTCCTCGCTGATCCAGGCGATCACCGTCTGAAGCGCCGGCGATTTGCGATAGCGCGGCCAGACGAGATAGAAATCCGAAGGCCCGGACATCGATCCCTCGAAAATTCGGATAAGGCGTCCTTCGGCTATATCCTGCGCCACGAAATCGCCATTGGCGAGCACGATGCCCTGGCCGGCGATCGCCGCCTCGATCGCGTGCGAGGTCTGGTTGAAGCTGATGCCCTTGAACGACGCTTGCCGGCTTCCGCCGAAATGGCGTTCGATGAACTCCGGCCAGAAATTATGCGCGTCGTGCAGCAGCGTATAGCCGGCAAGCTCATCCGCAGTCTCAGGCACCGCGCGGCCGGCCATCAGCATCGGACTGCAGACGGCGACGATCTCCTGCTCGAACAGCAGTTCCACCGCCAGCCCCGGCCCGAAGGGCGGCCGCCCGTAGCGCACCGCCAGGTCCACGCCATCGGCCTGGAAATTCGACATGCGATCGGTCGCGAGAATATGCAGGTCGAGGTCCGGATGGCGCGCGGTGAAATCCGGCAGCCGCGGGATCAGCCATTTCGAGGCGAAGGATGGCGTGGTGCTGATCGTCAGCCGCACCGGCTGCGGCTTCAGCTCATCCGTCGCCCGGGCGATGATGTCGAGGGCGCGCCTGACATCGGCGATATAGGCCCGCCCCTCGCCGGTCAGCGCCAGCATGCGCGGCAGCCGCTCGAAAAGTTTCACCCCGAGCTCGGCTTCCAGCCCGCGGATCTGCTGGGCGACCGCCCCTTGCGTGACGCCAAGCTCCTCGGCCGCCAGCCGAAAGTTCAGATGGCGTGCCGCCACCTCGAACACTTTCAGCCCATTCAGCGAAGGGAGTCGTCCCGGTGCGTCACTCATCCGATAGTTTTTCTACTGCCATTTGAAAGCGAAACTTTCTCGTCGTCGCATGACGGAGATGGTATTTCAATCGCGAGAGCCGCAAAATCCGGCGTCATCCTGAATGCGACGAGGAGAATGGACACATGGCAGTAGAAAAAGTAGCCGTTATCACCGCCGGCGGCAGCGGCATGGGCGCCGAGAGCGCGAAGCGTCTTGCCGCCGATGGCTTCAAGGTCGCGATCCTTTCCTCGTCCGGCAAGGGCGAGGCCTTGGCCGCTGAACTCGGCGGCATCGGCGTTACCGGCTCCAACCAGTCGAATGACGACCTCAAGCGCCTGGTCGATCTGACCGTGGAAAAGTGGGGCCGCATCGACGTGCTGGTCAACAGCGCCGGCCACGGCCCGCGCGCCCAGATCCTCGAGATCACGGACGAAGAGTGGCACACCGGCCTCGACGTCTACCTGATGAACGTCATCCGCCCGGTCCGCCTCGTCGCACCCATCATGCAGAAGCAGAAGTCCGGCGCGATCGTCAACATTTCCACCGCCTGGGCCTTCGAGCCCTCGCCGATGTTCCCGACCTCGGCCGTCTTCCGCGCCGGCCTTGCCTCCTACACCAAGATCTTCGCCGACACCTATGCGGGCGACAATGTGCGCATGAACAACGTTCTGCCCGGCTGGATCGACAGCCTGCCGGCGACCGAAGAGCGCCGCGACGCCGTGCCGATGAAGCGCTACGGCACCAGCGCCGAAGTTGCCGCAACCGTCGCCTTCCTCGCCTCTGAAGGTGCGGGCTACATCACTGGCCAGAACCTGAAAGTGGATGGCGGCCTGACGCGCTCGGTGTGAGGGCGGAAGACGCCGGAGAGCGGCGCGGCGGCAAAAGCCGCGGCGCCGCTGAAACATAGCGTCTGCACGAACGACTTACTTCGGAAACAGGAAGGTCAGCGTCGCGCGCACGCCCCAACTCGGTGCGCCCTGCGGCGCCTCGGCATAATATTTCCCGCCGATCTGGGCGCTCAGCATCTGGTCGCCCACCTTGAAGACCTGCGAAACGCTGAGGTTGATCGGCACGGTCCATTGATCGGCCTCCCAGTCGTAGGTCGACTCCGTGTTGAGTGTCAGGGTCGCACCATGGCCGAAGCCGTAGGACAGAAAGGGTTGCAGGAAGGTCTGGCTCACATCCTCTCGGTCACCCTCGCCGGCAACGCTCCAGATGTGGTTTCCCAGCGCCCCGACGGCCCACGGTCCCTCCTGCTTCAGCACGACCGCCGTCGGGCCGATGCCGAACTTGCCGGTGCCGAGGAAATCGTCGGTGGCGGTCGGGATCAAAAAGGCCGGACCGACACCCCAGACGATGCCCGAAGGGCCGGGATTGGCCGGCGACAGGAAAAGGCTCTGGGTGATGTCGCCGAGCCCGAACGTATCGCCGTCGGGCGGCGGCAGGTAGTCGCGATAGGCGATCGGCAGGATCGTGCGCGAGATCAGGTTCCAGTCCGCGTTCAGCGTGATGGGAATGACCGGCTGGACGTTGAGCGTATAGGAGAAGCCATCCTCCTCGGCGCCGGCGCGAAAATCGAAATTGCTCTGGAACGGTACGCTGATCAGGTCGGCGACCGGGTTCGAGAGCTTCTTTGCGAGGTCGTCCGCATCCTGGGCCAGCGCCTGCTGCCCCTGCATAGCGGCGGGACAAGCATCGCCACCCAAATATTGGCTCCTATCTGCCCCACGCGCAATTCCCCCTTGCAGCGTCCGCGGCGGCGTCGCCAGTCTCAGTTGCACCGGACCACACCTCGACCGAATGGCCGCAGGTTACGTCACCCCTGCCGATTCGGGAACTTGCATTTTCTCTAAAGCAAACCGGCGCCCGGACGCTGAGACGACCGGACGCCATCGGACGGCCTTGCCGCAGCGTCACATGACGCTCACAGGGTTGCCAACACCTGAGATCACTGCTGACGTCGCGCGATGAGCGTCGCGCCCCTCCACACACATGCTTTCTTCGAAGAGGTCCTGGAGGCCGGCTTCGTCTGGACGATTCGTGACGAAACAGGTTTCCCGACCGCGACGAACCGGTCGAATGAAACAGCGATGCTGTTCTGGTCGTCGCTCTCCAGAGCCCGGCTGATAATCGACCGCTTGCCCACCTATCGCAGCTTCACGCCTCATCAACTGTCACTGGACGTCTTTGTCGATCGCTGGCTGCTGGGCCTTGAGAAGGACAATTTGGTGATCGGCACAAATTGGAGCAGCGCCACGGCAATCGGTTTCGATTTCGCGCCTGCCGATGTCCGCCGGCGGTTGCAAAGCTTGAGGCCAATAGTTCGTCAACACCAGTGACGTGCCACGCCATGCAATTCGACGCAGCCGCAAAGATCGGCTGGACTGGCGTCCCTGCGTAAGTTCCGCCGCTATCCTGTTGTCTTTCTTGCAGAAGCTCCTATTTCCCATCGAAATCGAACCCAGGAGCTCTGCATGAACCGAAACGGCCTCTATCTCGTCATCGCCTTGCTCGCTGTCGCCGTTGTCGGCCTCGGCCTCTACATCTACCAGAAGGAGACGAAGCCGGGCGTCGAGATCAAAATCGGCCAGGACGGCATTTCGGTTCAGGAAAACTAGGGTCAGGCAAAGAGCCTGGACGATGAGGGATGACCGCAGCACTAAGCTGAACCCGCCCGCAGCAGTGAGCGCGTATCACGGGGAACCCTTCAAGCTGAGCCTCCGCCTCTTCGGCGCTTGCGTGTTCGCCCGTTACCCCGTCGCCAAGAAAGGCCACCCTTCGGCGACGGCGTGAGGAGCGCGCCGGTAATGGACTGCTGAGCTCTTGATTTTGCGTCCGCAATCATCGCCCATGGCAACAGCCGTCGCGACTCGTTGCCGCCTCACGGCAGGAAGAAATCGCAACTTGCCCGACAGACCAAAGGTGCCGCGCTGATAGCAAGCATTTCATGGGCAGCCGCACTGCTGCTTGCGGCCTCGTTCGCATTTGCCGCGATGGCCGGCGAGAGAGCCCCCTCGGGAACCTATTGCGGCCAGCTCTCTTCCGCCGGCGTCCTGTCGGATGCGCAAACGCACTTCGAGACCGATGCGAGCGGCACGATCATTGGGAAATATATTTTCTCCGATCAGGACCAGCCCGTTCACGGCGAGCTTGCCGAGACCGGTGACGACGGCGACGGCAGCGATCTGACCCGTACCTTCATGTGGCGCGACAAATACGGCTACGGCCAGCTGGTCGTGACCTTCACGCCGGACTTCTCCGAGTTCGAAGGCAAATGGAACGCCGGCGGATCGGACTTCCTGCCGTGGAACGGCCGGCGGTGTTATCAGACGATCAGCTAGCGTCCCTTATGCATTCACCTGAACGCATGGCGGTCTAGAATGCGCAGGCGAAGTTGAGCCACAGGATGCGGCACGCTTGACGGCCGCATCCATATCCGCTCCCTCACGCCGCAATCACCTCCCGCATCAGCCCTTCCAGCCAATTGGCAAACACCTGCAATCGGCGCGACAGGTGCTGGCGGTGCGGGTAGAGCAGCGCCATCGGCATGGGGGCGGCTGAATGGCCTGGCATGACCTCCACCAGCCGCCCCTCTTTCAGATGGTCGACCACGTCGAAGGCCGGGATCTGGATGAGGCCGAGGCCGGCAAGGCAGCAGGCGATGCTGCCTTCGGCGCTGTTGACGCTGATGCGGCCGGGAACCGCAACCGTGCGCGCCTCGCCGCCTTCGATCCACTCCCAGTCCTCCACCCGGCCGCTTGAGGGCGAGGCATAGTTGACGGCGAAATGATCGGCGAGATCGCTGGGCATTAGCGGAATACCATACCGCTCGAGATAGTCGGGGCTTGCGACATTGATCAGCCGGAGCGTGCCGAACGGCCGGGCGATAAGGCTTGAATCTTCGAGCGGCCCGACGCGCAGCGCACAGTCGACGCTTTCCTCGATCAGGTGCACCGCCCGGTCGGTCATGCCGAGATCGATGTCGATGCCGGGGTAGCGCGCCAGGAATTCCGGCAGCGCCGGTGCCACGATCAGCCGGCCGATGCGGCTCGGCAGGTCGACCCTCAGCCGCCCGGTCGGGCCGGAAGCGCTGCGGCGGAAAAGATTTTCCGCCTCGTCCATATCGGAAATCAGCCGCAGGCAGCGCTCGTAGAAGGCGGCACCATCCTGCGTCGGCGCCACCTTTCGGGTCGTCCGGTGCAGCAGCCGCGTGCCGAGCCGGGTTTCGAGCGTCTGCACCGCCGCCGAGACGGAGGAGCGCGGCAGGCCCAATGTGTCGGCCGCGCGGGTAAAACTCGCGCTTTCGACGACGCGGGTGAAGATGCGGAAGAGCTCGATCCTGTCCATGCCGGCCACGCCATTTGTTCGTCAATTCTGACAAGTCATGTCACGAACTGGCGCTTTATACCAGCGACGCGGACGGTATTCTCAACCCTGCGATGCCTGTCGCATCGCTGACCTCTCGCGTTGGCGGCGGCAAGGTCCGCGCTATTTGAAACGCGGCGTGCGGCGTTCGGGACGGTCGACGTGTTTGCGACAGGCCGTCAGCGCCAAAGCAGACCGGGGGACCTGCGCGCTCTCGCGCCGGCATTCCCGCTCGCCGCAAACCGGCTGCAGCAGGCGGCCGATAAAAGGAGAAACCCATGGCAGACCACAGCATCAACGGAAAATCCGTCCTCATCGCCGGCGGCGCAAAGAACCTCGGCGGCCTGCTGGCGCGCGATCTCGCCGAACACGGCGCCCGCGGCGTCGCGATCCACTACAACAGCGCCGCCACCAGGGCGGCAGCCGAAGAAACCGTGGCGGCAATCAAGGCAGCCGGTGCTGCAGCCCACGCCTATGCCGGCGATCTCACCAGCGCGGCCAATGTCGAAAAGCTCTTCGCCGATGCCAAGGCGGCGCTCGGCGGCATCGATATCGCCGTCAACACCGTCGGCAAGGTGCTGAAGAAGCCCTTCGTCGAGATCACCGAGGCCGAATATGACGAGATGAGCGCGGTCAACGCCAAGTCCGCCTTCTTCTTCCTGCGCGAAGCGGGCAAACATGTCAACGACAACGGCAAGGTCTGCACGCTCGTCACCTCGCTGCTTGGCGCCTTCACGCCCTTCTACGCCGCCTACGCCGGCACCAAGGCCCCGGTCGAGCATTTCACCCGCGCAGCCGCCAAGGAGTTCGGCGCACGCGGCATCTCGGTTACCGCCATCGGCCCCGGCCCGATGGATACGCCCTTCTTCTACCCGGCCGAGGGAGCCGACGCCGTCGCCTACCACAAGACCGCTTCCGCCCTCTCGGGCTTTTCGAAGACCGGCCTTACCGACATCGAGGACATCGTCCCCTATATCCGCTTCCTCGTTTCCGACGGCTGGTGGATGACCGGCCAGACGATCCTGGTCAACGGCGGTTACACGACGAAGTAAGTGGGAAGCGCCCCTCATCCGCGCGGTGAGTGAAACGCCCCTCATCCGCCTGCCGGCACCTTCTCCCCGTAATCACGGGGAGAAGGGACACGTGGCTCTCTCCGCGCTCTACTTCGGCGCACCGCGAGGCGTCGTGCCACGGCATACCGCGGGAACCAGGACGTCCGCGTGTGGCTGTATTCGCGGCCAAGGCAAGAAGACGAGAGTGCAGCACACGCGGCGCCGTCCCCTCTCCCCGCCTGTGGGGAGAGGGCTAGTCCTCGGGTTAAACCCGAGGAGTGATGCATGCTCTGCCCATGGACGGTTCAGCGACAATCGAAACTGGAAAACTCTGAAAATTCAACGATCCCAACCCGTCGACCCTGAAAAGAGAGGAAGTCCCATGACCAACTCAGCTTGGCACGCCGATCCACTCACCTGGGGCACCGGTCCACATCTCTTCGAGGTCTTTCTGGAGCCGACCGATCCTTACTCCACCAAGGCATTTAGCAAGCTCGACGCCCTGCTCGACCAGGCCGGCGAAGACAACGTCACTATTAAAATCCGCCTGCAGTCGCAGCCCTGGCATATGTATTCCGGTGTCATCGTTCGCTGCATCATCGCGGCCTCGACACTTGAGGGCGGCAAGAATACCGCGAAGAAAGTCATCGCTGCAGTCGCTGCGCATCGGGAAGAGTTCGAATTCGTCCATCATGCCGGCGGCCCCAATCTGGACGCTACACCCAACCAGATCATCGAGCGCTTGGAAGGCTATAGCGGCGTCAAGCTCAAGGCCGCATTCGCGATCCCGGATCTCGACCGGGAAATCAAGTGGCATTGCAAATATGCGCGACAGAACGGCATCCACGTCTCCCCGACCTTCATGATCGACGGAATCGTGCAACCGGACGTCAGCAGCGGCGATGATGTTTCGGACTGGGCAAGGAAGTTGCTTGGTTGATGGGGTGCGCGGAAGGCTGGAGCAGCCGGGTCCGTTAAAGTGCTCATGCACATATGCTTGTGGGGAATTGCGCGGCTCGGCCAGGCGACCACCTCTTGGTCGGCTTTCCCCATCGGGCATTCCGGCCGAGCTCGCTTCCAACCCGAAGCGATCTGGCAGAGCGTGCGTGCTGCTGACGCCCCTTCCATTCAAAATTGGATTGGAATTTTAGGACGTTGTGTAATGTGATGCGGATGAGCGCATGGCGCGCGACGGGGCTCGATGAGTGAAATTCATGGCATATAACTGCTTTTTCTGCCGTCACCTGCTGGCGAGCCTGGCGCTGCTTCTCGCGCTCGCCCTGCCCGCCCTTGCCCAGACGGCACCAGCGCCGATCACCGTCATTCTCACGCCCGGCCAAAGCCCTGCCGAGATCGAGGAAACCTTGCGCGCCGCGGCGAAAGCAGGCGGTCCGGTCACGGTCGAGTGGCGCGACGCGGCAAATCAGGCCGCAGCGCCGGCCAGCGCGGCGACACCTGACAACACCCACGCCGCCACACCGGCCGTCGCCGCGACGCCGGCGGGTACGCCACAGCAAGCCGCTCCACTCGCTGACCCCGAGGATTCCTTTGACACCCTTTCCGCCCGTTTTCTCAATGGCTTGCAGATGGGCCTTACGGGCATCTCCGGCATCGCCGGGGTGATGGCTGACGTCGCGGCAGGCATCCGCGCCGAAGGCTGGTCGGTCGTCTCAATTGCCGCCATTTCCGTGCTGGCCATTGCCGCCGGGCTGGCCGCCGCCTTCGCCAGCCGCTCCCTTATCCATCGGCTGTTTGGCGCTTCCTTCGAGGTGGTCGACCTCTTGCACCGCGTGCGCGCCTCGGTGATCCGGCTCGGCTTCGACATCGCCTATCTGGTGATCTTCGCCGCCGTCGCCCACACGATTGCGCCTCTGCTCCTGACGCGCGGCACGGGCTCGGCCGAGCTTGCCCATGCCCTGATCACCATCGCCGTCGTCGCCGCCGTCTATGCCGTGGGCGCCCGCTTCCTCTTCGCGCCGACGCGACCCGAAATCCGCCTGCTCGATATCGCCCATCCGCGCTTCCACGCCAACATGCTTGCCACCTATGGCGCGGCCAGCGCCGTCGTCGGCGCCAGCATGCGTTTCGCCCATCAGCGCGGGCTGGACCTTTCCGCCACCGATGGCTGGCTGCTGATCGGCGTCAGCATCCTCACGGTGGTGAAGCTCCACTGGTTCATCGGTGGCGCGGGTGATATCCGCGCGCTCTTTACCGGCGAGAACCCCGGCCCCGTGCGCCGCGCCATCGCCTTCGGCGTGCCGGAGTTCTACGCACTGAGCGCCATCGTGCTCTGGCTGATGAGCGTCATCGTTGCCGGCAGCCCTAATAGCGCGGCCTGGAGCTTTGCCGGCGGCACCACGCAGATCATCCTGCTTGCGCTGCCGATCCTTGCCTTCGGCATCCATTCGCTGGCCGGTGCGGCCGCCGCGCGTCGGCGCACGCCGGCCTCGCACGCCCTGCATGCGGCGATATCAGGCAGCATCCAGACGGCGCTTGCCGGCGCCACCTGGCTGATCGGCCTGCACATCATCATCGAGCTCTGGCGCCCGATCATGGTCCAGGACGACACCGCCGCCGCCGTCGGCTGGATCGTCGTTCTCGAGCGCATCAGCCTTGCGGTCGTGGCCGCCTGGGTGATCTGCAGCTTCCTCTGGCGGAGCTTCGAAGCCTTCTCGCCGTCTGCCCGCGTCGCCATGCCCGGCGATAGCGAGGACGAGACGATGGTTCATCAGACAAGCCGGCTGTCGACCATCCTTCCGCTCGTCCGCAACCTCATCTTCGGCGCCATCTTCGCTGTCACCAGCCTCGTCGTCCTCTCAGCACTCGGCATCAACATCGCGCCGCTGCTGGCGGGCTTCGGCGTGCTGGGTCTGGCGCTTTCCTTCGGCTCGCAGACGCTGGTGAAGGATGTCGTCTCCGGCATCTTCTTCATCGCCGACGACGCCTTCCGCGTCGGCGAATATGTCGATACCGGCAAGCTCAAGGGCACGGTCGAGCGCATCTCGCTGCGCTCGCTGAGGCTGCGTCACCAGAACGGCCAGATCCACACCGTCCCTTACGGCCAGCTTCAGGCGGTGACCAATTTCAGCCGCGACTGGAGCACGGTGAAGTTCGAGCTGAAATTCGAGCGCGACGCCGACCCTGAAAAGATCCGCAAGGCCATCAAGAAGGTTGGCCTCGCCATGCTGGAGGACCCGGAGATCGGCAGCGAATTCCTGGTGCCCTTGAAGATGCAGGGCATCCAGGACGTCACCGAAAACTCCCTCGTAGTCCGCCTTAAGTTCACCGCCCGCCCCGGCAACCCCAGCATCCTCCAGCGCGAGGCGATGAAGCGCCTGCTTCCGGCGCTGCGCGAAGCCGGCCTCGACCTCGCCTCCAACGCCGTCACCGTACGCTCCGGTGCAGCCGGTGCGGCGGAAGCGGAGGCGGCGGCAGCAAACCTGGCGCTGGCGAAGAAGCCGGTGGCACCGGAAGCAGCAGACGCGGAAGGGTAACGGTCAATCCGGCGCGACGCGGCGACAGACTTCCTGTGCTCGTCGCGGCTCGTGTCAGCATGGCCTTGCCATCGGGCAACGCCTTGCGCCCTGTCCCCGCGGGAACAACATCCACCCGGTTCCGTTGCTAAAACAAATGCACAAAGGCCGATGGCCTTTCAATCGGGGCATCGGTTCCGGTTCGGTCAACACCTGGCCCAACGAAAGATCATGGTCAGGCAGCAAGAGCTCGGAGCGCCCCAATGCGTATCATCCTGGTAGCCCTCGTCGCGTCAGTCATGAGCATCCTGGCGTTCAAATATGCCGATCACTCCATCGGCAACACGCACATCGTTGCGACGGCCGAGGAACTTGCCGCCCTCTGAGCGGTCTTTGCAAATAGACCGGTCGCCCCTCCCGCTCCCAGCGGGTCCTGACCACCGGACCGGCTCGGGCGATGCTCGCAGAAGTCGTTCAGCCCCTCCCGCATAGGTTTCATTCCGTCTTGCAGCGATCTCCGTCTTCTGCAATCCTCATCGCATGCGATCGTATCGGCTCATCATTGCTGCCAAACGTCTGACCGCCCCGGCGGCCCCACTCGCTATGTGCGTCTCTGGATAGCAGCGGGAACGGCTTGGCCGACCTTCTCGCTCTAGGGGCGGGAGATCAGGCCGATCCTTCCAACTGATATCGAGACGTTGACGATGCGACATGCGCTCTCCCGCAGCCTGGTGATCCTGCTATGACAGGATCATCCAGCGCTTCCTTCACCTTCATCCTGCTCATCATCTGCACCGCGCTTTCCCTTGCCGGCACCGACCTGATCCTGCCGGCGGTTCCGGTCCTGCCGGGTGTGTTTTCCGCCAGCGAAGCGACCGCGCAGATGGTGCTTGCCGCCTATGTCGGCGGCAGTGCACTCGGCCTCCTGCTCTTCGGCCACCTCGCCGATCACTTCGATCGCAAGACGCTGATGGTCGCAGCCCTTGCCGCCTTTGCCGCCACCTCCCTTGCCGGCGCCTTTGCGCCTGATATCGCCGTCCTCATCGGCCTGCGCTTCCTGCAGGGTATCGCCGCCAGCGCTGCGCCCGTGTTTGCGCCGGGCGTCATCCGGCAATTGTTCAGCGAGAAGACGGCCCTGCGCGCCATCGGCTTTCTCGGAAGCGTCGAGTCGCTCGTTCCGGCGCTTGTGCCCATCGCCGGCGTGGCACTTCTTGCGCATTTCGGCTGGCAATCGTCGTTCGAGCTTCTCGGCGCCGCCGGAGCGATCGTCTTCGTCCTGATGCTGGCGATCGGCCTTCCGCGCGAACAACGAAGAAGCGGCACCCAAGGAACCTATCTGCAGCTGCTGACGGATCCCGTCTTCATGCGCTACGCACTGAGCCAGGCCATGACGCTCGGTGGCGTTTTGACCTTCGTGTTCGGCATTCCCATGGTGATCGTCGAGACGATGGGCGGCACGCTCAATGATTTCATCATCGTGCAGATCGTCAGCGTCGCGGGCTTCATCGTCGCCGCCAATCTGACCGCGAAGATCGCCGAGCGCTTCGGCACGGAAGAAGTCATCATGGCCGGCAGCGCGATGGCCGCCGCAAGCGCGTTCGCTCTCCTCGCCTATGGCCTCTCCGGCGGAACGAACCCGCTGTTCGTGCCCGTTCTCTTCCTGCCCATGGGCATTGGCCTCGGCCTGCGTGGCCCCATCGGCTTCTACCGCGGCATCGTCGCTTCCGGCGGCAATGATGCTCGCGGCTCGGCGCTGATCGTCTTTTTCATCTTCATGACGACCACATTGGGCACGATGGCGGCTGCGCCTGTCATCACCAAAGGACTGCCGGCCCTCGCCCTCGTCGTTAGCGCAATTCACCTGCTTTCGGTCACCATCCTCTGCGCACTGCCGAAGGTGAAGGAGGCTCCGTCCGCATAGCCGCGACCGCGGCAGACGACCGCGCCCCTGGGCGCGCGGTTTCGTGCCGCCGGCGGAACTCTCCCTGGATCCCGCAAACATGGCCAGCCGGGGCGCACCCCGACTGCCGCGCGCCCGGCTTGCGCTTCCATCCCCGGGGTGTTCTGGTAAGAGCATCCCCGGGTGGTTCTGGTAAGACCGGAACGTGCAAAACGGAGCGCTGCAACATGAACAATGACAATCTTTGGTACTGTCTTGTCGGCACGGGCGACACCAACACCGGCATGCTGCGATTCATCGGCGCCGTCGTCGCCTTCATCCTCGTGTTCGGCGCGCTGTTCTGGTTGCTGGGCCTGTAAACCTTTCCCCTTGCCCGCGACGCGGGCGGCCGTCACAAGGTGGCCGCGCCTGCCCCAGCCGCGGCCTGTCTATCGTTCCGCCACCCGGAAATTGGTCGCGCCCAATTGCGCAATGACTAATACGCGACGAACGATGAGAGAACGCTCCAAGCACGAAAGCGGTCTCACTCTAACCATTTCCCCCAATTGGGTGAGGAACAATTCGTGAAAGCGACCGCGCGAGACTTGCGCGTCGGCCGTTCGGCGTTCACGCCTCGACTTGGTGTCACGATCCTCAGGCGCCTTGCCAAACGGCAAAGTTGCGATAGAAGATCACAAGAGACAACTTAACCGATCACCATCTTGAACCTTCGTTTTGTTGCCGGCGGCCTGGCCGTCGCGCTGTTACCCGAGCCGGCGGACTTCAGGAGGGCGATCGGCCCGTCCCAACAAAAAAGGCCGGAGCGCGCGGCTCCGGCCCTTCTATTCTTTCGCTCTCAAAACGCGTGCCAGTACATCCGTGGTCAAGGTCGAAAGCAACGCGCAACTGCGAGCCTCGTGCTCAACAGTTTGCTTGTACTAATTTTATAGGACCGGGCGCGTTTCTGGACAAGCTGTCCCTTTGGGCTACGGCACACGCCAGGGATTAGTCTTGGCGACGCATCGAGGCCCGAAAACGGGGCCGTTTTCCAGCTTTTCCCGCCAAGACAATCAGCGATTACTTAATTATATTCGTCCTAGACTAAGGGATACAGGCGACGGCGCATGGCGGAAGCCTACCGGAGGGCACCCATCTCGCTCGCGGTCGTCGTCAGGGTCGTTCGGCGCGCCTGGGGAGGCATATGTCGGGGTTCGATCACAGGCACATGAATGGCGCGATACTCGCCGCGATCCTGGTGCTCGCCGCCCTGTTCCGCCTGCATGACGTTCAGCAGCCGCTGGTCGATGCCTTCAGCTGGCGCGAGGCGAGCACGGCGATGATGGCCGACAATTTCTTCCTGCGCAGCTGGAACATCTTCTTTCCGGAGGTCAGCTGGACCGGCCCCGACCCTTCCTATCAGGGCCGCGAGTTGCAGGTCGTCTCCTATATCACCGCCCTTCTCTATGCCGTCTTCGGCTGGGACGACACCTGGGGCCGGCTCGTCGCCATCGCCTTCGGTATCTGGGGCGTCTTCGCTCTGCATCGGCTGATCGCGCGGCTCTGGGACGAGGCCCACGCCCATGCCGGCGCCTTCCTGCTGGCGATCATGCCGGGCGCTGTCATGATCGACCGCTCGTTTCTGCCGGATCCGGCCATGCTGGCGCTGGTGACAACGGGCGCCTGGGCCTATGTCGCCTATCTCCAGAACGATCGCCTGCCCGTTCTCATCGCGGCCGGCCTCCTCACCACGACAGGCGTGCTTGCCAAGCTCCCGGGCATCGCCGTGGTCGTACCGATGACCTACGCGACATTCGCCATCCTGCACCAACGCGGCAGGCTCAGCCTCGGTCGGCTCTTGGCAATCCTGCCCGTCGCACTCGCCGCCGGTGCGCTCATTCTCGGCTATTACTGGTGGGCGCATTATCTCGGCGCCAACTACCCGCCCTACCATGTCGCCGGCAGCGGCTATCTCTGGAGCGACGGGCTTTCCCGGTTCCTCGACGAAGCCTTCTACATTCCCGCCACGTGGAGGATCGCCAGCAGCTGGCTCTTCACTCTGCCGGTGGTGGTGCTGACCGGCATCGCGCTCCTGACCGCGCCGCCGACGGCAGGCGATGCGCAGACGCAGGCGAGGTCCGGTCGCGCGCCATGGTTCTTCCATGTCTGGTTCCTGGGGGCAGCGATCGTCTATGTCTTTGCCGCCCGCGAAATCAAGACCAACCCCTGGAACTTCCATATCTTCAATGTGCCGATGGCGGCACTTGCCGGCCGCGGCCTGATCCTGCTGGTCGAGATCGGCCGCGAACACGGCCTTCGCACGCGCGCGCTGCGCCTCGCGGCGATCGCCGCAGTCGTCGTCTTCGGCGGCAGCATCCCCGGCCTCTCGCTGATGAAGGCGCCCTATGCCGATCATGGTGAAAAACTCGGCACGAAACTCAGCGAGCTCAGCCAGCCCGGCGATCTCGTCATCACCGCAACGCCGACGATCGGCGATCCCGTGGCGATCTATTACAGCCGCCGCCGCGGCTGGGTCTTCCCGCCCGGCGGCGGCGAAACCGAATGGTCGATGCTGATGGAAGACGGCGACGCGATCGAGGCGCTGGAGGAGCTGCGCGCCCGGAACGCCACCTGGTTCGGCATCACCAAGAACGCCCGCGACATGCAGCGGCGCAAGTTCCTCGAATACAACAAGGGGCTGATCGCCCATCTCGACCGGACAGCCGAACGCGTCGTCGACGACGACACGATGCTGATCTACCGGCTGGCACCTCGGGCGGATGCGGCGGCTTCGAATTGAACCGCTCGGCTTCACCCGTCGCGGGCGGGTTTGCGGCTCTCATGGGCGCGCGACATGGATTTTCATAAAGCCGTGACGAAGCCTTTCCGGTTGGCCCCGCCCCTCACCCTGACCCTCTCCCCGCCTGCGGGGAGAGGGAATCGCGCGCAGCTCCCACGTCTCCTTTCCGCCACCTCTGGCATACGGAAACAAGAAGCCGGCTGTGCTCCCTCAAGGTATCCTGCGGCTGTAAGCGAGCAGAGGAAACGGTGAGCATGCCGCAACGTCCCTTCTCCCCGCCTGCGGGGAGAAGGTGCCGGCAGGCGGATGAGGGGCTCATACAGGAAACGCCATGCGCCCGGATGAGCGCATGGCGTCCTGTTGTCTTGAAGCAGCGCCCGCTTGGGGCGTGTGAGCCCTACTGCAGCGTGCGGGTCGGGGCCGGTGCGGGCTGGCCAGCGGCAGCGCCGGCGGCATTGTTGGCCGAACGCGCGGAATCGAGGCCGGTCGCGACGACGGAGACGCGGAAGGTGCCGTCGAGCGTGCGGTCGAAGATCGAGCCGACGACGATATCGGCCTCGTCATAGACCTCTTCGCGGATGCGGGTCGCGGCTTCGTCCACTTCGAACAGCGTCATGTCCATGCCGCCGGAGATCGAGATCAGCACCCCCCTGGCGCCGCGCATCGACACTTCGTCGAGCAGCGGGTTGGCGATCGCCGCTTCGGCAGCCTTCAGCGCCCGGCCCTCGCCGGTTGCCTCGCCGGTGCCCATCATCGCCCGGCCCATGCCCTTCATGACCGACTTTACGTCGGCGAAGTCGAGGTTGATCAGACCTTCCTTGACGATCAGGTCGGTGATGCAGCCAACGCCGGAATAAAGCACCCGGTCGGCGATCACGAAGGCATCGGCAAAGGTGGTCTTGGCGTCAGCGATGCGGAAGAGGTTCTGGTTGGGGATGACGATCACGGTGTCAGCAGCCTCGCGCAGCCGCTCGATACCCTGCTCCGCCGTCTCCATGCGGCGCTTTCCCTCGAAGCTGAAGGGCTTGGTGACGACGCCGACCGTGAGGATACCGGCCTTGCGCGCCGCAGCCGCAATCACCGGTGCCGCCCCCGTGCCCGTGCCGCCGCCCATGCCGGCGGTGACGAAGCACATATGCGTGCCGCCGAGGTGATCCATGATCTCGTCGATCGATTCTTCCGCCGCCGCCCGGCCGACATCCGGCAGCGAGCCGGCGCCGAGGCCCTCGGTCACGGCAGCGCCGAGCTGGATGATGCGCGACGACTTCGACATGGCGAGCGCCTGCGCGTCCGTATTCGCCACCACGAATTCCACGCCCTGCAGCCCTTCGTTGATCATGTTGTTGATGGCGTTGCCGCCACCGCCGCCGACCCCGATGACGGTGATCTTCGGGCGCATTTCGGTGATCGTGGGCTTCTTGAAATCGTTCATGGCTTGTCTCCTAGAGCCGACGCCCTGCAGGCGCCGACGGCGGGCGAATCGGGCAGCTGTTATTTTAGGAATTGAAAAAAGCCATGGAGAAGGCAAGGAAAAAGGACAGAACGCCTATCCACATATGAATTTTAGCGGGTCCTTTCGGTGGCAATTCCAAGCTCGACCGCATTCGGCAACGCGTGTAAAATTGACGTTCGGATCAATGGGTTACGCCGATGCTGCGTACCAAAATTGCCCCTCACCCTAGCCCTCTCCCCGCACGCGGGGAGAGGGGACGAGGATCACTGCTGCGTCGCGACTTGCCATCTTTTGCCGAAGAAGCAGCGCCTGCGAAGGTTGATTTGGAACGAGAGGGCGCGGCGTATTTCCTTCTCCCCGCCTGGCGGGGAGAAGGTGGCCGGCAGGCCGGATGAGGGGCAGATCCGCAGTACAGGCAACCGCCCTGCCCTTTGTTGAGCCCTAAGCCTCAAAACTCGGCCGCGAGCGCACCCGCTCCAGCCAGCTTTGAACATGACGGGCCGACGCCGGGATCTCCATGCCGAAGACATCGCAGAGCCAGGCCGTCACACCTGCAGTGATGTCGGCAATCGAGAATTCCTCGCCGGCGAGGAACGGCCGGCCATCCGAAAGTTCGTCGTCGAGCCAGCCCCATTTCTTCGGCACCGCCTCCCGCTCGGTCTCGGCAAAAGCCGGAAACTGCGTCAGCCGTTCGGCGAAGAAGGCGTCCGAATGCAGCGCCACATTGCCGACGGTGCCGAGGATCACCAGTTCGGCGCGCCGGTTCCACATCTCCACCTTGGCGCGGCTGACGGCATCGCGGCCGAAGAGCGGGTGCTCGGGATTCGTCTCCTCGAGATAGCGGCAGATCGCAACGCTCTCGGTGATGATGGTTCCGTCGTCGAGCTCCAGCACTGGGATCTGCCCGAGCGAATTGACCGCCAGGAACTCCGGCGCCCGGTTTTCGCCCTTGGCGAAATCGACATCCACCATCGGCACCGAAATCTCCTTCTCCGCCATGAAGATGCGTACGCGATACGAATTCGGCCCCATGCCCTGATAAAGCTTCATCTTATCCTCCTGTCGATGAGGCCACCCGCCTCGTTTCCCCAACGCATCTACGCGGGATACTGGTTGTATATAGCAACCGGTTTCATTTAACTCAATGGTTTATTTCAAAGGACAGCAAATCTTTTCACTGAGCCATCGGCCTGTCCTCGGTGCGTCAAAGGCCGCTACGCAATGTTCAGCGACAGCAACGCCCTATGGCGCTCGAAGGCTTCCCGTTCCCGCTGCCAGTGATCGAGATGCCCGTCCCGCTTCAGGCGCTCGGTCGCGGCCGCGCCGATCATCGCCAGCATTGCCGCCTCGTCGCCCATATGTCGAAGCACCTCGACCACCATTGTGAGCAGCGCGTCGTCGCAGGCACGACCATGGACCGCACACAGGCGCTTCAGCCGCCGGCTGCCGTCGTCGAGATCCGCCAGCGCCGCCGCCTTCAATTCCTCGGTATGGAAGGAAAGCGGCACCATCCAATAGGCGAGATAGGCAAGATCGCGCAGCCGCGGCCCAGGCCCGGCGAGATCGAAGTCGATGATCCCCGCCGGTTCGCCGCCGCGGAAAATGAGATTGTACGGCGCAAGATCATTGTGGCAGACGACCTCAGAGCGGCTTTGATCCGGATACCGGAAGGCCCAGCGATCGGCCGCCGTGAATTCGAAATCGGCAGTCGCGTCATGATAGGTCCTGAGCAGCGCGGCAGCGGCGGTCAAGGCACGCTCGGAAAGCCAGATCTCCGAAGACCCGCCGGCCTCGCCATCAAGGAAGCTCAGGACCTCGCGCCCACGATCATCGAGGCCCAGGAAGCGCGGCGACGCCTGAAAGCCCCTTGCCTCCAGATGAAGGAGCAGCCGGTGGACGCTTGCGCTCTGCGACGCGGTTGCGCGACGCACCGTATCGCCCACACGCACGACGCCCGCGTTGACATTGCCGCCGGCAAGCGGCGTTTCCTGTGCCGAGGTTTCGGATGTCATCACACCGTTCGGGAGGCTGGAGACGAAGTCGGGCCGAGGATCGGCTTCAGGCTACTGCATGTTTCCTTTAATCGTACCCGATTAAAGGACAAAAAACATGCAGCAATTCAAAGTGCTACAGCGACCTTTGCGCGTCTGATAAGACGCGCGGCGCTGTAGCAACTGTCAACGGATCGCTTCCCTCGGCGTGCCGATCAAGCGGATATCCTTGAACTTGCTCAGCCATCATGCTTGCCTCTCCCAAACAGGAGCCTTGCCATGTTCGCCCGATCGACCGTCTGCTGCCTCGCCCTCCTTCTTGCCGCCAGTCAGGCGGCGGCAGCCCTTGCGCCGAACTATCAGCGTGCCCGCGAACTCACCGCCGTCATCGACGCAGTTGCCGCCGCGGTTCCCAGATATCCGATCGACAAGATCATCAGCCAGGGCCGCGACCGCTATGCGGTCGTCGCCGGAAAATGCACCGTCATCGCAAGGATCATCGGCCTGCCGTCGAAACCCGGACTGGTCGGCCCGCGCCAATTCGAGGTTCAGCTCGACAAGCCGGATTGTGATTGAACAGCACTCTAAAAAGCGGGCAATCGGCAATGATTCGCCTGCGGAGAGTACGTTGTTCGATGATCAGTCGCCGGCAGGCAAGAGGTGGGCATCCACCCAATCGGCAAGCTCCGCCTCTCCCATCTGGCCATCGGCGACGGACCAAATGACGTCGCGCGTGTCCTTCTGGCTGGCATCGAGCCGATAGCCCAGGATCAGTAACTGCATCGCAAGCGCGAAAAGAGCGGCGCGTTTATTGCCATCGGTAAATCCGTGGGCCTTGGCTACTCCAACCCACACCACAGACGCCAGCCTCCCGGCTGTAGCGCCCTGTTCGTAGAGTGCGATATTAACCGGGCGAGCAATCGCGCCCCGAATTGTGTCTCCATGCCGCTTGATGGTCAGGTCGTGGCCCGCACCAAGGCATCGAAGGATATTGGCTTCATGTGGCAAGTTCGGAGAGTGTCCAATCAAAGCGCGCGAACACGTCTTCCGCCGCCTTCATAGAGATATGGTAGGTCTCATCAGCGCTGGCGGCTTCGACAACGTGGTCATGCTTGACCACGACGGTCTGCGGGCTGGGGTGTGACGCGGCCGCACCGTGCGAAAGCACTTCACCACGTCGCGGGATCTGCATCTCGCGCTTCTGACCCGACTTCTCCTTGACAGGCACTCGCCCCGTCGTGGCGTCTCCGCCGACGGCAACTTTTCCGGTGGTTTTTCCGCCACTCTTAGCCATGCCTAGGATATAGCATTGGGAGATAGCGTCTCCAAGAAGACGCAACCTTCGCGTCTCAGAGCCGCCAGCCCTGGCTCATCACGAAACGTGCCGTTTCCCCCGGCATCAGCGCGCTGTCGCCATAGGCTTTCAGCATCTGCCCGTCGGGCAGCGCCAAGGTCAGTGCAAAACGCTCACCCTCGAATACGCAGGAGATGACCCGAAGCGCCACCCCCTCGCCGTCACGGCGCACATGCTCCGGCCGCATAAGCACGTCGCGAATTGGCACGTCGCAAACCGCCCGATCGCCGGCGCCTGCCTTGCCCACACCGCTGAATGCCTCGCGCAGCGCCGGCCACTCCAGTGCCCTCGGTGCGCCCTCGGACAGCGGCAGCCTGAGCACCGAGCCGCGGCCAATCAGACCGCCGACGACGGCACCCTCAGGCCTCGCGTAAATCTCCGCCGGCGGCGCCATCTGCATCAGCCGCCCCTCGGACATGACGGCGACATCGGTCGCGAGCGCCATCGCCTCGGCCTGGTCGTGGGTCACGTAGATCATCGTCGCGCCCGAGCGCTCGTGGAAGATGCGGAAGGTCTCCTCCATCGACTTGCGCAGATGCTGGTCGAGATTGGCGAGCGGCTCGTCGAGCAGCACCACATCCGGCGAGGTCACCAGGCAGCGGGCAAGCGCCACGCGCTGGCGCTGGCCGCCGGAAAGGGCCGCGGGCCGGCGATCAGCATAATCGGTGAGCTTCACCAGCGCCAGCGCCTCGCCGACGTTTCGTCGCCAGGCTTCACCGGAAATGCCGCGCACCTTCAGCGGATAGCCGACATTCTCGGCCACCGTCATATGCGGCCACAGCGCATAGCACTGAAACACCATCGCCATGTTGCGCCGTTCCGGCGGCAGCGCCCGCGATGCGTCGGAAAGCCGCCTTTCGCCGAAATCGATCGAGCCGTCGGTTGGTTGCTCGAAGCCGGCGATCATGCGCAGCACCGTGGTCTTGCCGCAGCCCGAGGGACCGAGCAGCGCCAGGAAGCCGCCTTCCCGCACGGTCAGCGAAACATCCGATACCGCCGGCCGCCCGCCGCCGAAATGTTTCGTGAGGTGATTGAGGATCAGTTGCGCCACGGCAGCACGCCCTCGGGAAGATATTTCGCAAGCGCCTCGAGCGCCGCCATCAACAGCACGACCATCACCACGACAAGCACCGAGAGCGCTGCGGCAAGATCGGACGAACCGCTGTCGTCGAGATTGAAGATGGCGACACCGAGCGTCTGGGTGCCGGCCGACCAGAGCAGTGCGGAGACCGTCAGTTCGTTGGCAGCGATGAGGAAGACGAGGATGATCGCAGCCCCGGCGGCGGGCGCCACCAGCGGCAGGATCACGTCACGCATGCGCCTGAGGAAGCCGGCACCCGAGAGACGCGCGGCCTCCTCGAGCGACGGATCCATCTGCAGAAAGGCGCTCATGACGGGTTTCAGGCTGACGGCCAGGAACGAGGAGAAATAGGCGATCAGGATGATCCAGATGGTGCCGTAGAGCGAGACGCTGAGGAGAGGCAACGGAGCCGCAAAGGTGAGAATGAAGGCGACAGCCAGCACGATGCCGGGCAGCGCATAGGGGATCTCGATAAGGATGCCGAGCGTATTGGCAAGCAAGCCCTTGCGCCGGGTCATCAGGTAGGCCGCGGGTACGGAGACCGCGAGCAGGCCAAGTGCTGCGGTGGTCGCAAGGAACGTCGAATTGCCAAGCGCCTTCAGCGTCATCGACTGGCGAAAGAGGATTTCTTCGTAAGCGCGCAATGACACGGTCTGAAGGTTGAGCGGCACGCCATAGGCCGGCACCATCGAGCTTGCGACAAGCGCAGCCAGCGGCGCCACCAGCACGAAGAACAGGATCGCGACCAGCGCCATCTCCACGACCAGGCGATAACGCCCGAGCGCGAAAGCGGCATTGGCGCCGGAGAGGCCGATGATGCGGTAGTCCTTCCCTGAGAGCGCCCGCTGCTGCAGGATCAGCCCGGCCGCGGCGATCACGGCGATGAGGCTCGAAAGCAGCGCGATCTCGCCGAAGGTGCCGGCACCGAAGCTTGCCAGCCTCGTGTAGATCAAGGTCGGCAGCACCTCGATTCCTGCGGGAATGCCAAGGATCGCCGGAATGCCGAAATTGCCCACACCCGAAACGAAGGCGATCGCCGCCCCGGCAATCAGCCCCGGCAGCGACAGCGGCGCGACGATATCGCGGAAAACGCGGAACGGCGTGGCACCGGCAAGCCGTGCCGCCTCCACTCCATCCCGCGGGGAAGCTGAAAGCCCGGCTTTCAGCGCCAAGAAGACCAGTGGTGCGTGCTGTACGCCGAGCAGCAGCGAAATGCCCGCGAGCGAATAGAGCGGCTGCGGGCTGCCGAGCGGCGGCGCGATCCCCAGCGTCTTCAGAAGCGGGCTCGCCGGCCCGGTCATTTCCACCCAGGCAAGTGCGGTCACCTGCGGCGGGATCATCATCGGCAGCATGAAGGCGAAGCTCAAGGTCAGCTTGCCGCGCACATCCGTCAGCGCCACGGCGAAGGCGAAGAGCGCGCCGATAACGACCGAGACGATCATGCCGCCCGTCGCCGTTATCAGCGTCTTGCGGATCGCCGCAAAGGTCGCGGGCTCCGTAAGCACGCCGATCGACTGCCCGGAGATGAGACCTGCGAAACCCGCCCTCGCCAGGCTGATGAGCGGCAGCAGGCACAGCAGAAACAGGCAGGCGAAAACGAAGGGCACCAGCCAGCGCGGCTCGGCGGCGGGTCTGGCACCCACCCTCGCCTGCGGCACGTCCTGCGTCCGGCTTTGAAAGGGAAAGCGCAGCCAGCGGGGCCGGCTGCGCAGGTCATTGCGTTCAAGCATTCCCGATATCAGTTCGTGCCGAAGATGCCGGAGAAAGTCTTGAGGTCGGCGTCGGAGTTCTTCACCGTGTCGGCGGCGTTGACGGGCAACACCTTGATCGTCTCGCGGGCCGGATAGCCCTCGGGCAGCGCCACGCCGTTGCGGGCCGGGATGTAGCCCATCTTCACCGCCGTCTTCTGGCCCTCCTCGGACAGCAGGAAGTCGACGAACTTCTTGGCGACGTCGACGTTCTTGGCAGTCTTCAGGATGCCGACTGGTTCGGTGACAGCCGAAACGCCCTCGGCCGGGAAGACGAACTCCACCGGCGCGCCCTTGGCCTTTTCGCGGATCGCCATGAAATCGACGAGCATGCCATAGGCCTTCTCGCCGGTCGCAACCGCCTTCAGCACGCCGCCGTTGCCGCCAGCGGCCGTGGCACCATTTGCCGCGAGCGCCTTGTAATAGTCCCAGCCGAGACCATCGATGTTAGTCAGCGTCTGCGCATGGATCAGCGCCGCGCCCGAGGTCAGCGGGCTCGGCATGGTCACGAGGCCCTTGGCTTCGGTCTTGGCGAGATCCTGCCAGCCGGCAGGCTTCATCGCGGCCGAGGTGTTGTAGACGATGCCGGTCGTGATCATCTTGGTCGAATAGTAGGCGCCATCGGCGTCATAGAGCGCGGCGTCGTAGTTGGCGGCCTCAGGCGACTTGTAGTCGGCGAGATGCCCGGCTTCCTTCAGCCGCTGCATCGTCACGGTGTCGGCAATGAGAAGCACGTCGGCGACCGGATTGCCGGCTTCGATCTCGGCCATCAGCTTGGCCATGATCTTCGTCGTGCCCTCGCGCACCCATTCCACCTCGATACCGGGATTGGCCGCCTGAAAGGCATCGACGGTCGCCTGCGCATCCTCGTTCGGCTGGCTGGTATAGAGCACCAGATTTTCGGCGTAAGCGGCGGTCGAAAGCAGGGCTGCGGTAAGCGCGCCGGCAAGGACGGAAACGAACGATTTCATGAGAATACCCTCGTGTTGAAACTGGCGCCGAGGGATAGAGCCGCCTTTTTACAGGGGTGTGACAGGCCGGAACGGCCGCCCTGTCTCGCTCCCTCACCGGGAGAACGCACGCTCCCTTGACAATACGTGCAGACCGGTAAAGCTTGCACGGAATGCGAGCGGAGGAACTACCATAGACGCTTTTCTGAAAATTGCCGGAGCAGTGGTCATCGTCGTATCACTGGCGTTCGCGCTGCAAGCAACCGTGCCGTCTTTCGGCTGGATGGGCATTCTCCTTGCCCTGCAGTCGGCATCGCCTAGCATCGGCGCAGGCGTCGCGCTTGCGGCCTTCGGCTCGTTGCTCGGACAGCTCAAGAAAATTCGCCTCGCCACCGAGCGCCAGGCCGATCTGTTTCAGTCCATATTGGAACGCCGCAGCCAACCTTCCGCCGAATAGGCGCTGCCGACCGCGTGGATCGCGGGTGGAAAGGGCGTGATCGGACGGGGAAGGATGCCGCCAGATGCGCCTTCAAATGTTGCATCAACCAAGCTGCCGACGAGCCTGCCGCAGAAGATTCCGTAAAAAAATTGGCCCCCATGTCACACCGGCCAATCCTGTCTCGTCATGGTATCGGAACCAACGAAAGGAAACGGAACCATGACTGCCAAGATCGACCTTTTCGCCGCCGCCCCCCAGCTGATGAAAAGCTGGACCAGCGTTTCGATGGCCGTTGCCGCGAGCCTGGACCCGACCATCATCGAACTCGTCAAGATCCGCGCCTCGCAGATCAACGGCTGCGCCAACTGCATCAACATGCACACCCAGGAAGCGCGCGCCAAGGGCGAGACCGAGCAGCGCATCTACCTGCTTTCGGCCTGGCGCGAGGCGCCGTGCTATTCCGATCGCGAGCGCGCCGCGCTAGGCTGGACCGAAGCGCTGACGCGGCTTTCGGAAGGCCACACCCATGAACAGGCCTACGAAGCGCTGAAGGACCATTTCACCGAGGAGGAACAGGTGAAGCTCACGCTGATGATCAACGTCATCAATGGCTGGAACCGCCTGGCCGTCGGCTTTGGCCTCTGGGTCGATCCGGCAGAGGCAAAGGCCGCAGCCGAGAAGGCCGCCTGATGACGGGCACCCCCCAAGAGGACGCAGCGGCGGTTTTCGACCCGCTGCGTCCGAAGCTGATCCGCGTCGCCTACCGCATGCTCGGCTCGGTCGCCGATGCCGAGGACATGGTTCAGGAGGCCTTCATCCGCTGGATGGGGGCCGACCGTGCGGCTGTGCGCGAACCCGAAGCCTTCCTGCGCCGTACCGTGACCAGGCTCTGCCTCGACCAATTGAAATCCGCGCGGCTCAAGCGCGAAACCTATGTCGGCCCCTGGCTGCCCGACCCCGTGGTCGAGGAGGAGCCGGAGGATGACGTCACCCTGCCCCTGATGCTTGCGCTTGAACGGCTCTCCCCGCTGGAGCGCGCCGCCTTCCTGTTGCACGACGTCTTCGGCCTGAGTTTCGACGAAGTCGCAACGACGATCGACCGCGATGCCGCCGCCTGCCGCCAGCTCGCGGCCCGTGCCCGTACCCATGTGCGCGAGGAACGACCGCGCTTCCAGATCGAACAACAGCGTGGGCTCGAACTGGCCAATGCCTTCTTCGCGGCCTCCAGAAACGGCGACATGAAGACGCTCGGCGCGATGCTGGCGGCCGATGTCAGCGTCCATTCCGACGGCGGCGGCAAACGCCCGGCGGCGATGCGGCCAATCCTCGGCTTCGATGCCGTCATGAAGGTGCACCAGCAACTGGCCGCCCTCTTTGCCAAACACGGCTCAACCCTGGTGCGCACCGGCTTCATCAACGGTCTCCCCGGCTTCGTAACGAGGGAAGCCGACGGCGAACTGCAGTCGACCGCGCTGGACATCGAGGACGGCAAGGTGGTGGCGATCTATGTGGTGCGCAACCCGGACAAGCTGGTGCATCTGCATTAGGCGTGGGCATTATCCGGCGTTACTGTTCCGGGCGGCACTAAGCCACCCGACAGACTGCTGACAAAACTATGTTTGATCATTGTAAGCTTGCGGGAGAAGCCGGTGCGTCGGCCAAAATCTCCGTCATTCCTGTGCTCGTCACAGGAATCTCTAGCAGTTCCAATGGAACTGCGGACCAGCCCAAGTCCTTGGGCTGAAAGGTTCTTTTGACCCGACCGACGTCGGGCCGCTGGATCCCCGCCACAGGGGCGAGGATGAGGGAGAATGGGACAACCCTCGCCAAAAAGCATTTCGGCTTTGTCAGCGGTCTACCGGCGGTGTCAGGCCGCCCGCTCGCGCCCAACTCCAGCACTCTCCGGAATCCGCGCAATCACCTTGATCTCGAAATCAAAGCCGGCAAGCCAGTTGACGCCGATGGCGGTCCAATTCGGATAGGGCTTTTCCGGGAAGATCAGGTTCTTGACCGCCATGATCGTCTCGAACTGGTTTTCCGGGTCGGTGTGGAAGGTGGTGACATCGACGATGTCGTCAAAGGTGCAGCCGGCCGCCTTCAGCGTTGCCTCGAGATTGCCGAATGCGCGCTCGACCTGGCGGGCGAAATCCGGCTCGGGCGATCCGTCCTCGCGGCTGCCGACCTGGCCGGAAACGAACAGTAGATCCTGAGAGCGGATCGCGGCCGAATAGCCGTGGGCCTCGTAAAGCGCATGCCTGTTTGCGGGAAAGATTGCATCGCGTGTCATCTGTCTGGTCCTTTTCCTGAATCCAGGGCGCCGAAACGGGCGAGCGCTGCCCGATCAGGCAGAGCTTCACAAAACCCACCTCATTTGATATACGCCACGTATATGAACTAGCCCGATACGCCGCGCATGTCAATTTCATATACGCGGCGTATACGAAAATGAGGATGGGATGGTCAGAAGCCGCCGGGAAACGATGGAAGAAAACCGCGTGAAGCTGATAGCGGCGGGCCGAAAGGCCTTCGCCGAAAAGGGTTACGCCGCCGCTTCCATGGACGAGCTCACCGCCGATGTCGGCCTGACGCGCGGCGCGCTCTACCACAATTTCGGCGACAAGCGCGGGCTGCTCGCCGCCGTCGTCAATGAGATCGACGGCGAGATGGCCGCGCGCGCCAAGGAGATCGGCGGCGCAAACGACGACGCCTGGCAGTCCATGCTTGCCGAAGGTGCCGCCTATATCGAGATGGCGCTCGACCCGGAGGTCCAGCGCATCGTGCTGCTCGACGGCCCCGCCGTTCTCGGCGATCCCTCGAAATGGCCGAGCCAGAACAGCTGCCTGGTGGCGACGCAGCGCTCGGTGGAGCAACTGCTGGAGAAAGGCGTGCTGAAACCGGTCGATGCCGAGGCAGCCGCAAGGCTCCTGAGTGGTGCCGCGCTCAATGCCGCCCTCTGGGTCGCCGCCAGCGACGATCCGAAGGACGTGCTGCCGAAAGCGATCGATGCCTTCCAGTCCCTGGCCTCGGGCCTGCTTGCCGATCGTTGAGCCAAGCGGCGCGATCCGCAGGCCCTACCCGCCCCGCTCCCCCACCAGTTCCCAAAGGTCGATCTTCGCAGCACGTCCCTTGACCTGCACCAGCCCGATTTCGCGGAAAACAAAGCTGCGGGCGACAGCGTCGTGCACGGCGACGCTCACCAGGATCGACGTATTGAACTCCTTGTTCAAGCCTTCGAGCCTGGAGGCGACGTTGATGGTGTCGCCCATGGCCGTGTATTGCTGGCGCGAAGCCGCCCCGATGCTGCCGACGACGGCCGGACCGGTGTGCAAACCGAAGCGCGTGAACAATTCGGGCCGGCCCGCCTGGCGGTTGGCAGCATTCAGGCCCTCGACCGCCGCCTTCATCGCCAGCGCGCAACGACAGCCGTGTTCGGCGTGCCTGATATCTTCGACGGGCGCATTCCACACGACGAAGATGGAATCGCCGAGATATTGCACCACGGTCCCGCCATGCTCTTCGGCGATGCCGTTCAGAAGCTCGAAATAGGCCGAGAGAATGTCGACCACATCCTCCGGCGAATGCTGCTCGGAAATGGTGGTGAAGTCGCGAATGTCGGTGAAGAGTGCCGTCACCTCCTGCCGCCTGCCCTTGACCACCGCCCCGCCCTGAGGGTCGATGATCCGCCGCACCACCTCGCGCGGCACGTAGAGCGCAAACTGCAGGATGGCACGGCGGCTGGCAGCAAGCGCGCCCCCGAGCGTGTTGATCTCTGTGATCCACGAATGCGCCACGCCTTTGCCGGTGAAATTCAGATCGCCGATCCGGCGCGCCTCGTCGGCGAGCCGGTAAAGCTTCTGGCTGATCACCCGCGACAGCATCAGCGATCCGAACACGCCGGCCACCAGAAGGCCGGCGGCAATCAACAGGTTGCGCACCAGCAACCGGTTGGCCTGCGCAACGAGATCGTCAAGCGGCACGACGATAGCGACCGAACTCCCCTTGAACAGGCCGTCAACGCTGACCGGGGCGACCTGCGCCAGATAGCTCTCGTCCTCAAGATCGATCTCGGCAAGGCCGCCATTGGCATAGCGCGGATCCTTGCGCAGTCGCGCCACGGCTTCCACGCCCGGGTCAAGGCTGCCTGAATCGACGCTGCGACCGCCCGACCAGGTTCCCAAGATCCTGCCCATGATCGCCGGGTCGGAATGGGCGACGATCGTGTCGCCGTCGCCGATGATGAAGGACCGGGCGCGTGGCGAGATCTCCCGCGGATCGAGCAGCCGGCTGACGGTCTGAAGGTGAATGTTGACGCCAACGACGACCCGGTGATCCTCCTTCATCGGCGCGGCCAAAGCGAGCGTCGGAACCCGGAGCGTTCCCGCGACGAATGGCCCGACGGAAACCGGCGCACCGCTTGAAACGGCGGATTGATACCACGGGCGCTGCCGCGGATCGAAGGATGTCGGCTCGGACCTCGGCTCTCCGATCGGCCTTGTCTCGCGGTCGAGAAACTGAAGGGTCGACTGAGCCTGCATACCTTGCCCGGGCGTGATCGCCCGGATGGCGAAGTTCGCCTCCGCCGGCGCCGAAAGGCTCTGGCGAACATAGTCCCTTTCGGTGTTGATCAGCTGCAGGTACGAACCATCGGGATAGCCGGCATAGATGCTTGTCGCGTTGGACACGCTTCGAAGCACCTCCAGGAAGAACTGCTGTTTTGCCTCCAGGACCAGAGGCGGTGTGGGAATGAGCTGCGGCACCGTGGATGCCAGTGCGACGGCCTCATGGCCCCCTTCCAGCGCATTTCGATAGCCTTCGATCAGCCGAAAGCTCATCTCGCGCATGTGCCTGGCGCCGGCGAGAACCGCCGCCTCCCGGCCCTGGCTGAACGCCATCCAGATGATCGGCGTCGCCGTGCAGATGAGCAAGGCGACGACCAGAACGCTGAGATGCACTCTGAGAGGCCTGGACCAGTTCACGCAACTCCCCCGAAACGCGACCGTATTTCGGTGAAACTATCACCTGCTCGTGCCGGCAGGAATGCGCAATCTTTCAAACAAATAGACCATTTCATTGAATCAACTGCATGTTTCCTTCGATCGTAGCCGATTGAAGGAAACAAACATGCAGCACTTCAAAGCGCTACAGCGCCGCGCGTCTGATAGGACGCGCGGCGCTGCAGGAGACAATGAAATGGTCCGATGCGCAGGCCGTCTTTCAGGCCTCAGTTCAGCGGGATGGCGTTGCCGTCCTTGCTGTCCTGGTAGGTGGAGGAGAGTTCGTCGTACTTCGCGCGGATCGCGTCTGCGCGAGCCTTCAAATCCTTGCGCTGCGGCTCGGGCAGGCCGTCGATCAGCGCGTGGATCGACTGGCCCTTCCAAAACGCATTGGTGCGGTTGTAGCCGCCGGGCTCCAGCGTGAAGACCTCCTTCAGGATCTTCAGGTCGTGCGGGATGGAGAAACTATCGCGGGAATCCTCGTGGCTGAAGAAGTAGTAGAAATTGTCGAAACCTGCCCAGGTGATCGCCGACAGACACATCGAGCAGGGCTCATGCGTGGAGAGGAAGATGAGATCGCGCGAGTCCGGGCGCTCAGCGCCCTCGATCTCGTAGAAGCGCTTCAGCGTGTGCACTTCGCCGTGCCAGAGCGGGTTTTCCGTTTCGTTGTTGGTTTCGACGAGCACGGTCGAAAGGTCGGACTTGCGCATGAGTGCCGCGCCGAAGATCTTGTTGCCGGCGGCAACACCGGCTTCCGTTGCCGGAATGATGCCGCGCTCCATCGTGCCAAGCAGCGCGTCGAGGAGTTCGTAATTGTCCGTCTGTTGTGTCATTCCCAGTGTCCTTTTGTTGGGTTTTGAGAGCAACGCCAGGAAAAACAGGAAACGGCTTCCTGCCCGGAATGGCGGATTTCAAAACAATCCCAGGAAAAGTCTGAAGCGACTTCCGCCCGGGATTGCGTGTTCCAAAGATCGGGGCGGTTCAGTGTGCCTCCGCCGCAATCAGCGGCACTTCCACGCCCTTGGCATCGTAGAGCTTGCCGTTGAGGAAGTAGTCGCCGTCATGCAGGCGGGCGATGTCCTGATAGCGGATCGTCCGCTCCGTTGCCGCGACGAACACCGACTGCTGATCCGAATTGCCTGCCGTGAAGTGGTTGAACAAGAGGTTGAGCAGGATCGCCATCACGGCGGCCGACGAGATGCCCGAATGGAAGATCGTCGCGACCCAGGCCGGGAAATGCTCGTAGAAGCCGGGGGCCGCAATCGGGATCATGCCGAAGCCGATCGAGGTGGCGACGATCACCAGGTTCATGTTGTTGTTGTACTCGACCTTGGACAGCGTACGGATGCCGCTAGCCGCGACCGTGCCGAAGAGCACGAGGCCGGCGCCGCCGAGAACGGAGGTCGGGACGGAAGCAACGACGCGCCCCATGATCGGCAAAAGGCCGAGCGTCACCAGGAACATTCCGCCCGTTGCCACCACATAGCGGCTCTTGACGCCGGTGACCGCCACGAGGCCGACATTCTGGGCAAAAGCGCTCTGGGTGAAGGAGCCGACGACAGGTGCCAGGATGCTCGACAGCATGTCGGCGCGCAGGCCGTCGCCGAGCCGGCGCGAATCCACCTTGGTCTCGACGATCTCGCCGACGGCGAGAATATCCGCCGAAGTTTCGACCAGCGTCACCATGATGACGATCAGCATGGAGATGATCGCCGCCAGTTCGAAGGTCGGATAACCGAAGTGAAAAATCTTCGGCAGCGCGAAGACCGGGCCGTTTGCCACCTGCGAAAAGTCGGTCATGCCGGCGACGTAGGCGATGCCCGTGCCGATCACGATCGAAAGCAGGATCGAAAGCCTGGAAATCGAAGCACTGCCGAGCTTGCTGAGCAGCAAGACGATGACGAGCGTCACCGCCGCAAGCTGGATGTTGGCGGTGCTGCCAAAGTCCGGCGCCGCCTTGTTGCCGCCCATGGCCCAGAACGCTGCCACCGGCATCAGCGTAAGGCCGATGGTGGTGATGACGATGCCGGTAACGAGCGGCGGAAAGAAGCGCGTGACGCGCGAGAATATCGGTGTGATCAGAAGACCGATCAGCGAGGCCGCGATGACGGCGCCGAGAATGGCCGGAATGCCGCCATTGCCTGAAATCGCGATCATCGTCGCGACGCCCGAGAACGAAACGCCCTGCACCAGCGGCAGGCGGCTGCCGAAGAAAGGCAGGCCGATCGTCTGCAGGATGGTTGCGAGACCGCCGGCAAAGAGCGATGCGGTGACGAGCAGGCCGACATCGGCGGAATTCAAGCCCGCCGCCTGGCCAAGGATCAAGGGGACGGCAACGATGCCGCCATACATGGTCAAAACGTGCTGCAGACCATAGGCGAGGTTGGCGCCGATGCTCAGCCGTTCGTCTTCGGGATTCTCCGGTAGTACACTTTCCTCTGCAATACTTGCCAAGGGTATCTCCTCCATACCATTGTGATTGCCCCGTCTCCCGCGGGACAACCAAAAGGTAGCTGAAGGATGGCAAATCTCGCCTTCCTAAAAAAAGCGAAACACCTTTCGGATATTGGGCGGGAATGGGTACGGCGGGAAAGTCGGCGAGACAGGCCGCTTCTCGGCCATTTCCGGCGATTGCAGCCGCAAGCGTCCGACCGCCCGGGGATCTGGCGCCGTCACCCGGCACGTCCAGAGGAGAGCAGAGATGATCGCATTCCGCAATGGCCTGGCAGTGGTGTCTCAGGCGTGCCGCCCGCCCGGCAGCGGAATGCGGACTACCGGCTCTCCTTGAACCGTTCCCACCGCTCTTCCCTTTCCTGGGCATAGGCCGGATTGAGCTCGGCGCTGAGATCCGCCCGCTTCAAGGGCTCGCCGCAGCTGTCGCAGAGCGGACCCAGCCCTGCCGGTTTGCCGCAGGTCAGATGGGTGTAGTTGACCGCCCGCCCCTCTTCGGGTGCCTTCACCCAGGCTTCGCCCCAGGCGCGCAGCGCCAGGATGACCGGGTAGAAGGCGTTTCCCTTTTCCGTCAGGTGATACTCAAAGCGCGGCGGGCGCTGGTTGTACTGGCGGCGTTCCACTATGCCTTCCGCTTCCAACGCCTTCAGGCGCGCGGTGATCATCTGGGGCGTGCCCCCCGTCTGCGCCTGGATCTCCTCGAAGCGATGTCCGCGCATGAACAGCTCGCGCAGGATCAGCATGGTCCAGCGGTCCCCCACGACGGCCTCGGAGCGCGCCACCGGGCACAAGGTGCGTTCGGCAGAATTCTTTTCCACTTTGTCACTTTCTTTTTCATAGGCACTTGTCACTATGATTTTCATATCTAATATAAGCGATGTCGCACGGAATGCAACGGGCCATGAGGGCCCCCGCGATACGGCCAGGCATTCAAAGGCCAAGCATGAAAAGGCCAGACATGAAAAGGCCAAGCACGAAAAGGAGTCTGCCATGAACAGCCACGAGACCGGCGATCTCGAGATCGTCGATTCCAGCTTCAGCGCCATCATCAACGCCCCCTTCGAGAAGGTCGACATACCGAGCTGGTGCTTTACGCTTGCCGAGGAGGAATACCGGCTTTGCTCCCCGGCCCATATTGCCGCCGGCGTTACCACAGCGCCCGACGGCAGACGCATGTCGATCAACGTCGAAACGATTGGCGGCACCCTGATGGTGCAGCACTATGTGGAGACGCTGAGCGAGAAGCATCACCTGGTGCTGGAGTCGGTCTCGGATCTCTTCCCGCCTTCGGGCCGGACCACGATCCATGTGCTTTGGGAACTGAGCGTCAGGCGCATTGACGAGCACATGTGCGAATTCACCAACCACGTTCGCTCCAGGGCGACGGAGGAATTCAAGGCCTCGCTCGACCGGCAAGGCATCCCCTTCGACGTGTTCCGCGCGCAGCGACAGCCGATGTCGATTGCGCACAACAAGGGCGAGACACCGCTGTTTGCTGCCAGCATCGAGCGTGCGGCGCTTCGAAACTAGGTCTCTATGAACCAATGAAAATGGAGACGACCATGTCAAAGCCGAATTACAGCAAAGAGACGACAGCCCTGCTCTTTGTCGACCCCTATAACGACTTCCTTTCGGAAGGCGGCAAGATCTGGGACCGGATCAAGCCGATCGCCGAGGACGTCGGGCTGATCGAGAACCTGAAGTCGATCGATGCCGCAATCCGCACCGCCGGAATTCGCGTCTTCATCGCCCCGCATCGCCGCTGGGAACCGGGCGACTACGAAGACTGGGCGTATCCCAGTCCGACCCAGCAGGCCATCATGCACCGCCACTCGTTCGCCCGCGGCGAATGGGGCGGGGAATGGCATCCGGATTTTGCGCCGAAGCCGGGGGACGTGGTGGCCAAGGAGCATTGGGGCCAGAGCGGCTTTGCCAATACCGACCTGGACCAGCAGTTGCGGCAACGCGGCATCACGCTTCTCATCATCGTCGGCCTGCTCGCCAATACCTGCATCGAATCCACGGCCCGCTACGGCATGGAGCTCGGCTATCACGTGACCCTCGTGCGCGATGCGACGGCCGCCTTCACGCATGAAATGATGCATGCCGCCCACGACCTGAACGGCCCCACTTTCGCGCACGCGATCCTGACAACGGGCGAACTGCTCGAGGCCCTGCCGGCTTCGTGACGAAAGGCGCCGGCGAGAGCCTCGGGCCCGCTGCTCTGAAAGGAAGAGACACGGACGGCACGCCGGTTTGTCGCGCCGTCCCCAGTGACCAGGGAAATGACCATGTCAAAATTCGTAGTGCTTGGAACAATCGAAGCCGTTGCCGGCCATCGAGAACAGCTCATCCCCCTGTTGCAAGCCCATCGGGCTCGCTGCCTGCGTGATGAGAAAGGAACGCTCCGCTTCGACATCATGACGTCGAACGATGACGAGGCGAAAATCCACATCCACGAGGTCTATCAGGATGCAGCCGCTTTCGACCTGCATCTCGACGGCCCCTCGATCAAGCAATGGCGCGAAGAAACCGCAGGACTGGTCGCGGGCGTTGTCGTCCACAAAGCGACACCTGTCGAATAGGCGCCGAGGGTATGAAGCTCGGCAGCGGCGACCGCTGGCATCACCACGCGGGCCGCTGCCGGCGCCGTCCGAACCAAAGGCAAAATCCCTTCACCCCGGCAGCGGCGGCAGTTCAGGCGCGACCAGACCATGGAAAGGATCACGCCACGCCTCGATCTCTTCAAGCCGCCGCGACCAGCGCTTGAGCGCCGGATAATCACCGATCGGCAGCCGCGCCGCGTCGTTAAAGGGCAGGAATGTCGCCATGCGGAAATCGGCGAAGGAGACAGTCTCGCCCACCAGCCAGGCGCGCTCGGAGAGCTCCGCCTCGAGGATTCCGGCAGCCTTGTGAAAAGCCGTCAGCCCCTCCTCCACCATCCGCTCCTCGCAGGGGCCGATGCCGTAGCGCAGCTTGGTGCCGCGCTCCCAATGCACCATGTCGCAGGCTTTGACGAAGTTCTCTTTCCCCCAGCTGATCCAGCGGATCATCTCCGGCTCGTCGTCATCCGTCCGCCAGAAATTGGAACCGGTATGGCGGGAAAGATAACAGGCGATCGCATCCGCCTCCCAGAGCGACCGGCCGGTGCGCTCCAGGATCGGCAGCAGCAGGTTCGGATTGAGCGACCGGAAGCGTTCGGTCTGCCCCGGCGCCATGGGTTCGGCAAATTCAAACACGACCTCGGCTTGCAGATACCGCGCGACGGCAACCGCCAGGCGAGGATTGGGATTGCGGCTGAAGTAGAGCTTCATGCGGTGGCTCTCCGTTGGTGCACGTCATGAAGACGAACGAAGGCGCCGCGCGCCGACAGGTACGAAAGAAAAATCGATCGCCGCTTCGACTCGAATGACTCCTAGCAGACATGACGCGTAGCAGCCTGACTTCGCTCTCGGACAACTGGTTGCGGCCAGGCGCGGCTATGTATGTTATCGTGTCATCAACCAGGCTCTGCAAGGGAGCCCAGGTGACCAACAGGGACACTATCGAGTGGTGGACAAGTCCGTTCAGCGCCGTCTGGCTGCCATCCTTGCCGCCGATGTAGTCGGTTACAGTCGCCTCATGGGCGTGGACGAGGACGGCACCTTGGCGGTCGTGCGGAACCTCCGCGCCGAAGTGATCGAAACTAGGATCGCCGAGCACCAAGGTCGGCTGTTTAAGTCTATGGGGGATGGCTTTCTCGCGGAATTCCCCAGCGTCGTGAAGGCCGTGGCCTGCGCAGTTGCATTACAGAAGGATATGGCAGCACGGAACGCAGAGCTGTCAGAGGACCGAGCCATCCAACTCCGCATTGGCGTCAACTTGGGGGATGTGATTGCTGAGGATGGCGATGTTTTCGGTGAAGGCGTGAACGTCGCTGCGCGGATCGAGGGACTTGCCCCGGCGGGCGGCATTGCAGTCACCGGCATGGTTCATGACAACGTAGGAAGTCGCCTTGATCTCTCGTTTGAAGACATGGGTGAGCAGCAACTCAAGAATATCGCCCAGCCGGTCCGGGTCTATAGTCTGGGAGCTCCTTCAGGAACATCGGTGCGACCAACAGCGGTAGAACGAATCAAACCGTCCATAGCAGTACTGCCATTTACCAACATGAGTGGTGATCCCGGGCAACAGTACATTTCCGATGGGATCACCGAGGATATCATTACCGAACTCGCCCGCTTTCACGGCCTATCCGTAGTAGCTCGCCACGCGTCGTTTCATTTTGCCAACAAAGGAAAAAGTCATAGCGAAGTAGCGCGGGAACTGGGCGTTGCCTATGTAGTTGAGGGTAGTCTACGCAAATTGGGCGACCGAATACGCATCACAGCCCAGTTGGTCGATGCCATAACCGGCACTCACGTCTGGGCCGACCGCTACGATCGCGATGCGCAGGATATCTTCGCTGTCCAGGACCTTGTTGTGGCGGCAATCGTAACAATGCTGGAGGGCCGTATGTATGCTGCAGAAGCAGCAAAAGCCCGTGCAAAACCAACTACTAGCTGGTCGGCTTATGACTGTCTGTTGCAAGGCCGCAATCTATGTGACCATCAGCGTGATGCCGAAGCCGTACCCCTACTTGAGCGGGCAATTGCCGCCGATCCGCATTTTGCACTTGCGCATGCCTGGCTGGCGATAGCTCTTACCATCAGCAATATCATTGTGCTCGATGACGATCAGATGGCCAAGGCCGAGAGCGCTTCGAAACAAGCGCTGGAACTAGATGCCAACGACGCCACGTCTCATTGGGCAAGAGCGCTCTACTACCTTTGGACAGGCGACCATGACCGTTCACGCTTCCATTTTGACAGGGCGCTGACACTCAATCCGGCCGATATACAGATTAAGGGCGACTACGCGAACTGGCAGCGCGCCAGTGGCAGGCCGGCCGATGCGTTGGCCACAATCGATGCCGCCATAGGCTTGGGTCCCTTCGTGCCCGATTGGTTTGCAGCGGTTCGCGGCCTGACGCTCTTTGACCTCGCTCGATATGCTGACGCAGTCGAAGCGCTCGAGAGTGTCCCTGTACAACGCTCCAGTGGCCTCTTGTACCTAGCCGCCGCGCGCGCGCAATTAGGCGACTTAGCTGGTGCAAGTGAGGTGATCGCCAAGGTGAAGCTGGTGAAACCGGATTTATCGCTTCGGAATGTGATCCAGGTACTGCACTACGCACGCCCTGAAGCTCAGCAACACTTGATTGATGCCCTGCGGAAGGCGGGGCTGCCGGAGCAGTATGTGCGCCCCTTACGAGCAAGTTGAGTTAACTTCTGCTGGCCCATTGCTTCTTTTAGCTGCCCTGCAAACGTTGGTCGCTTTCGGTGCATAGCGGACGCCGGCAAGTCTTCCGCCCGGTTGATTTATGGGTTCACGGCCTGGAGCATCCCGCTCTCAAGTGGAAGCGCTGGAGGCAAAAGATGCTCTAGAATCAAGGTGCTAGGGCGTCCTTTGTGCGTTCAGTCGAACGCGCGGCACTCTAGGTGACGTTGGGTTAGTTGCGACTGCGCCAGAGCAAGACCGACAGCAGCGCATGAACCGCGACCGCAGGCCACAGAAAGACGCCCGCGGAGCCAGTCAGTCCGAAATAGGCCAGATAGAGCGTGACTGCCGCACTGTAGATCAGCATGCCGAGGAGACCTGAGTTCCTCCAGCAGGCAACGCCGAGTGCGATCAGGGCAATTCCTGCCACCCGGGCCGTCGGGATAGCAGGCCCGGTCAGTGCTTCGCCAAGCAATACCTGCCCCACGAACGAAGGCAGCACCACCAGCGCGAGCCCTGTTGCCATCTCCGCGAAGGCGGCGAGATCAAGCACGCGTGTCATAGGAACGCACCTCTGCTAGCCGTTTATGTCCAAGCTTTGCGATGCACCGGCGCTAGAGCATCCCGCTCTCAAGTGGAATCACTGGAAGCGGAAAGATGCTCTAGATTCAAAGTGCTAGAGCGTCCTTTGTGCGTCCACTTGAACGCACGGCGTTCTAGGGCGTTGCGTTTGGCTTCAGTTCAAAAGTCAGCTTGTCGATCTTGCCCGTGAAGCGGAAGGGCGTGTCGTAGCGGTATTCCAGCAAGGCAACGCCGGTGCGTGTGTCGAGACCGACGTCAAAGGTCTCATCCTCGGGGAAGGTAACCGGGATGCCGTGGTCGATGCTGTTCGTGGCGACTTCCTGGCCGTCCACCGACAGAACGCCCGTGCCGCCGGCGCCAAGTCCCTTTCCATCCGACTTGAAGTCGAAGACGATCGTGTGTTTGCCGGGTTCGAGTTCCGGTCCCTCCCACATGGTGCGCTTGAGGTCGAGGAGATTGTAGAGGAACACGACCTTCCCACTGCCGACACCGAAGTCTCCCTGGCTGAGGAAGAGGCCGTAACCGCCAAAGCGGCCGCCTTCGGTGACGATCATGCCTTGCGCACCGCCGTCCGGTATCTCGACGTCGGCAGTAATCGTATAGGACTTGTAAGGTGCTGGGCGCAGCACTGCCCGGCACACCGCTCAATTCTCCCTGATAGGTGAATTCCGTCCGTCCGGCCGTCAGGTTGGGTCGAGGGGCGTTCCAGCGTGCGAGCGTCGAATTGTCGAGCGGCAGCACGTTGTACTTCTTCGCTTCGGCATAGAAGAGGTCCTGCAATTCCTTGAGCTTGTCAGGCATTTTGGCGGCAAGATCGGTGAACTGCGTCGGGTCTTCGTCGACGTTGTAGAGTTCCCAATTGTAGCCGGTGATCACGTCGGGAGGCGTCTTGGTGCTGAGTTCCCACGGCAGTGTTGCGGGCGTCGTCGCGGCGACCCATCCCTCGTGGTAGATCGCGCGGTTTCCAAGCATCTCGAAGTACTGCGTCTGGTGTTGCGTCGGGGCAGTGGCATTCGCCTTGTCCCATGTGTAGGCCAAGCTGACGCCTTCGATCGGCTCCTGCTTGATGCCGTTGATCGTCTCCGGTTGCGGGATGCCTGCCGCCTCCAGGATCGTCGGCACGATGTCGATGAAGTGGTGGAACTGCGCGCGGATCCCGCCCGCGTCGTTGATATGGCCGGGCCAGGACATGACCATGCCCTGCGCCGTCCCGCCGAAATGCGACGGCACCTGCTTTACCCACTTGAACGGTGTCCCCATTGCCCAGGCCCAGCCGGCTGCGAAATGCGGGAATGTCCGCTCCGAACCCCAGAATGGATACCAGAGAAACTGGTCCTTAACCGGAACTTCGACACCGTTGAATGTGGTGAACTCATTCGGTGTGCCGTTGAGCATGCCCTCGGCGATCGCTCCGTTGTCGCCGCCGATGTAGATGATCAGGGTGTTGTCGAGCTCTCCGAGGTCTTCCACCGCCTGGATGACCCGCCCGATCTCGTTGTCAGCATAGGCAAGGTAGGCGCCGTACACATCGGCCTGCCTGATGAACAGTTTCTTCTGCTCGAAACTGAGCGAATCCCATTGCGGTAAACTGTCGGGCCAAGGCGTGAGCTTCGCGTTCTCAGGCATGATGCCGAGCCGCTTCTGATTGGCGAAGATCGTCTCGCGAACCTTGTTCCAGCCCTCGTCGAAGAGGTGCATGTCGCTGATCTTCTTGATCCATTCGGGCGTCGGGTGGTGCGGCGCATGGGTGGCGCCAGGCACGTAATATACGAGCCAGGGCTTGCCGGGGGCGATCTCGCTCAGTTGCTTGATGTGCTGGATCGCGTCGTCGGCCATGGCCGTTTCCAGGTTCCATTTGGGATTGTGTTGCGGAACAGGTTCGGTTGCCACTGGCTGGCATCGCCGCCGACGAAGCCGTAGAAATAATCGAAGCCCATGCCCGTCGGCCACTGGTTGAAGGGCCCCGCCTGGCTCGATTGATAGGACGGCGTGTTGTGGTTCTTGCCGAACCATGAGGTGGCGTAGCCATTTTCCTTGAGGATCGTGCCGATCGTTCCTTTCTCGATGGGAATGATTGAATCGTAACCGGGATACCCGGTAGCGATTTCGCCGACCACGCCGAAACCGACGGAATGGTGATTGCGCCCGGTGATCAGCGCCGCACGGGACGGCGAGCAAAGCGATGTCGAGTGGAAGTTCGTGAAGCGCAACCCCTCTTTGGCGATGCGGTCCATCGCCGGTGTCGGAATGACCCCGCCGAAGGTGCTCGGCGCGCCGAATCCTTGGTCGTCCGTCATGATGAGCAGCACATTGGGAGCGCCTTTCGGAGGCACGACACGCGGCGTCCACCAGGGCGTCGATTCGGAGGCTTTTTCCTTGATCACGCCGCCAAAAGCCGGACTTGGCGACGGAAGCTGCTTACCCGTAATTGTCGTGGTCGCTCCGGGTGCGCCGAGCGTCCCTGAAACCTGCTGTGCCCATGCGGACGTAAAACCAAGCGCGAAGAAGGCTGCACCCGCAAGCATGCTCTGGCCAATGGTCATGGCGAACACCTCTACTGCAGATCGTTGAATTCAGAAAGGTAAAAGACCGGTCGTAAAACTCGCGCGCGTTAGGTTCAATGTCCCAAGGCGGCTGATGCCGCCACAGGCAAACATGAATCACGCAAAAACATGCTCGTTTTAGCGGGACTCACGTATAGCGATGCAAGCATCCCAGCGATCGACGCGGGCGTCTCGTCTTTCGTTGCCTGAACAATTCCGTTCTGGCTGCGTTCATAATTACGAGCGCTAAATGGGACCGACGTTTAGGAGGTAACATACATGAAGAAGATCATTTCAATCAGCCTGCTGCTCGCGTCGCTGATACCGGGCGCAGCACTGACGCCGGGCACAGCACTGGCCCAGGGCGTAGAGCTCTATCTCGATGGCGGTGGGCCAAGATATGACGATGGCCGACGCTATTACGACGACGAGGACTACGGCGACGACTATTATCGCGACCGCTACTATCGCGACCGCCAGTATCGCGATCGCCGCGCCCAGCGCCGCATTTGTACCCCGCAACGCGCTTTGGCGATAGCGCGGGCCGAGGGCTTGCAGGGCGCCAGAGTCGGTCGAACCACCAATCAGTGGATCGAAATTAGAGGGTCGCACCGTCGCACGATCGTCTTCGGCCTTCAGCCCAACTGCCCGGTTCGCGGCTATAACAACTGGTAAAATGCATTGGGGGTTTTCCGTCGACGGTTGGGGCGATCTTCGCCCCACCCGGGTGGACGGGCCCAACCCGGGCCTCTCCTCCACCCCCAACTGCGAACGGCTGGCCGGCCCGCGGCGTGAACCTCATCCGTCGGCGGACGATACTGGCGCCTTCCAAACACCGTGACGACAGGGCCCTTCGGCTCGCCCCCTTTGAACCGCCCGAGCACCTGCTGCCCTATTGCCGCCGGAGCTTTGCCCGGCCGGCTTACAGCCGTTCGTCTCATGGAGATGGCGCGCTGCATCAAGGCTGACGAGAGAGCGCACCTTGCGCCGCCAAACGGATCGCCCCCACCCTGCGCGCCTGGAGCGTTGGCCGGGCGGTCCCATTCGGCGTCGAACCCTGCGGCGAAAGATTGCGAGCGGCATACCGCCCCCAACAGATCGACCGTCTCGGCATCTGTGAATTTGCTTCCTAATACCTGCGAACCCGGTCTGCCTACCGGCGATCCACGGGCTGACCTATTTCTCTGTCCACCCTCGACGCAGGCAGGGCCTGCCCCATTGATCAGCAAAGGACAGTGAAATGGCACTCAAGGACATTCTTCCCGGCACGCTCGGCTTCGGCGCCGCACCGCTCGGCAACATGTTCCGCGAAATCCCGGAACAGGAGGCGCTCGGCACCGTGGAGGCCGCCTGGGACGACGGCATCCGCTATTTCGACAACGCCCCCTTCTATGGCGCCGGCCTCGCCGAAATCCGCATGGGCGAATCGCTGGCCGGCCGTCCGCGTGACGAATACGTCATCAGCACCAAGGTCGGCCGGGTCATCCTTGACGAGATCGAGGATGTCAGCGCCCGCGATCTCGGCGAGAAGGGCGACGTCTTCCGCTATGGCCGGCCCAACAAGATCGTCAACGATTATTCCTATGACGCGACGCTGCGCTCGATCGAAGACAGCCTGAAGCGCCTGAAGACCGACCGGATCGAGATCGCCTTCGTCCACGACGTCGCCCAGGATTTCTACGGCGACGAATGGCTGGATGTGTTCGAGACCGCCCGCAAGGGGGCGTTCAAGGCGCTTGACCGGCTGCGCGACGAGGGCGTGATCAAGGCCTGGGGCCTCGGCGTCAACCGTGTCGAGCCGATCGAACTGCTGCTCGCGCTCGAAGGCCCCCGCCCCGACGGCTTACTGCTTGCCGGCCGCTATACCCTGCTCGATCACGACCGCGCCCTCCAGCGCGTCATGCCCATGGTTGCAGAGCGCGGCCTCGGCATCATCGTCGGCGGCCCCTATAGCTCGGGTGCCCTGGTTGGCGGACCGAACTTCGAATATGCCCCGGCCACGCCCGCAATCCTTGCAAAGGTCGCGCGCATCAAGGCGATCGCCGACCGCCACGGCATCAGCATGAAGGCCGCGGGTCTGCAATTCGCGCTCGCCAACCCGGCGGTCGCCGCCGTCATCCCCGGCGCCAGCCAGCCGAGCCGGATTGCGGAGGATCGCGCGGCACTGAACGAGGTCATTCCCGCCGATTTCTGGCGCGAACTCAGGGAAGCCGGTCTGGTCAATCCCGCCGCTCCCCTGCCGATAGCCTGAGCGAGAGCGTGAACTGTGCCCGCTCGCTATCTTGCGGGCGGGGCAGCCGCTACCGGATCCTCCGCCAGAAAGCGCTGCAGGCGCGGCACGGCAAAATCGAGGAACGCGCGCACGCGCGCCGGCAGATGCTGGGCACCGCGATAGAGCGCATGAATTTCATCAGCCTCGGCAATGGCGCTGTCGGCAAGCACCTCGACGAGCTCTCCGCGGGCGATCGGGCCGCGGACGTGATAGTCGGCGATCCGCCCGATCCCGACGCCTGCCATCGCCATGCGGCGGATGGTTTCGCCGTTATTGGTCAGAAGCGAGCCGCTCAGCATCCGCTCGACGATCCGCCCGCCCTCGCGCATCGGCCAGACGGGGTTTGCCCGGCGAAAATTGAACCCCAGGCAATTATGCCTCAGCAGATCCTCCGGCGTTTTCGGCACGCCACACCTGGCGAGATAGGCGGGTGAAGCGACGATGCGCCTTTTTGTCGTGCCGATCTTGCGCGCCACCAGATTGGAATCCGGCAGACGCCCGACCCGGAGCGCGACATCGGTCCGTTCGAGATAGAGGTCGACCACCTCGTCGGACAGCGAGAGGTCGATGACGATCTTCGGATAGGCTTCAAAGAAAGCGGGCAGGATCGGCTCCAGCGCCGCCGTGCCGAAGCTGACGGACGAACTCACCCGGATCAGCCCCTCGGGTGCTGCACCTCCTTGGGCGATCTGCTGCTCGGTCTCGTCGAGA
Organism: Sinorhizobium sp. NFACC03; assembly: GCF_900103435.1. NCBI lineage: Bacteria > Pseudomonadati > Pseudomonadota > Alphaproteobacteria > Hyphomicrobiales > Rhizobiaceae > Sinorhizobium > Sinorhizobium sp. NFACC03. Next base: position 88,486 of record NZ_FMXF01000021.1, read on the forward strand.
TCGGCAAGCAGCCTCTGGCTCCGCTCGTAATAGAACGCGCCTTCATCCGTCAAAAGCAGCCGCCGCGTCGAACGCTCGACCAGGCGGATGCCGAGCCGAGCTTCCAGCCGTTGAATGAGCTTGGATACGGTCGACGGCGTCATCATGAGCTGCCGCGCCGCCTCGGAAAAACTGCCGGCCTCGACCACCTGGACAAAGACCATCATCTCGCCTGCGCGGTTATCCATGACGCCACCCGGTTCGAATTCGAAAACCCGCCGTCAGGCTATCGCGGAAACCTCGACCTGTCGCCCTGTCCCGTCATGCCGGTACGAACGGCCGGAGAGCCTCGACCAGTTCGGTGGTGCCGTAGCAAACCTCCCCCTGCGGCTCGACGTCGATCAACCCGCCTTTGTTGTGCGCGTCGTAGAGATCGACCAGGAGCCCGGCGGTGCTTGCGCTCACAGTCCGCTTAAGCGCCTCCTGCCAGTGTTCGCGCGGCACGGCCTGAGCGGTGATCGTGCGGCCCAGCAACTGGCTCAAGGCGCTGGCGACATCCGCGGCGCTATAGCGGCGCGGTCCTTCGGCGTGAACGATACGCTCGACGTCTGCCGCGCTCGGTCGGCGCAGGAAATCGGCGGCGATGCGCCCCACATCCCCCGTCGAAACCGCAGCAAACACCCGCTCGACCGGGTGGTGCAGGCTCGGCAGAATGCCCGCCGCGATCGCCGTGGGGATACTGCGGTCCCAGCCCTCCATATGCTCCGCCGAGCGCAGGAAAACCTTGGGCATAGCGAGCTCGCGAAGGCGTTCCTCGAAGTGACGGAACATCGTGGGCATGCCGATATCCTCGCCGACATGGGCGCCATAGTCGGAGATTGCCAGCACGCATTCCGGCCCTGCACGCGCAATCGCCTGGGCCATGTTCGCCGTCATCTGGCGCATCTCTCCCTTCGCGTCCTCGGCGCGCAACGGCGGCGGCAGGATGATCTGCACGGCTTGCGCACCCGCGAATGCCTGACGGAGTGCCGCCGGGTCCTGCAGATCGGCGAGCGCGATATCACAACCGATCGCCCGCAATTTGTCCGCCTTGGCCGCGTCGCGCAGCACCGCCCTGACCGGCAGGCCCGCCTCGCGCAGTGCCGTTGCCGTTGAGAACCCCACCTTTCCGGCGGCCCCGAGAATAACAAACATGATCTCTTTCCTTGCTGAAGACGGGCAAGGACTAGGGACCACGCAGGGCGCCGTCGCACAGATTCGGTCAGGATTTTGCAGCTTCGGTCAGATTTCCGCCGCGCGCCGCATGATCTCGCCAGGCGTCTCGCCCAGAAGCCGGCGCATCGTCGAAGCCATATGGCTTTGATGGGCGAAGCCGGCGGCGACCGCAATCTCGCTCGCCGGCATCATCGTCGTGGTCATTAGCGCACGGGCATGCTCGACGCGGCGGCGGATCACATATTGGTGCACCGGCAGGCCGGTGCTGTTGCGAAAGAGCGTCTTCAGCCGCGTGGCGCTCAAGCCCGCGACCGCGGCAAGGTCGGCAAGATGAAGCCTCTTGTCCAGATGGGTCTCGATGAACTCGGTCAGAACCCGCAATTGCCGCGCCGAGAGTTTCGGTTCGCTCCGCCCTTCCGGCCGTTGCGGTCCGCCGGTCGCGGTCTCGATCAGCCGCACGGCAAGCGCATTGGCAAGAAGGTCGATATAGAGCGGATCGGATGGCGTGTCGGCCTCCAGATCCGCCTTGATCGCCCAACCGATCGCTTCGAGCCTGGTGTCGCGCAGCTGCAATTGCGGCAGCAACTCCACCCTGTCGCCATGCCGCCCGAGGTCGGCCGCGACCCGGTCGAGCAGCGATCGCGAGAAACTGAGCCGCAGGATCCGGCAGTCGGCATCATCCTCCCAGGAACCCTCGACCCCGGCCGGGATGATGTCGATATCGCCCGGCTTCTGCACCCGCCGCATGCGCCGGCCACCGCATTGGCAATCGGCGTTAACCGGCGGGCCGAAATGCATGCCGAGCCTATGGGTGTCACCGCCCGGCACATGCACCCGGCCGCGCGGAATATGGATGAAGTCGGCCGAAAGCACGTTCCATGCCCGCCCGGCACTGGTGAGCAGGATCTGTGGCGATGGTTGAATGGAAGAAAGTGTCATGACCTGCTGCGACCTGGACCTCGGCACGGGGTGGCCATGCTACGTCGCAACAGGCGGCTTAACAACGGCGGGCGCGCAGTTGATCGCCACCTTTGCTTCCGCTGCCAGATCAGGCTTCCGCTGCTCCATCAGAACGGGTTGATATAGTTGGTGATCGCGATCTGGCGCAGTAGCACGCGGCGGATCACATGCGCCGCCTTTACCCGGTCGGTGAATACAGCGGCATCCCCTGCCGCGCCTGCGGGCAGCTTTGCGGCAATGGCCTCGTTATCCAGCTTGATCCGCACGATGAAGGGTGCGGCCGATACCGCCTCCGGTGCCACCGCCGTGCCGGAGACGCGCGCCTGCCCGGAGGCGATCGCCTGCAGTCAGAGGAACGGGAAAGTCGCAACGCCGAGTTTGCCGACTGACCGTTAGCTGGCGTCGGATGGCGGCGGGCGAGCTTTTGCCCGCTTGTCTCTGACCGGATTTGGGACAGGCTACCCTCATCGCCCTGGCGGTCTTGATCAAAGTCAAGGAAATCCCGACTGCGCCGTGCGATTGTTTCTGCGCAGTAGCTCAGTCTTTCGCGAAGCGGCCGTGCCGCACGGAGGGGAAAGCGATGAGAAACAAGTCTGCTAAATTGATCCTCGCAAGCATTCTGAGCTTTGGTCCGGCGCTCTCGGCAGCCGCGCAGGAACACGGCGACATCGGCACGCCGGACGCCGCCAGGGCCGAGAAGGCTTTTGCCGCCAAGCCGCTCTATTCGCCCTACGCAGGCCGCAATTTTCCGACCCGCCCCCTGTTCGGCGACACGCATCTTCACACCGGAGCCTCATTCGACGCCGGCGCGTTCGGGGCGCGGCTGACGCCGCGCGACGCCTATCGCTTCGCCCGCGGCGAAGAGGTCATGGCGTCGAGCGGCCAGCCCGCCAAGCTGTCGCGCCCGCTCGACTTCCTGGTGGTCTCCGACCACTCCGACAACATGGGCATGTTTCCGGACCTCTTCGCTGGCAAGCCGGAGGTTATCTCCGATCCGCAGGCCAAGACCTGGTACGACATGATCAAGTCGGGTCAGGGCGGCAAGGCGGCGATGGAAATCATCGTCGGGTTCAGCGAGGGCACCTTGCCGCAGTCGATGATCTACGGGCCCGACACCCGCCCCTACAAGAACGCCTGGCAGGACACGATCAAGGCGGCCGAGGAATATAACGAGCCCGGCCGCTTCACCGCCTTCATCGGCTACGAATGGACATCGAACACAGCGGGCAACAACCTGCACCGCAACGTCATCTTCCGCGACAATGCCGACAAGGCGAACGAGGTCTTGCCCTACACGACGCTGAAGCCGCTCGGCAGCGACAATCCGCGCGACCTGTGGAAGTGGATGCAGGCCTACGAGGACAAGACCGGTGGCAGTGTGCTGGCGATCGCCCACAACGGCAACCTGTCCAACGGGCGCATGTTCCCGATGATCGAATCCTTCACCGGCAAGCCGGTGGACAAGGACTATGTCGAGCAACGCGCCCGCTGGGAACGGCTCTATGAGACAACCCAGACCAAGGGCACCGGCGAGGCGCACCCGGCGCTCGCGCCCAATGACGAGTTCGCAAACTTCGAGATCTGGGACTTCGGCAACCTCGATGCCAGCGAGCGCAAGACGCCGGCCATGCTCGAATTCGAATATGCGCGCTCGGCGTTCAAGAACGGCCTTAAGCTCGAGGCTCAACTGGGCACCAATCCCTACAAGTTCGGGTTGGTGGGCAGCTCGGACTCGCATACCGGTCTGTCGGCCATGGAGGAAGAGAACTTCTTCGGCAAGACGACCCCCCAGGAACCGAGCCCGGAACGACTGACTGCAACCTTCGTCAAGAACCCTAAGACCAACATAACGGTGATGGACTGGGAGGTCGGGGCGTCTGGCTACGCAGCCGTCTGGGCGGTGGAAAACACCCGCGAGTCAATCTGGGACGCCATGCAGCGCAAGGAGACCTATGCGACAACAGGACCGCGCATGCTCGTGCGCTTCTTCGGCGGCTGGGACTTCGAACCGGCCGATGCCGAAGGCCGCAATCCCGGCGCCATCGGCTATGCCAAGGGCGTGCCCATGGGTGGCGATCTGACGGCGGCGCCTGAGGGCAAGGCACCGACATTTCTCGTTGCCGCGCTCAGGGACCCGATCGGCGCCAATCTCGATCGTTACCAGGTCATCAAGGGCTGGCTTGACGACAAGGGCGAGACGCACGAACAGGTCTACGATGTCGCCTGGGGCGGAGACCGCAAGCCGGGCCCGGACGGCAAAGTGCCGTCTGTCGGCGATACGGTCGACATCGAGAACGCCACATGGACCAACACCATCGGCGCGCCCGAGCTGATCGCGGTCTGGAAGGACCCGGAGTTCGACCCGAAGCAGAAGGCCTTCTACTACGGCCGCGTCATCGAGATCCCGACGCCCCGGTGGACGGCCTATGACGCCAAGCGTTTCGGGACGAGGCCGCTGGAAGGCACGCGCATGACCGTGACCGAGCGCGCCTACACCTCTCCGATCTGGTACACGCCATAATCCGGGAGATGGATGACCGCATGCGGGCGGACGCACGAAGACCATGCGCCCGCCGCCCTCCGTCAAGCGAGCGAGCACGGCCATGCTGAAACGCATCTTACGAGAGCCGCTGGTCCATTTCCTGGCACTCGCACTTTTGATTTTCGCCGCGCACGGCCTTCTGCGCACCGGCGCCGATGCGCCGGAAAAAATCGTCGTCAGTGCGTCGAAGATCGAGCAGATGGCAACGGTCTTCACCAAGACCTGGCAGCGCTCGCCGACGGCGGACGAGCTGAAAGGCATGATCGACGACTATGTGAAGGAAGAAATTCTGGTCCGCCAGGCGCTGGAACTCGGGCTCGACCGGGACGACACGGTCGTGCGCCGCCGCCTGCGCCAGAAAATGGAGTTCCTGAACACCGCCGACGCCGCCCCGGTGACAGTCACCGAACCGGAGCTGGAAGCCTATCTCGAGGCCAATCCGGCAGCCTTCGCCACCGATGCGAAGCTGGCATTCGAGCAGGTCTTTCTCAATCCCACACGACACGGCGAGACGATTGCTGAGGACGCCGCTACCTTGCTCGCGGAGCTCCGCAGCAACGACACGGCCGACCCCGCTTCGCTTGGCGATGCGTCCCTGCTTCCCGCGGCAGTTCTGCTCACAAGCAAGGCGGCGATCGACCAGACCTTCGGCGGCGACCTTGCGGACGGGCTCGAAAAGGCTCCGCTCGGTCAGTGGACGGGGCCGATCGCCAGCAGCTTCGGCCTCCATCTGGTCCGGGTGTCCGAGCATGCGCCGGGCCGGGTGCCGCAACTCAAGGACGTCCGCGACGAAGTGGCAAGGGAGTGGGAAAACGCCAAGCGTGCCCAACTTGAGCAGCAACGCTTCGGTGAATTGCTCGCTCGCTACCAGGTGAGCGTCGAAGCCGCCACCGCTGCAGGAGACAACTGATGAGACCGCTTGGCGCGCTTCTCGCCTTGCCGATCCTCCTGCTGCTCGGCGCTTCCGCTATCGCTCATGAGGTTCGGCCGGCCTATCTCGACATACGCGAAACGGCGCACGACACCTTCGCCGTTCTCTGGAAGGTGCCGGCGCAGGGCAGGATGCGGCTGGCGCTCGACGCGCATCTGCCAAAACAGTGCATCGAAAGGGCCACGCCGATCCGGTGGTTCGAAGGCAGCGCCTATCTGGAGCGGTGGACCGTCGACTGCGCTGGGGGATTGCGGAATGGCACGATCGTCATCGACGGGCTCAAGGCCACGCTGACCGAAGCACTGGTGCGCATCGAATACGAGAATGGCGGCACGGAGGTTGGGCGCCTCATGCCCGAGGCGCCCTCCTTCACTGCGGCCGGCGCGCAGACCCGCCTTGAAGTGGCCCGAACCTATTTCCTGCTCGGCATCGAGCACATACTCCTGGGCTTCGATCATCTGATCTTCGTGCTTGCGCTCATGTTGCTCATCCATGACCGCTGGATGCTGTTCAACACGATCACGGCCTTCACCGTCGCCCACAGCATCACGCTCGCCGGAGCATCGCTCGGCTATTTCAGCCTTCCCCAGAAGCCGGTCGAAGCAACGATCGCCCTCAGCATTGCCTTCGTCGCAAGCGAACTGCTCAAGGCCAGACCGAACGAAGCGCGCCTGTCGGAAACCTATCCCTGGGTCGTCGCCTTCGCCTTCGGCCTGCTGCACGGTTTCGGCTTCTCCGGCGCGCTGAAGGAGATCGGATTACCGCAATCGGATGTGCCGCTGAGCCTCTTGACCTTCAACCTCGGCGTCGAGGCGGGACAGATCATCTTCGTTGCCGCGGCTCTGGCGGTGGCCTGGGCGGGGCGCGCGGTGGTTGGTTACCACGCCGCCTTCGCGCGCCGGGCAATCGCCTACGGCATCGGCACCAGCGCGATGCTCTGGTTCATTCCCAGGATCGCCAGCCTGGCAGCCTGAAGCGCGGCGCTCTTGCGCGACATGCAGCCAAGCAAAGTTCTACAGCGACCTTTGCGCGTCTGATAAGACGCGCGGCGCCGTAGAGCCCGGCAATCGAGTTGAGCCGTCCGCACCACCCCATGAACACCGACATCTGCCCGAAGGGCCGCTCGCCTCACCCCGCCTGCTGCGCCCCATGCGCGTGGATCACCGCATCGGCCTCCTTGCCGTAGAGCTCCTCGAAATGGTCGAAGCTCTTGGAAAAGTAGCCGATCCCCTGCGTGGCCGCCCGCAGTGCCCGGGCGAGATCGTCGAGCGCCGATCCGGGCACCAGTGCGCGAAAGATGTCCCAGCCCTTGGCGGTCTCGTCCCGGTCGAAGCCGAGCACCTGGCCCTTGTAGGTGGAGACAATCGGCACCAGGCTGCCGGAATAGATCGAGGGGATGTGGATCTCGATGCGGATGACCGGCTGCATCAGCACGGCGGAGGCCTGCGACAGCGCCTGGCGCACGCCCATCTTGGCCGCCGCCCGAAAGGCGAAGTCGTTGCTGTCGACCGAATGGTGCTGGCCGTCGGTCAAGGTCACGCCGACATCGATCACCTGAAAGCCGAGCGGGCCTTTCTCCATCGCCTCCCGCGCCCCGGCCTCGATCGCCGGGATGAAGTTGCGCGGCACCGCCCCGCCCTTCACCGTCTCGGCAAAGGAGAAGCCGGTGCCGCGCTCGTTCGGGTGCACGCTGAGCTTGACGTCGGCAAATTGCCCGGCGCCACCCGTCTGCTTGCGGTGGCGATAATGCACGTCGGAGGGTTTCAGCACCGTCTCGCGATAGGTCGGGCTCGGTGGCTTGTCGGTGACGCCGACGTGGAAGACGTCGGCGAGCGTCTTGCAGAGATCGCGCAGGTGCATCGGCCCTTGCACGCAGACGAGCTGGGCGCCGGTTCCCTCCTCCTGCATGACCGCAAGCCCGCGGTCGGTCTCGGCGAGTTTGGCGAGCGTGCCGGAAAGCTTGGTCTCGTCGCGCTCGCTGTCCGGCACCAGGATGCGCTCCAGCATCGGCGTCGGCGGCACCGTCCAGTCCGGCGCCTCGGCCGTGCTATTGCCGGCAAGCAGCGCCGGCACCGGCAGATGCTCGGATTTGACCGCCGCGATGATCGCGCCCGCCTCCGGCGTGGCGTTTGGCAGCGGTTTTCCGGTCGCCGGGTCCTGCAGCGAGCCGACGCTGCCGCCGCCGAGCGTTGCGCCCTGCTTGATCCCCGATGTCAGCGCCCGCACCAGCACGGTCTTGCCGACATTGGCGCGGTGGTAGGCATGGAAGCTGACAGCCGAAAGGGCGGTTTCGGCAATCGAGCCGGCCGCCGCCAGACGGTTTCGAAGCGCATCCACAGCGGGCGCCTCATGGCGCAGCGCCTTCATCAGCCGCATGATGCCATTGGCATGGCTTGCCGAGCCGACCAGCACCGGGATGATCCGGTTTTCCTTCAAGAGCCGCGTGGAGATCGCGTAGATCGTGTCGCTTGCCGGCGCCCGATCTTCGATCAGCTCCTCGAGCAGCCAGTCGTCGAACTCGGAGAAATGTTCCAGCAGTTCGGTGCGCGCCTCCTTCTCGCGCTCCATCACCGTATCGGGGATCTCGATCAGCGCCGAGGTCTGGCCTTCGCGGTAGCGCCAGGCGCGCTCGGAGATCAGGTCGCAGGTGCCGACGATCTTGTCGCCTTCGCGGATTGGCACCTGGCGCAAGAGCAGCATGTGGCCGGAATAGTCCTGGAGGGCGGCGATCACGTCGCGCAGCCGCGCCCGCGGCTCGTCCATGCGGTTGATGAAGAGAATGCAGGGAGTGCCCGAGGCCTCGATCACCTTGAGATAGGGCGCGGCCAGCACCGCCTCCTCCGGCGCCGGCGAGACGCAGAGCACGCAGGCATCGCTGGCAATCAGCGCATGCTGCGCGTGGCCAAGCGCCTCGGTTCCGCCGGGTGCATCGAGCGCGCACCAGGGCTCGCCGCCAAACTCGAATTCCGTGAGGTTCAGTCCATAGGGCGAAACAGCTTTTCTGGAGGCCCCCTCCAGACCGGCCAGCTTTTCTGCCAGCGTGGTTTTTCCGGTCTGTGAGGGCCCAAGTACCGTGAAGCAGCGCATCGGCGATCCTCCCCTGTCGCGATTGCCAGAAGGCGCCGAGCGTTGCGACGCCCTTACTCTATTAATTCTAGGGCAGCTTTTGCGCTTTCAATGGCTATGCGCAAATTCGGCACAGTTCTCATGCCCGCTGCGTCGACAATCGGCGTCGCCGGATGCCCATAATCTGGTTGTCAATTTAAACCGGTTGTGAAATTATATCATTGTCGAGGATCGACAATCGAAAGCGCGGCGCTAGTTCTATCGAAGCGCCATCCATTCATTGGAACCGTCCGAGCCGGAGACCGTCCGCATGTCCCTCACGCTTTACCAGCATCCGCTTGCTTCCTTCTGCCATAAGGTGCTGATCGCGCTTTACGAGAACGAGACCCCCTTTAAGAGCAGCCTTGTCGATCTTCTGGACCCCGAGGAAGCGGCCCGCTTTGCAGCACTCTGGCCGGTCGGCAAGATGCCGGTTCTGACCGACAGCGCCCGTAATGTCGTGATGCCCGAAACCTCCATCATCATCGAATATCTCGACCGCCATTATCCCGGCCGCCAGCGGCTGATCCCCGACGATCAGGATACGGCCCTCAAGGCGCGCCTCTGGGATCGCTTCTTCGATCTCTACATCCATGCGCCGATGCAGAAGATCGTCACCGATACGCTGCGCGCATCAGGCGAAAACGACCATCGCGGCGTCACCGACGCCCGCGCTTCCCTTGCCGTTGCCTATGGCATGGCCGACAAGCACTTCACTGAGAACACCTTCGCCGCCGGCGATGCCTTCAGCCTTGCCGATTGCGCCGCCACGCCTGCGCTCTTCTATGGCGGCATCGTCGAGCCCTTCGATGAGAAATACCCGCATCTCGCAGCCTATTTCGAGCGCCTGCTTGAGCGCGCCTCCGTGCGCCGCGTGCTCACCGAAGCGCGGCCTTATTTCCATATGTTTCCCTACCGGAACCTGATGCCCGAGCGCTTTTTCGAGATGTGATCCACGCCCGGAAACGAAGTGAATACAGGGAGATCGAGCGCCTTCGTGAATCGGGATGGCAAGACGCTTTGTGACACCGTCCACCACTCCGTCCGCCGCCAATTCCAGGCGAAGTCTGCCCCTCACCCTAGCCCTCTCCCCGCACGCGGGGCGAGGGAACGTGCCCCACCTCTCCATCAAACGGAGCCGTTAGGAAAATCGAGGATGCTTGTTGCTGAGACGAGCGGTTGCCACATGTCCCTTCTCCCCGCCTGCGGGGAGAAGGTGCCGGCAGGTGGATGAGGGGCCCTTCCCTCACCGCGCGGATAAGGGTCAACCTGCGGAGAGCGGAGCCTACTTCACCTGCGCCGGCGGCGTGCCGATCGGGAAGGCGATGGTTACGAAGCCGGCGGTACCCTCCGGCCGGTTCTTGGCGCCGAATTCCTGGAAAATCTTCAGCGTCAGAGAGACCGGCGTCTCGGCCATCTTGAAATTGTAGCCCATGGTGCCGCCGATTGCGGCGATACGGCCCTTGAAGTCGCCGAGGCTTGCACCGGGACCGCTGTCGCCCGTCACCTGCTGGTAGAAGTAGCCCGCCACGCCGGCGGAGAATTCCTGGCCGAAGTGCCTGGTAACCGCCCATTCCGCGTGGAATTCCGTACCCGTGCGATAGTCCGTCGCCGGGTTCTCGCCGTTGAAGGTGAAGCCCGCCGCACCCGAAAGGTCGAAACCGGCTTCCGGGTTGAACCAGGTGCCGGCAAGGGTGAAGTCGCCTGCCCAGCGATTGAAGGAGAGATTGGCGAGCTCGCCTTTCTGGTAGTCGCCGATCGGCACGTTGAGGCTGGCGTTCGCCGTCCAGTGGAAATCGCCTTCGTGCCAGCCGAGCACGGCGCCAACCACCGGGTCGCCGATGGTGAAGATCGAGTCGCTTGCGGAGGCCGAACGGCCGGCCCTCGGCGCTGACAGCGTTGCATCGATGTCGGGGCCGCCGAAAGGCACGATCGCGGTAAAGCCGAGATTGCCGCCGAGCACCTCCTCGGGCATGACCCAGAGGCCGGTGCCGAAGACGCCGATCAGGGTCGCGTCGACTTCGCCGACGATCTGGCCGCCGAGCGGAAGCTGCTTGTTGCCCTTGAGCTCACCGACATAGAAATAGGTGTCGTTCTGAAAGTAGGTTCCGGGCGGTGCGAGAAGGCCGGCCATCGGGCCACGGGCACCGAGCAGATAGAAGCCGGCACCGTTTTCAGCCGCGTTCGCCGTCGAAGGCGCGACCACGCCACACAGGCCGGCAGCGATTGCCTATGCGGACAGCAAACTCTTGGCAACGCTCATCGAGTGACCCCCCCATCTCTCGGCAGAGACGATAGCATTCCGCCATCTTCAAGCCAGCCCTAAGAAACAGGAGCCTCAAGAACCGCAACATCCGATTGCAGGACGGTGCAGGCATACACACCTTGCCCGCCCGGCACAGGCCGCTACCTTACCGCCTGTCGCCTTCGGTTTGTTCCACAACGGAGGCTTGCGTTTTCGTTGCTTTCCCAGCGCATCAGCAAAGGATCCGAGACCATGGAATACCGGCTGCTCGGCCGCTCCGGCCTGAAAATCTCTGTTATCACCATGGGCACGATGACGATTGGCGGCCGCGGCAAGTTCGCCGAGGTCGGCAATGTCGGCCTCAAGGACGCCCGCCGCTACGTCGATCTCTGCCTCGACGCCGGCGTCAACCTGATCGACACCGCCGATATCTATTCGACCGGCTACTCAGAGGAGATCATCGGCGAGGTGCTTGGCGGCAAGCGCAAGAACGGCGTGCTGGTCGCCACCAAGGCACGCTTCTCCATGGGGCCCGGACCGAACGACGGCGGGCTCTCGCGCCACCACCTGATCGCCGCCTGCGAGGCGAGCCTGAAGCGGCTGAAGACCGACGTCATCGATCTCTACCAGGTGCATGAATGGGACGGCCAGACGCCACTCGAAGAAACGATGGAAGCGCTCGACAGCCTCGTCCGAAGCGGCAAGGTCCGCTACATCGGCTGCTCCAACTATTCCGGCTGGCACATCATGAAGGCGCTCGGCATCAGCGCGCGCGAGGGCCGGCAGCGCTTCGTCAGCCAGCAGATCCACTATACACTGGAAGCCCGCGAGGCCGAATACGAACTGATGCCGATCTCGATCGATCAGGGGCTCGGCGTGCTCGTCTGGAGCCCGCTTGCAGGCGGCCTGCTCTCGGGCAAGCACCGGCGGGGCGAGACATCAGAGGGAACGCGCCAGCTCGCCGGCTGGAACGAGCCGCCGATCCGCGACGAGGAGCGGCTGTGGAAGATCGTCGACATGCTGGTGGCGATATCCGGCGAGCGCGGCGTCTCGCCGGCGCAGGTCGCGCTCGCCTGGCTGATCGGCCGCAAGGGCGTCACGTCCGTCATCATCGGCGGCCGCACGGAGGCACAGTTCAGCGACAACCTCGCCGCCGCCGGCCTGAAGCTTTCCGACGAGGAAAAGGAACTGCTCGACGCCGTCAGCCTGCCGCCGGTGATCTACCCCTACTGGCACCAGCTCCGGAGCGCCAAGGACCGGCTCGGCGAAGCGGATCTGTCGCTGCTGGGGCCGCATTTGTAGAGGAAGGTGCCCTATCCGGCTCGCCAACGCCTCTTCAGCATCATGGAGCAAGTGCCACAAGACTCCGATGAAGGCCGACGCGATCTCGTGAGGAAAACCGACCTTCCTTCTCCATTGGACGGCAACAGACCTTTGCAGCGACCGCTTCGCGGATCCTGTTCCTGTTGAAGGCGGTACCTCGTGAAGCGTCGCTATATGGCCGTCTCAGTGGTATCATGAACCAGCACGGTCGCGGTGTCGGGCAGCCGGATGGTGCATGTCGCGTCAATTGCCTGGCTTCATCCGGCGGATCTCCTGAGGGGGAGACAGCCATGGCAACTGCAAGAGCAGAGCGGCGGCTGGCCGCGATCCTGGCCGCTGATGTCGTCGGCTATTCCCACCTCGTCGAACATGACGAGGCCGGGACGGTGTCGGCCCTCAAGGTTCTGCGCCGGGAGGTGATCGATCCGCTGCTGGCCGACCATCAGGGCCGTATTGTCAAGCTGATGGGCGACGGTGCGCTCGTGGAGTTCGGCTCGGTCGTCGATGCCGTCGCGTGCGCGGTCGCCATCCAGAAGGGGGTTGCCGAGAACCAGGCCAATATCCCGACGGAGCGACGCATCATCTTCCGGATCGGCGTCAATCTCGGTGATGTGATCCATGAGGTTGATGGGGATCTCTACGGCGATGGCGTCAACATCGCGGCCCGCCTCCAGACCTTGGCGGATGCAGGCGGCATTTGCATTTCCGGCACGGCGTACGATCACCTCCCGGGCAAGCTTGACTGCGGCTACGAGTACCTCGGCGAACGCGCGCTCAAGAACATGGAGCGGCCGGTGCGACTGTACCGCCCCCTTCTGGAAAGGACGACCGCAGGAACGGCATCGCCCAGGCCCGCGCTTCCGGATCGACCATCCATTGCCGTGCTGCCGTTCAACGCCATGAGCGCCGACCCGGAGCAGGACTTCTTCAGCGATGGACTCACCGAGGACATCACCACCGCGCTATCCAAGCTCAAGGGCTTCTTCGTGATCGCCCGCAACACGATGTTCACCTACAAGGGAAAGCCCGTGGATGTGCGCGCCATCGGGCGCGAACTCGGGATCCGCTATATTCTCGAGGGGAGTGTGCGCAAATCCGGCAACCGGGTGAGGGTGACCGCGCAGCTCATCGATGCGGCCTCCGAAGTCCAACTCTGGGCCGAGAGGTACGACGGCGACCTCGGTGACATCTTCGTCATTCAGGACGAAATCACCGCAAGCGTCGTCGGCCGCATCGGGCCGGAACTCCTGGCGGCAGAGCATGCCCGCGAAAGCCCCAAGCCGCATCATGGCCTTGATGCTTGGGAATGTGTCGTGCGGGCGGTGTTCCTGTGTTCCCAGTTGTCTGAGGAGAGCAGCGGCAAGATGCTCCCCCTGCTCGATCGGGCGATCGGACTGGCTCCCGGTTATGCCCAGGCGCTCGCGATGAAAGGTTGGATTACCGTGTGGCGCGCGTTCCAGGGATGGGAGGACATGGGATACGCCCTGGCCCTTGCCAGGGATTTCGTCCAACAAGCCATTGCCGCGGACGATAAGGAACAGTGGACTTACCTTGCGCAGGCGATGATAGCCTTTGCGACGCGTGACAATGTCCTGGCGATGGCAGCGATCAGCCAGGCTGTCGCGATCAACCCCAACTCCGCGTTTGCACACGGCCAGTTGGGGCTTGCGCATGCCAACGGGGGCCGCGCGGCGGACGCCATTCCTTGCATCGACTACGCCCTCAGACTGAGCCCCCGCGAGGCTTTTCTCGGCGACTTTCAGTTTTACTACGCCATGGCTTATTTCCAGGGCGCGAATTACGAACTTGGATTGAGTTACGCACGGGAGGCGCATCGCTTGCGGTCCGGCCACGCGGTTCCGCTGATCATCGGCACGGCCTGTGCCGGACTTCTGGACAACCAGGAGGCTGCCACGGACTTGCTCGGACGGCTCAAGTCGCTAGTCCCTGACATCTCACGGGACGCCGTCGCAGCAACATCTTCTTTCGTTCGCGCCGAGGATCGGGCGCGTCTGATCGAGGGACTTGCCCGTGCCGGCCTGAATTGACGGGTTGGATCGACCTCGAGAACCGATCGCTCCCCATCAGAGGCACGCACGCAGGAAAATTCCGATCCAGCCGGAGCCTCGGCGGTGATGTCTCTCCGGCAGCACCCCGCACAGCAAACGCCGCCATCGCCCCTTGACTTCTCGCCCAGCATCGCCATTTCATATCATATGATACACGAAGTCGCGGCATAGGAGACGACCATGGCCAACGCTCAACCGGCTTTCGCCCCTGATCGGCAAACGGCCCGGCAAGAAGAGGCTGTCATCGTCAAGGCCGTGGTCAAAGCCTGCGACCTCTGGAACCTCACCAACAGAGAGGCGGCCCAGTTGTTCGACGTGCCGATCGCCACCTGGAACCGCATGAAGGCGGGTGACTTCAAGGGCAGGCTTGACCAGGACAAGCGCATGCGCGCGAGCCTGATCGTCGGCATCTTCAAGGGGCTGCGGCTCTTCTTCAACGGCCCACTCACCTATCAATGGCCGAAGGCGGTCAATACCGGCCCGCTGTTCAATGGCCACTCGCCCGTCGATCTGATGATCGAGGGCGGCATTCCGGTGATGCTGAAGGTGCGACGCTATCTCGATGGCCTGCGCGGCGGCCTATGATACCCGAGATCGATTTCAACGAGCCGGCGACCGTCCGGCTGATCTCGACCGCCTATATTGACGAGCCCGCCGTCAAGCCGCTCGCCGACGATGACGACGAGATCGAAATCCTCAATCGGCTGGAGGCGATGACCTCGGCGCGCCTCAGCCCCCTCGCCTTGCCTGTCGGCGTCGATCCGGCCGAACTGCTGAACGAGACCTTCGGCTACGGCTGGTCGCTGATCAATGCCGCCTTCTGCCATGCGCGCCCGCCGGGCAACCGCTTCAACGGCGAGGAGCGCGGCGCCTGGTATTGCGCCTTCGGCCGGCGCGCGCTTCAAACCTGCCAGGCGGAAATCGTCTATCACCGCACCCGGGCGCTGAGCGAAGCCGGCAGCTTTCACGACATCGGCCGCTACCGCGAGCTGATCGCCGGCTTCACCTGCCGCTTTCATGATGCGCGCGCAGAAAAGGGAGCCGCCTATCTCGATCCCAATACGGCGGTCGCCTACCCCGCCGGCCAGGCGCTTGCCGCCACCATTCTGGCGGAAGGCGGCAATGGCCTGATCTATCCTTCTGCCCGCGACCCCGAGGGCGAATGCCTCGCCGTCTTCCGCCCCGCCGTCATCCAGAACATCCGCCAGGGCCGCACCATCACCTTTCAATGGTCGGGCGCGCCCGAGCCGCGCATTCTGGACGAGGATTGATCGGCCGGCACATAAGCCGCCCGCGACAGCGAGCCGCAATGTTCCCGCAATGCAGCCTAACGACAAGGACTCGCCTCTCCGGATTCCGGCGCTAGACTTGCCGGGGCCGGATTCGGCCTGAACAGAAACAACTTATAAATCAAATTGTTATTGACGCCTTTGCCCGGCGGAACACGCGCCACGCGTCGCGCAAATCTGCCCCTCACCCTCCCCTTTTCCCCGCCTGTGGGGAGAGGGAAACGGTAAGCGTCCCGCCTCGCCGTAGCCGGTTGAAGGCTGCGACCAGACCGTATTGGCCCGACCTGCGAACGCTAGAGATGGACACAGGCAGGCGCCACAGCGTCCCTTCTCCCCGCAGGCGGGGAGAAGGTGCCGGCAGGCGGATGAGGAGCAATCCTCACCGTGCGGATGAGGGGCGTGCTGCAAACGCCGCGCCGGATACCGGCACCGAGCGTCAAACACGAGGAAACGAATGACGATCACACTTTTGCCAGTCGATGCCGTCGATCCCGACACCATCCGAAAATTGGACGTGCACGAAAGCCAGATGGATTTCATCGCCAGCAACGAGGAATCGCTGGAAGAACTCGCCGAACGCCCCGAATGCGTCGGCTTTGCCGTGATGATCGAAGGCGCCCCCGTCGGCTTCGCCATGTATGCGCTCGATCCGGATGACGGCAACCACTGGATCTACCGCCTGATGATCGACGCCCGCCACCAGGGCAAGGGCTACGGTGTCAAGGCGCTTGCCGCCCTGCTGGAACATATGGCCGGCATCCCCGAATGCGGCGACATCTATCTCGGCGTCTACCCGGAAAACACCCGCGCCCACGCCCTTTATCACCGCTTCGGTTTCCGCGAGACCGGCATGATGCTCGGCGAGGAGAAGGTGATGCGGCTGGATCACCCATCGAAATAGCCCCTCGGAGCATCGTCCCGCTCGGCAGCGGATGGGATCATTGCGATCCCATCCACATGTCCCGCGGGGCGTTATGACGCGACTGAGGCCGCCACCGGTTTCGTCAGGCGCAGGCCGAGAACCAGCAGCCCGCCCAGCGCATAAACGACGACGACCGAAAGCCAGATCGCGCCCGGCCATTGCGCGCGAACGACGAAGTAGATGCTCGAAAACGCGAGCGGACTGATGATCGATGCCAGGCTCACGGCCGAGGCCAGCACGCCTTGGAACTGGCCCTGCTGGTTCTCGTCGACCTGCCGGGTCGCGAGCGATTGCAGCGCCGGCACGCCGATGCCGCCGAGCGCAAAGACCGGCATGATCGCGAAGATCATCCAGCCCTCGGTCGCAAAGGCCATGACGGTCAGGGCAAGGCAGACGCCGGCGACGCCCACCAGAATGGCGCCGCGCTCGCCGAAGCGTCTTACGGCAGGTCCCGGGAGAACCGCCTGGGCAAACGTCTGGCAGACGCCAAAGGCGCCGAGCGATAGACCGATCCAGAGCCCGTTCCACTGGAACGTCTCGCTGCCCCAGAGCGCCCAGCAGGTGCCATAGGCCTCGCCCGTGGCGCTGAAGATCAGGAAGAGAAAGACGATCGGCAGCACGCTCTTCACCGAGAACACCCAGCGCAGCGGCCGAAGCGGGTTGAGCGCGGCAAGGTCGATCCTCTCGCGGCTCGGTGCGCGCGACTCCGGCAGCACGAAGTACGCCAGAGCCAAATTGCAGCCGTTCAGGACCGCCGCGGCGACGAAGGGCAAACGCAGCCAGTGGTCGCCGAGCACGCCGCCGAGAACCGGGCCGATGATGAAGCCGATGCCGAACATGGCGTTGAACAGGCCGAAGCGCTGCGCACGCTTGTCCTCGGGCGTGATGTCGGTGATGTAGGCGGTTGCGACCGACATGTTGGCGCTCGTCAGCCCGGCGATCGCACGGCCCGCAAAGAGCATCCAGAGATTGGGCGCAAAGGCGAGGAACAGATAGTTGACCGCAGCACCCGCGAGCGAGATCAAGAGCACGGGCCGGCGGCCCAGCCGATCGCTGAGCGCACCCAGCACCGGCGCGCAGATGAACTGCATGACCGCGTAGAGCGCGGTCATCGTGCCGATATAGGGCGCCACGTTGTCGGCATGGATCACGTCCTTCAGCAGCGAAGGCAGGATGGGAAAGATGAGGCCGATGCCCACGGCATCGAGCACAATGGCAGTAAAAATGACGATGAGGGATTTCTTCATGATGCGTTCCGATCAACGCAAGCACGCCCACGCCAAGAGGCGCCGATGCCTTGCGATTGGGTGACCTGACGATGCAGGCGATAGGTTTTGGGAAACGCTGGCCGATCCGTGCTCAAACGGCAGGGATGGCGTGTGCTTGACTGCCTGGACGTGGATTCGTCCACCTGTTTACTCCGCCACTGAGCGGATCAAGGGAAGCAGTCGCTTTTCGCGATGGCATGCAATTAACACCGGATGGCGGGACGCGGCAAGCCCCCCGTTTTTGCGGAAGCAGAAGCGCGCCGCGCTCAGCACCGGCAAATGGTCAACAGGGCCTTTTTCGACTACAGTTGCGGCAGAAACCACGACATTCGTCAGAGCGGACAAGTCCTTGAGCCCGGCCCGACTGTGGCCTCCCTTTCGGTGGCCGCGGAACTCGGGACGGAGCGCCCGCTTTCCGATGCAGAATTCGTGAGTGGAGCGCAGCGATGGAACAGAACTCCGAGATCGGCCCGGCCGAAGCTGACGACTTTCCTGCCATTCGATCCTTGTGCAACGGCTTCCTTGACTGGTGCCGATCGCGCTATGGCGAAAACGCCTGGTTCGTCGACCGGTACTACACGCCGGAACAATGGGCCGCACTCCTGGACAGCCTGCCGAAAATCCATTCGCCTCCAGATGGGGAGATTCTTGTTGCCCGCCTGAACGGAAAGGTGGTCGGCTGTGTGATGATGCAGCGGATCGACGAACGTACATGCGAGATGAAGCGCATGTTCATCAGCCCCGAGGGCCGAGGCTTGGGGCTGGGCCGCCGTCTCGCCGAGGCCCTCGTGCGCGTGGCTGCCGAGCGGGGCTATGCCGCCATGCGGCTGGATACCGGCCGCAACCACGATGAGGCGTTGAGCCTCTACCGCTCCCTAGGATTCCAGGAGATCGTACCCTACTACAAAGCACCTCCCGAACTGCGCAACCATCTCATCTTCATGGAAGCCCCTCTGGCCGGGTAGTCGCGTCCCCCCCTCGCGAACCCTCACCCACGCGCGGTGGGTGAGCAAGGTTGCAGAACAGTGTCGAAGCCTGCCTCATCGAGCCATGTTGAGCTCGGAGACCGGCATGGAGATGGTGCAGCGCAGGCCATCCGGCCCAAGGGCGAAGCGCGTTCTCGCCTCAAGCTGGTAGGGCAGCGCCCGCTCGATCAGTTCGCGCCCGTGCCCGATGCCCTCGCCGGCATCTGCTGCCGGCTGCATGCGCACGCCGCTTTCGTGCCAGTCGATGTGAAGCCAGAGCTTTTGATCCTGCCCGGCCTCGACATGCCAGCGAACGGAAAGTGCTGCACCGGCCTGACCCAAGGCACCGTACTTGACGGCATTGGTCGCCAGTTCATGCAGGGCCATGGTCAGCGTTTGCACCGTCGACGAACGCAGCTTCACGCCGCTGGGACCGTCCAGCCGCACACGCCCCATATCCGCATCCACCGCCGCCAGTTCTGCCCGGAGCAGCTCATCGAAGGTGACCCGCTGCTGGTTGGCCAGGCGCGACAACAGGCCCTGGACCCTGGCCAGCGCCGACAGGCGGCTGCGAAAATGCGCGCTGAAATCCGGCAGGTCCTTGGCTCTGCGGGCGGTGGTTTCGGCAACGGCCCGGACAACCGCCATGAGGTTTCGGGTGCGATGCTGCAGCTCGGCAACCAGCGCCTTCTGGCGGTCTTCCCATTGCCGCCGCTCGGTGGTGTCGGTCATCGCGCCCACCATGCGGATCGCCTGCCCGCCTTGATCGTAGAAGAAACGGCCGCGGCCGTGCAGCCAGCGAACGGCGCCATTCGGATGCAGGGTGCGAAACTCCGTGACGAACTCTGTGCGGGCCTCCCGCGCGTGCTGCAGCAAGGCCTCAGTCTCCGCCCGGTCATCCGGGTGGATGCGCGCGGACCAGTTTTCATAGCTGGGCGTCACCTCGTCCACCCCGTAACCCAGCATGCGAAAATACTCGTCGCTCCAATGCACCTCTCCGGTTAGGACATTCCAGTCCCAGAGCCCCAGACCCCCGACCTCCACCGCCGTCCGCAACCGTTCCTCGCTCGCCCGAAGCGCCGTCTCCGTCTTCTCGCGCTCGATCAGGTCGGCCGCCTGTCGTGCCAGCACGTCGAGGAGACGCAGTTCCCGCTCCTTCGGTCGGTGCACATGCGCCCAATGGGTCGACAACATCCCGATGAGCGTTCCGACGCGGGAATGGAGCGGCGTGGTCTGCACGGCGCGGATCCCGCTCTGCCGGTAATGGGCCAGATCCGCCGTACCCTGCATGAACGCAGCGGTTTCGACATCCGAAACGACGACGCGCCGCCCGGTGCGCAGGGCGAGCGCGCAGGTGGAAGCCCGGTCCATGCTGACCCAATGCCAGAATTGCGCGGCCTCGTCGCTGAAGCCTCGATGGGAAAGCAGGCGTAGCTCTCCAGTTGGGCCCCGGTCGGCATCCAACATCTGCAGGCTGGCGAATTGCGAACGCATGATGGCGGCCGCACCATCCAAAATGGTCTCGTAGACGGCCTGCGGTCGCCCGTCCTTGATCAGTTCGAGGCTGATGGCCTGCAGCCGCTCGCTGTCTTCCAGCTCGCCCTTCATCTGTTCCGGGCCTTGATGGTGCGCAATGGTCATCGAGTCGCTCCCTTCCCGACGAGACACCAAGGGCGCAGCGGCAGCCGTGCAAAGGACGTTGTCGCGCAAATCCGCGCCAACTGCTGGCAGCTTGCTCCGGGCCTACCCCTATCGCCTCAGTGCAATCTCCCTCCGTGGGCTCCCTCCAGTTGCAACGGTGCGCCGGATCAGTGCGCCGCCAGCACCCTCGCCTCCACCGGCTGGTCGATGCCCTTCAGGACAAGCAGCCGGGTTCCGGCGCCCATCGTGAGCGCTGCCGCCTCAGCGGCGGTCTCGGTCGAGATCAGGATCTCGCCCGCCTCGGCCTGGGATTCAAGCCGCGACGCCAGGTTGACCGTGCCGCCGATCGCGGTGAAATCGCTGCGGAAGCTCGAGAACTCGCCGATCTCGACCTCGCCCGAGTGGATGCCGACACCGACGCCGAGCGTCTCTCCCTTGAGGTCGTCGAACTGCAGGCTGCCAAGTGCCGCCGCGCAGAGCCGCTGGATGTCCCTCCCGGCCCGGATCGCGGCTTCCGCGTGATCCTTCCTGATAATGGGAAAATTGAAGATCGCCATCAGCCCGTCGCCCATCTGCTTGTTGACGATGCCGTCATGCGCCCAGATCGCCTGAGCGCAGCGATCCTGAAACAGGCTGACGATTTCGCTGAGCCGGAAACGCTCGATGCGCTCGGACAAATGGGTGAAGCCGCGGATGTCGGCAAAGAGAATGGTCGCGCTTGCCGCTACGTGACTCTGCTTCTTGACGTAACGGAAGGAGCGCTCGCAGATCGTGCAGATGTTCGGGTTCATCTTGCTGCGGGTGATGCCGAAGGCACGAAACGGCAGCGCCAGCGGCCCGCGAATGGGGATCGGCATGTGCATCTGGTCCCAGCATCCGCGGCAGATCCTGGCGTCGCCGCGATGGGCCGGCTGCATGGTAGAGGCTTCGGTCATGGTCTGCATCTCCGGCTCACATGGCCCGAAGGGCGCAGACGAAGCTTCTGCCATTTGTCGCGCTTTAGCAACGACTGGAATAACACGAGGCGTCAGCCGTCACTCGGCAAACAGGTTCGCGGCCATGAAGTCGACGAAGGCACGGACCTTTGGCGAGAGATATCGATTGGTCGGCCACAGCACGCGGAATGTGCCCGTTTCGCGAAGGCAATCCTCCAGCAGCGATACCAGCTTGCCTTCCGCCAGTTCCGAAGACACGGCGAACGGGGGCAGACAGGTGATGCCGAAGGATCGCTCCGCCAGGAAGATCAGGGGCTCGAGTGTGCTCGCAACCGTGGTCACGGGCAGATCGAGCTTGACCTCGCGCCCGTCACGAACGAGCGGCCAGGGTTCGAGGTGGCCGGAGTTTGCGTACCGGTGATGGAGGCAGCGATGCCCGAGCAGATCTTCCGGCACCTTCGGCCGACCGTGCGCGGCGAGATACTCCGGCGCCGCGACGATCCTGTGCCGGAACGTCCCGAGCTTGCGGCTCATGAGGCGCGTATCCTTGACCTCGCCCGTTCGGATGACGGCATCGAAGCCCTCCTCGATGACGTCGACCAGCCGATCGGTGAAGTCGAGGTCGAGGTTGATCAGCGGAAAGGCGCGCATGAAATCCGATATGGTCGGCATCAGGAGCATGCCGGCCAAGGGCAGGCTGACACGAAGCTGCCCGCGCGGTGTCGCGTGCGACCGCGACAGCTGCGCCTGGGCTGCCTCGAATTCGGATTGGATGCGGCGACAGGTGTCGAGAAAGAAGCTCCCGTCCTCGGTCAGCGCCATGCTTCTCGTCGACCGATTGAAGAGACGCACGCCCATCTCGTCTTCGAGCCGCGCGATGGCCTTGCCGACCGCAGAACCCGAAAGGCCGAGCCGATGGCCGGCGGCCACGAAGCTGCCTGCCTCTGCGACCTGAATGAAAATGCTGAGCGTTCCGAGCTTGTCCATCGCCTGCCAATTACGGAATTATTTTCCGAAGTGATGAGAATACCCGCTCGTTTATCCGCTATTTTTCCCTCGATATCCAGATGCCGTCGCGGTCGATGCATCGCGACGTTCAAATGGAGAGAACCATGACAACGATCCCTACTCCCACTTTCTCGGCGTCCCCCGCTCCGACGACCTTTGTCGTCAACGTCATCCACGCTCACCCCGGCAAGCAGGAGGAAGCCTTCACGATCATCCAGGACGTGGTGCACTACGTCGCCGAACGGAAGGAAGGGTTCCTGTGGAGCACCTTGGCGAAGAGCACGGACGGACAGACGGTCGTCAATGTCGAGGCAATCCAGGGAACCGGGAATGTCGACGAATTCTTTTCGGATCCGGTGTTCGTGGAGAAGTTCCGGAAGCTGGACGAGGTCTCCCGGAGCGAGTTTCACACCTATACGGTCGGCGACCTCGTGCTGCCGAAGCGCGGCTCCGCGGCCTGATCGCTGCTGCATGTTTCCTTTAATCGTACCCGATTGAAGGACAAAAACATGCAGCAATTCAAAGTGCTACAGCGACCTTTGCGCGTCTGACAAGACGCGCGGCGCTGTAGACCCTGCGCCTTCACGTGCAGACGCAGGGCCTATAGCGCCTCTATCATCCCGCCTTCTTCACCGGCGGGATGACCCATGAGCCATCGAGAATGGACGGCGGGCTGTCGTCGGGCCAGTAGAGCCGCATCATCAGGATGAACTTGCCCTTCGGCGCGGGCAGCCAGTTGTTCTCCTTGTCAGCTCCGGGCGTTTCGTTCTGGATGTAGATCTCCGTCGACCCGTCGGCATTGGCCTTGGGGCTGACGCGTGCGCTGATCGAATAGCGATTGAGCGGATTGTCGACGAAGAAATAGTCCTCGTCATACATGGTGATCGACCAGAAACCGCGCACCGGCGGCAATTGCCCCTTCGCGAAGGTGATGACGTATTTGTTGGCGCCGTGGTAGGCGCGGGAGAAAAGGCCGTCCTTGGATTTCAGCGACGTCGGATAGATCGCATCCTGAGGACGATTGGCACCGAGACCGATCGCCGTGATCAGTGCGCGCTGCAGATAGCCCGTGCCGTAGATGCCGGTCTTGGTGGTAAAGCCCCAGCCATTGATGTCCTGAACGTTGCCATCGCTGAACTTGAAATGCAGCATGATGCGATGGAACGCCATGGCGGGAATGCGCGAGATGAAAGCGGCATCCAGCTTGCTCTTGTCGAAATCCTTGCCGGGCACGATGCCGATCTCGGCGAACTTGGCGACCGCTTCCGCATCCGCAGCCGTCGGCGGATTGGTCTTCATCAGGTCGCGGAGCAATGTGAAGTACTCGACCGCGTCCATGCGGTTGACCTGTTCGCGCACCGCCGTCTTCATGTCGATGGTCGGGTCGATCTTGCCCGCCGGCGGCGTCCAGTCTTTGCCGTAGGCGCTGAGCGGCGAAAGCTTGCACTGATCCTGCAGCGCGTGAACCGCCGCATAGTCCTCGGGCGAGCCATCGCAATAGATGCGACCGAGGATCCAGACGATGCTCGTTGCCGACTTGTACTCGGTCACGCCGTCGGGAATGGTACCCTGCCAGCCGGGCCCGGTGATCGCGTAGGACTGCGCCCCGTCGCCGGTCGTCCGCTTGCCCGGCACCTGAAACACCGTCGTCCAGCCGTCGAGCATCGGAAACAGGAAGTAGCGATCCTTCATGTCCGGGATCGACAATACCCAGGGCTCCTTGCCCACGTCGACGAAGGCCGTCGTATAAAGCGTATCGGCGTTCGGCGCGGTCACATCCTTGAACGAAGCGTTCGGATACTCCCTAAGCTTGATGATATGCCCCATCGGCCCCTTGCTGCCTTCGGGCTGCGCCACATTGGTGACGACCCGTCGGGTCATTTCCTTCGTCACCAGGGGATAGCCGTAGATATAGGCTTCCACCGCCAACCAGAAATCGTCAGCCGCCTCGACCGGATCGATCAGCGGAGATTCCAGAGCATTCGCAGGTAAAGTTGAAACCGTTGCGAGCAGGCCAGCGCCTCCCAAAGCGACGGCACGACGTGTCATGTCCATATTCGCCTCCCTCTTGCCCTCATGGCGCAGGAAGGTTAGCACATACTAAATATTGCTACTAGGCATTGTATCCGTGTGAATTTCACGCGAGCTAGCGGCATTTGCTGCGATCAGCTGCCCCGACTCGCGGGGCAGCACGAGATGCGACTGCCAAGCAGCCGATCAGAACGACAGGCGGTTGCTGGACCAGACCGGGCCGAGGCGCTCTTCTTCCTTGAGCGTCGCGGAACCGTAGGAGAAGCGCAGGCCCCCGAAGATGGTGCTGGTGTCACCGGAGACCGATGCGCTCAGCCCCGACAGCTCCTCATTGGTGTATTTGTAGCCGGCAAAGAGCGTGACCGGGAAAGCGTCCAGCCGGTAGTTGGCCGTCAGCTTCAGGCTGCGCAGATCGTAATCCAGGTCGTTTTCGCTCATGCGATGAAGCGAGCCGTCGACGTCGAAGCGCAGGTTGTCGGTAGCGTAAATGCGGGCACCGAGCGAGCCCATGTAATGATCGGCGTCGATGTCGTCGAAGTCTTCCACGCTCGCCTGGCCGTAGCCGACCGCACCATGCAGCGTCCAGGTATCGAGGAAATAGGCCCCTTCGAGGCCACCCATGTAATCGTTGAGGTCGACGCCGATACCCGGGTCGAGGCGTGCGCCTTGCACAAAGACGCCTGCCGCATAGAGATCGTTGCGGTAGTAGCCGTGCAGCGCGCCGTCATAGCTGTTGGTATCGGCATCCTCATAGGAAGCGCGCGTGTAGCCGAGATCGACCTGCAGGTTCAGGCCGGCACCGGCATCGAAGTTCACGGCGCCGCGCAGGTCCCAGGCATCCGTATCGATATCGCCGGGTGTATCGACGCCGGCGCCATAGGAGCCCTCGATGTAGCCGACGATGCCGCCTGATGCTTGCTCCACCGGCACTTCATAGGCGTCCTGCGTCCCGACCAGCGGACCGTCGATATCCGCGGCGGCCGCAAACTGAACACTTGATAAAAGAAAAATGACGAAACCGCTCGCCCTGACCATTGCCCCACTCCGGTTGAAACCCCTGAGAATAGGTAAGCAAATATGGTTAATACAATCTCTACGGGAAACCGACGGAGCGGACCGCTAACGGCGCCACGGTTCGGACACTGTGGTAGCCGCTCATCCGACATGCGGGCTGCTTCTTCCCGCTCACCGCCCAACACTTGCGGCTGCCCCTCATCCGCCCGGTGAGGGCTTGCCCGTCATCCGGCCGCCGGCCACCTTCCCCGCGCGCGCGGGGAGAAGGGCACGCGTGGCGCCCGCTCGCCTCGACGACAAGCGCCACAGTTTCACTCCGGGCTAATTGGTTTGCCCCCAACTAAACCCCGTTTGACCCTGACTGCGGCCGCGTTCGAAACGCCGCGAACCGGGCTCGTCCCCTCTCCCCGCTTGGCGGGGAGAGGGTTAGTCCTCGGGTTAAACCCGAGGAGAGGGGCAAGCCCACCCGCGAAGTCAGCGGAAAGGTGCCGTTACTGCTTGGCGATCTTCTCGCGCAGGCGCTCGTCCTGTGCGGCGATCTCCGGCGTCACCGCGTCGCCGAAATCCTCCATCTCGAAGACCGGGCGGATTTCGATTTCGCTCGGGCCCGGCATCGGGTTCGGGCAGCGCTTCACCCAGGCGATCGCCTCGTCCATGTCCTTGACCGTCCAGATCCAGAAGCCGGCGACCAGTTCCTTGGTCTCGGCGAAGGGACCGTCGATGACCAGTCGATTGGGCCCGTCGAAGGCGACGCGGGCGCCACGCGAGGAAGGATGCAAGCCTTCGCCCGCCTGCATGATGCCGGCATTGACCAGTTCCTCATTGTACTTGCCCATGGCTTCGAGAAGCTCGGTCGTCGGCATCTTGCCCGCTTCGCTGTCCTCGGTCGCCTTTACAAAGACCACTACGCGCATCGTCCAATCTCCTCTGTCACGCCGGTCCCGGTCGTTGCGACCCTAAGGGGGTATCGGCGCGGTGAAACCCAGATAGTGAGAGCGGTTTGCGGGCGAAAGACCCGCGCGGATTTTTTTTCCTATCCCGCTCCGGTGGAGGAAGCCGAATGGGCCTCCCTGGCTAAATGACGAACGGGAAACGACGGTGCCGACATCGGTGGCGAAATTTTTCAGGAAAAATGATGGTGTGGAGGGAGGCGACCGGAAAGCCAAGGCCAGCCTGTCCATTGCCGCCGTCCTCGTAGGCTCCGTAGGCTCGGCGGTCGCAGCACCCTCCACCCTCATCTCTGCGCTCGTCACAGAGATCCAGCCGCCGTGCGTCGGCACGGCGGGAGATGGAGTGCCAACACTCGACATTTGGAAGATCTCTCGCGCCGCCGACGCGGCGCGGCTGGATTCCTGTGACAGGCACAGGAATGAGGAGGCCTTGATGGGCGTCCCACTGCCCAATGAACGAACAAGGGCCACGCCGCGCCAGCATGGCCCCTGTCATCGTGCGTTCTCTCCGACCGAAAACCTCGGCCACAGCACCCTACTGCACCTGCTGATGCAGCTCCGCCAGCGCCTGCCTCAGATCGTCGATCGGCGTCTGGTTGGCCATCTTCTTGCCCTCGAGTTCCGGCGGCATCTTCCAGCCGGGATCGATGCCTTCCATGTTGGGCAGCTCATGCGCGATGCCCTTGTGGCAATCGATGCAGGTGGCCTTGCCGGAAAGCAGATAGCGGGTGTGGATCTCGGCCGCCCGCTGCGTCTGCTTCTGCAGGTCCATGGCGACGGAGGAATGGCAGTTGCGGCATTCCAGGCTGTCATTGGCCTTCATGCGCGCCCATTCGTGCTGGGCCAGCTCCAGCCGTTTTTCGAGGAACTTCGACCTTGTGTTGATGGTGCCGAAGATCTTGCCCCAGACCTCCTTCGACGCCTGCATCTTGCGGGCGATCTTGTCGGTCCACTGGTGCGGCACGTGGCAATCCGGACAGGTGGCGCGCACGCCGGAGCGGTTGGAGAAGTGGATGGTGCGCGTCAGCTCCTGGTAGACGTTGTCGTGCATCTCGTGACAGGAGGTGCAGAACTTCTCGGTGTTGGTGAGTTCCAGCGCGGTGTTGAAGGCGCCCCAGAACATGACGCCGCCGATGAAGCCGCCGAGCGTGAGGAAGCCCAAGCCCAGCGTGCCGGCCGGCGTCGCCATGATGTGCCAGGCCCAGAGGATAAGTTTCCTGATCCATGCGATCATGATGTCACTCGCTTCCGGCCGGCTTGAAGCCCAACTCGCTCATGTCCTTGAAATTGCTCGGCACCAGCGGGCTGGTGTCAGCCTGCGGCACATGGCAGGCCGTGCAGAAATAGCGCCGCGGCGAAACGTCGGCGATCATCTGCCCGTCGCGCGTCATGTAATGGGTGACGCTGATCATCGGCGCGCCCGAATCCTGGGTGAATTCGCGCTTGTGGCAGGAAAGGCAGCGGTTGGCATTGACCGAAAGTTCGTAGCCCTCGATCGAATGCGGGATGACCGGCGGCTGGTCGGGATAGGCGCGCATCTTGCGCTTGTCGTCGACCACCCATTTCGGCAGCGGCGCCGCCGCTTCGGTCGCCATCTGCGGCGTCGGGCCTTCGAGCTGCGGCACCAGCTTTTCCGCAACTTGAGCCACGGCGGCGGTGGTGACGAACACCATCAGCCCCGCGGCCATCGCCATCCAGACGGGCCGCTTCGGGCCAGCAAAGGTGCGAAGCGGTCTTGCCTGAGGAACTGCCCCGAAACAAAGAGACAGGACGTTTCCGCAAATCCGCTTCAGCCGAAAAAACCCTAGAGGGTGACGGGAACGATCTTGACCGCGCATTTTTTGAAATCCGTCTGTTTGGAGATGGGATCGGTGGCGTCGAGAGTGACCTTGTTGATGAGCTGGCTCGCGTCGAACCAGGGAACGAAGATGACGCCAGGCGGCATGCGGTTGCGGCCGCGGATATCGACGCGCGAGCGGATTTCGCCGCGCCGCGAGACGATGCGCACTTCCATGCCCTGGTTGATGCCGCGCTTGCGCGCGTCCTCGGCATTCATGAAGACGCGTGCACCCGGAAACGCCTTGTAGAGTTCCGGCACCCGCATGGTCATCGAGCCCGAGTGCCAGTGTTCGAGCACCCGGCCGGTCACCAGCCAGGTGTCGTATTCCTCGTCGGGGGATTCGGCCGGCGGCTCGTAGGGCACGGCGAGGATGATCGCCTTGCCGTCCTTGTTGCCATAAAACTTCACGCCCTCGCCCGCCTTCACGTAAGGGTCGAAGCCCTCGCGGTAGCGCCACTTCGTCTCCTGGCCGTTGACGACAGGCCAGCGTAAGCCCCTGACCTCGTGATAGGTGTCATAGGGCGCCAGGTCATGGCCGTGGCCGCGGCCGAAGGTGGCATATTCCTCGAACAGGCCCTTCTGGATGTAGAATCCGAAGTCCTTGCCCTCGTTGTTGTCGTACTCGGCGCTGACGTCGGTGATCGGATAGCGGTCGACCTCGCCGTTCTTGAACAGCACTTCGAACAGCGTCTTGCCGCGATATTCGGGGCTGGCGTCGAGGATTTCCTTCGGCCACACCTCGTCCGTGATGAAGCGCTTGGAGAATTCCACCAACTGCCAGAGATCCGAGCGCGCCTCGCCGGGGGCCTGGACGAGCTGGTGCCAGACATGGGTGCGCCGCTCGGCATTACCGTAGGCGCCCTCCTTCTCCACCCACATGGCGGCGGGCAGGATCAGGTCGGCGCTCATCGCGGTGATCGTCGGATAGGCATCGGAAACGACGATGAAATTGTCCGGGTTGCGATAGCCCTGCCAGGTCTCGTTGGCGGTGTTGGGTCCCGCCTGGACGTTGTTGTTGACCTGCACCCAGTAGAAGTTGAGCTTGCCGTCCTTCAGCATCCGGTCCTGCTGCACGGCGTGATAGCCGGGCTTTTCGGGGATGATGCCGTGCGGAATGCGCCAGATCTCCTCCGCATGCTTGCGGTGCTCGGGATTGGTCACCACCATGTCGGCCGGCAGGCGATGCGCGAAGGTGCCGACCTCGCGCGCCGTGCCGCAGGCCGAAGGCTGGCCGGTCAGCGAGAACGGGCTGTTGCCGGGCTCGGAGATCTTGCCGGTCAGAAGGTGCAGGTTATAGACCATCTGGTTGGCCCAGACGCCGCGCACATGCTGGTTGAAGCCCATGGTCCAGAGCGACATGACCTTGCGGCTGGGGTCGGCATAGAGCTCGGCAAGCTGCTTCAGGAATTCCGGCTCGACGCCGGTCAGTTCGACGGTCTTTTCCAGCGTGTATTCCGAAACGAAAGCTTTGAACGCTTCGAAGTCGATCGGCTCGGTCTTGCCCGGGTCCTTGGAGTTGGCGGCATTGACCTCGACCGGATTGTCGGGCCTCAGGCCATAGCCGATGTCGGTGACGCCGCGGGCAAACTTGGCGTGCTTGCTGACGAAATCCTCGTTGACGCGGCCAGTCTCGATGATGTGGTTGGCGATATAGTTGAGGATCGCCAGATCCGTGCCCGGCTTGAAGACGATCGGGATGTCGGCGAGATCCATACTGCGATGGGTGAAGGTCGAAAGCACGGCGACCCGCACATGCGGCTGTCCGAGGCGACGATCGGCGACGCGCGTCCAGAGGATCGGGTGCATCTCCGCCATGTTCGAGCCCCAGAGCACGAAGGCATCGGCGTTCTCGAAATCGTCGTAGCAGCCCATCGGCTCGTCCATGCCGAAGGTGCGCATGAAGGCGACGGCGGCAGAGGCCATGCAGTGGCGGGCATTGGGGTCGAGGTTGTTGGAGCGGAAGCCCGCCCGCATCAGCTTCGTCGCCGCATAGCCCTCGAAGATCGTCCACTGCCCGGAGCCGAACATGCCGACCGCCGTCGGCCCCTTCTCCTTCAGCACCTTCTTCGCCTGCTCGGCCATGACGTTGAAGGCCTCGTCCCAGCTCACCGGCTCGAACTCGCCGTCCTTGGCGTAGGCGCCGCCGCGCTTGCGCAGGAGCGGCGTCGTCAGCCGGTCGTTGCCATACATGATCTTGGAGAGGAAATAGCCCTTGATGCAGTTGAGGCCGCGGTTGACCTCCGCCTGCATGTCGCCGTGGGTGGCGACGACCTGGCCCTCCTTCACGCCCACCATCACGCCGCAGCCCGTGCCGCAGAAGCGGCACGGCGCCTTGGACCATTTGATCTCCAGCGCGTTTACACCGCCGGGCACCGGCTGTGCGGCGGCAGGCAGCGCTATGCCGGCCGTGGCGGCGGCGATGCCGGCTGCGTGGGCTTTCAGAATGTCACGCCGCGTCAGTTGTCCGCTCATGGCTCCGGCCTTTCCTCTTCCATTTCGACATGCTCGAAAACCATGTTGGCCGAGATCACCCCATCAAGCAGCGAGATCTTCGTCAGGCACTCGCCGAGCTGGCCCGTGCTTCTGCCTTCGATGACGATGACGATCTTGCCGCCGCCATGGCCGTGGATTTCGACGTTTTCCATTCCCTGCAGCGTCTGAAGGATGCTCTCGGTGCTGGCAGGCATCGTGGCGACCACGGCGCTCGAAATGTGATAGGGCGTGCCCGCCTTTGCCGTTGCGGCCTCAGACATGAGCCACCTCCGCTTCCAGTGCCTTGACCGCGATCGCGCTCACCGGGCAGCCCGCAAGGCACGCGCCGCAGCCGGTGCATTTGGCTTCGTTGATCTCAGGCAGGAACGGCCCGCCGATGCGCGGGCGAAAACGAATGGCCTGCTCGGGACAGCTTTCGCCGCAGGACTGGCAGGCGACGTTGCGGCGCGCCAGGCACGTGTCGGTGATCGCGGCGACATGGGGGAAGCGCCGCACGTCCCTTGCCTCGAACACCGGCTCTGGACAGGCTTCCGCGCAGGCGCCGCAAAAGGTGCATTCACCGCGCGCGAAGTCGACGAAGGGGAGACCGTCGGCGAGACGGATTATGCCGGTGGGACATCGTTCCCCGCAGGCGCCGCAGCCGGTGCAGGCCGCAAGGCTTGCCTCCGAAACACCGGGCGGCCGGATGCGGACGGGCTTTGCGGCAGCGCGGCCGGTAAAGAGTTCACGGCGGGAAAGAGGTTCTGTGCCCATGGCCGGCCTCAATGCCCGGGCGGGCCCGGCGGGCCAAAGATGATCTGCAGCATCCAGACGAGGAAGCCATAGCCGCCGACGACGCCGACGGCGACGATCGGCCAGATGCCGAAGGCGAGCACGAGGAAGGTGAGAAGCTCCGCACGCCGCGAGCGTGGCGGCCTTTCGATCGGCTGTGGCTGAACGAGTTCTGGCATTTCTGCGTCCCCCAACACAATCTAAGGTAAGATGCGCCACCCGAAATAAAAATCAATCCCGTAACCGGCAGATGACAAGAATGTATCCTGTTGCAGAATAGATAGCGAACTGAGCGGGTCATTGATCTGGGTCAAAACAACAGGATTCCAACGGGAAAATCGTCCGAAACTCTCGGATCGCGCGCCGAAATAACTCGCGAAGAACAAACAATTTTACGAGATTCGTTATGTTTAAAAGAATACATCGATTCAGGACCGATCGCCCGAGCCAGTCAAACAGCGCAAACGTCGGGCGAATTTCACGGACGGTGAACGCGGCGCTTGCTCGGCCGCAGCGCCTGACACGACCCCTCTTGCAACCCAGGGCTTTATCCCCTATCCCGAACGCATGACACAGCTTCTCGAAATCGGAACCGCGCGCGTGCTGAAATGCGCAAATGATGGCCCCCTTCTCAAGGTGCCGGGCGACGCCAATGATTTTCTCGGCGACGCCTGGGCGCATGAGGCCACCCTGGTGGCGATCCCTGTGGAACGGCTTGGGGCCGATTTCCTCGATCTTTCGACCCGTATTGCCGGCGACGTGTTCCAGAAGTTCGTCAACTACCGCATGCGGCTCGCCATCGTCGGCGATATCAGCGCCAGGCTCGAAGGCAGCAAGGCGCTGACCGATTTCGTGCGCGAGACGAACAAGGGAAATTCCATCTGGTTCGTCCCGGATTTCGAGACGCTCAGCGCCAGGCTTGCGAGCGCGCCGGTCGCCTGATCCCGGGCCGGCAAGGGATAGGAGAACGAGCACGTGGTTTGGCACGACCAAACCATCGTGATCCCGCATCCGTCCCTTGTCACGAGGCGTTACGAGAGCCCATGCTCGCTCCGCCCAACACCCGGCTCCCGGCCGCGATCGCCAGCGCAATCACCGTCAGCACACCCGCGACCACAAAGGTCACCCGCATGCCACCCGCGACCGCCTCCGGCGCGGCTTTGGCGATATCGCTTGCGGCCACGGCCAAGGCAAAGACCGCGCCCATGACCGATGCACCGGTGACGAGCCCGAGATTGCGCGAGAGGTTGAGCAGGCCGGAAACGACGCCGCGCCTGTCCGAGCCGACGTCGGCCATGACGGCCGTGTTGTTGGCCGCCTGGAAGAGCTGGTAGCCGGGCGTCAGCATCGCGATCGCCGCGATATAGCCGGCGACGCCAAGGAGATCCGGCAGCAGCGCAAGAGCAGCACACCCCGCGACCATCGCCACGAGACCGGCCGTCACCACCGATCGCGCCCCCAGCCGATCGACGATCCGGCCGGCGACCACGCCGCCAAAGGCCGAGATGACCGGCCCGACCGACATGACGAGCCCGACCGTCGCCGCATCAAGCCCGAGCCCGCGCGAGAGATAGAACGGCCCGACCACCAGCGTCGCCATCATCACCGTCGAGACCAGAACGTTGGTCGAAAGCCCGACGCTTAAAGCGGGGTCGCGAAACATCGACAGCCGGACGAGCGGCGAGGCGACCTTCGTTTCGACCAGCAGGAAGAGCCCAAGCCCGAGAGCCGCGGCCAAGAGCAGCACGACATTGAGCACGCCGAAACTGCCGCGCCCAAGCGTCATCGCCAGGGCATAGGCGCCGAGCGAAAACGCCAGCAGCAGCGTGCCCGGCACATCGAAGCGCGGGCGCTGCCTGCCCTCAGTCTTCCGGTCGGCCGGCAGATGCCGACGGGCGAGAAAGAGCGCCACGAGACCAAGCGGCACGTTGACGAGAAAGATCGCCCGCCAGCCCGGACCGGCAATCAGCGCACCGCCAAGCGAGGGCCCGAGCGCGGTGCCGACCGCCGACATGGTGCCGAGCAGACCCATGGCGCTGCCGGTCCTCGCCTTCGGCACCGCCTCGCCGACAAAGGCCATGGTCAGCGCCATCATGATCGCGGCACCAATGCCCTGCACCGCCCGCGCCGCGATCAGCAGCGCAAAGCTTGGTGTCAGACCGCAAACGACCGAGGCGGTGGTAAAGAGCGCAACACCGGCAATAAGCAGCCGCCTGCGGCCGACGATATCGCCAAGCCGCCCGACGCTGACGATCAGCGTGGTGATCGCCAAGAGATAGGCAAGGACAACCCATTGCACCGCCTGAAACGACGCACCGAAGGCGTCCGCCAGCGCCGGCAGGGCTACATTGGCGCTGCTGGTGCCAAGCGAGGAGAGCAGCATGGAAAGCGAGAGGCTGGCGAGCACCCAACGAACGGAAGGCGCTAGAGCGGTCGGGGGCATGGTGGTGTCTGTCGAGGTCATCAGCCACGTCCCGCGCACATGGCCGTGCGACGCGCAGTTCTCGCACAGAAAATCCCTTGAAAATAAAGCGTTAGAGCGATTTCGTGACTCTGTTTGTGCGGCAATCCCATGCGATGGGACCGGGGCATCGGGGACATCGGAAAACGGCCAAGGGCCATGGGCGCCAGTCGGCATAGGATCATCGGGAAACCTCCAATTCGGCTCCCCGAGAACCTAAGCTTCTGACACATAGGGCGGAAGATGCAGCATTTGCACTTCATTCGTGCGTTTGACGCCGCATCATGGTCGAATTCGTGCTATGGAAGGCCATGACCAGACCCGACCTCAACCTGCTCGTCACCCTTGATGTGCTGCTTTCCGAAGGCAGCGTCGCCCGCGCCGCCAGGCGCCTGCAGCTCAGCCCATCCGCCATGAGCCGGGCGCTGGCACGGCTGCGCGACGCAACCGGCGATCCCCTGTTGGTGCGCGCCGGCCGCGGCCTCGTGCCCACGCCAAGGGCGCTCGAACTGGCAGGGCGCGTCGGCCCGCTGGTCGAGGCGGCCGAAGCCTGCCTCCGCCCCGCCGAAAGCCTGGACCTGAAGACGCTTGCCCGCACCTTCACGCTCAGGAACCGCGAGGGTTTCGTCGAGAATTTCGGCCCGGCGCTGATTGCCCGCGTAGCCAGGCAAGCCCCCGGCGTGCGCCTTCGCTTCGTGCAGAAACTCGACCGGGAAAGCAGCCCGTTGCGCGAAGGCAGCGTCGACCTCGAAACCGGCGTGATTGGGGAAGCGACAGGCCCGGAGCTTCGGGCACAGGCCCTCTTCCACGACCGCTTCGTCGGCGTGGTCCGATCAGGCCATCCGTTTTCGAGCGGCGAGATCACCCCCGCCCGCTACGCTGGAGGCCGCCACGTCCACGTCTCCCGACGCGGCAACGACACCGGCCCGATCGACGCCGCCCTTCACCCCCTCGGCCTCAAACGCGAGATCGCCGCCTCCGTCGGCAGCTTCTCCGAGGCCCTGGCGCTCGCCCGCGCCACCGACCTCATCGCCAGCGTCCCCGAACGCTACACCGGAACACTCCGCGAAAACCTCTTCACCTTCCCCCTGCCGGTCACCCTGCCCGAGATCACCATCTCGCTGATCTGGCACCCCCGCCTCGACGCGGATCCGGCGCACCGGTGGTTAAGGTTGTGTGTGCGGGAGGTGTGTGGGGGTGGAGCTGGAGGGATCCGCGGCTGATCTCACCTGACCAATGGACGTATCACTTGCATGTTCGAGGAATTAGGTCACGTCAGACTAACGGATGCGGAATAGGTCGAGCCAGCGATGATGAATCGTCAGCGGAAGATCCCGCGCTATCCCTACTGCATGTCTCCTTAAATCGACCTCGATCTAAGGACAAAGACGTGCAGCAAATCAAAGCGCTACAGCGACCTTTGGGCGTCTGATAAAAAACGCGGCGCCGTAGTGCCCCCAAACCAACGTGGACATTCGCCACGACCGATCATCCCCGCATCCTGACATCGATTGAGATCGGCCGGGGCTGCGCACCGTTCGTGCCTTAGAGACCGACGCCCGCAGGGTCCGGAGTTTGTTCGAAACACTCGATCAGCATTTCGGTGAGGACACGTACCTTCCTTGCGGGATGCTGCCCCGGCGGACGGATAACATATACACCTGCCGGAGGTGGCGGATGGCGTGTCATGACCGGAACCAGCGCGCCGGAGGCTATATATTCATGGGTGACGCCATCGGGGAGCCACGCGATGCCGAGTCCTGTCAATGCAGCGGCGGCGAGAGCTAGGGCGTTGTCGGCCTTGAAGCGCCCCCGCGGATAAACCGTAATGATCTTGTCGCCATCCATAAATTGCCAGCCCTCCGTTCCTTGCATGAGGGCCTGATGGGCGACGAGTTCCTCCAGCGTCTCGGGGGAACCATGCGTTTTGACATAGTCCGGGCTCGCGACCAACTTCCCGTAGATCGGCCCGACGCGTCTTGCGACCAGGTTAGAGTCCTGGAGATACCCAACCCGGATCGCGCAATCAAAGCCCTCCGCGATGAGATCGACGAAGCGATCACTGTAGGCGGCATGGATATGGAGCTGCGGGTGGCGTTGCGCCATTTGCGCGAGTACGGGCGCGAAGTGGGTCGGGCCGAAAGAAAGCGGCACAGCAACTCTCAAGCGGCCGCAAAGGTCACCGGCGGGTAGGATCGTTTCCCTTGCCATGTCGATCTCGGCACAGACTCTGGCTGCATGGTCCCGAAACGTGATCCCGGCTTCTGTGAGAGCTGCGCCGCGGGTTGTTCGTGCAAGAAGTTGCACGCCAAGTTCCGCTTCAAGTCGGACGAGCCGCCGGCTGACCATTGACTTGGAGACGCCCAGCCGCCGCGCGGCGGGCGAAACGCCCCCAGCATCAGCCACTTCCACGAATGTCCGCAGATCTTCGATATCCACTTTGGCGTTCCCCATTTCGCGACACAGCTTGGCACAAACGAAGGCTACCGTATCAAAAATGGGAATGGCAGTGTCCGTTTCGTAGGCAGCGCCGCTGTCAGCGCATGTCTGCCGGTAAGCCGACCTCACACAAAACGGCAGCAGAGGATGTATTCATGACCTTTCGTAACGGCCTTGCTTCGCTTCTTCGCCCGGAGGATTCCGTACTCGTTCTGATTGACCATCAGCCCTACCAGCTCGCAAACCTAAACAGCCACGATCCGCAGATGGTGGTCAACAATTCGACGGCTCTGGCGAAGGCCGCCAAGGCCTTCGGCGTACCGACCATCCTGACCAGCGTGATCGCTGAGCGTGGCGGTCTCATCTTCCCGCAAATCACCGATGTGTTCCCGGGCCAGGAAGTGATCGACCGGACGTTCATCAACACCTGGGAGGACCGGAAGGTGGTGGATGCGGTCAAGGCGACGGGCCGCAAGCAGTTGATCATCGCCGGCCTGTGGACCGAGATCTGCGTCGCGATGCCGGTGATCCAGGCCCTCGGCGAAGGCTGGGACGTGACGGTCATCACCGACGCTTCGGGAGGGACTTCGGTCGAGGCTCACGAGGTCGCTATCCAACGGATGATCGCGGCCGGTGCGAACATGATGACCTGGCTGGCGCTGGCGTCCGAATGGCAGCGCGACTGGGCCCGCACCCAGCATGCCGCCGAGCTGACGGACGTGCTCAAGCATCATGCCGCTGGTAGCGGCATCGCGTTCCTGTGGGAGCAACAACTGCTCAACACGCCGATACCGAGCAACGCAGGCTGATGCGTGGCGAATTCTCAAGGCTGCCCATTTGAGCGGCCTCTGAAACTGGGGCTGGTCGCTAGAAACGCGACCAGCGTCGCTAACTGGAATTGCAGTTTTCCCGGCTTTGGCGGTCAAAATTCCAGAAAATCGTGGCGAGCTATAGTCGTTTTTCCGGGCGCCACCGGGCGACCGTCATCCCGCAATGGCCCGCCGCCTGGCGTCGAGGCAGCTCAACCCGCCCCCGCTTTCACTAGCCCTTCCCTCAAATGCTGCGCATCACTCTCCTGCGCATAATGCAGCGTCGAAAGAAACGGCTCGATCCCGAACGCCGGCGCCAGCGTCCGCACCTTTTCCATGTGCGCGTTCGCCGCAATGTTGTCGCCGAGCCAGCCGTGGCAGGCGGCGACGAAGGCGTGTTGCGTCTCGTCCATGCTCGTAAGATGCATGAAGGCCTCGATCGCCTCGCCGTATTGGCGGGCGGCGAAATGGGCCTTGCCGAGGTGGCTCCAGAACCGCTCCGGATGATGCGGGTTGAGCCGCATCGCCTTCAGGATCCATTCCACCCCCTCTTCGGGCCGTCCGAGCCAGGTCAGGAGTTCGCCCTGCTGCACCACGACAAGGTCGTAGTTGGGGTTGAGGAAAAGCGCCCGCTCCTGGTGATAGCGCGCCATCGTCAGCTCGTTGTTGTTGACGTTGACGGCCGCCAAGATGCGGTGCACGTCGGCGTCGTTGTCGTCGAGCGCCAGCGCCCGTTCCAGTTCGGCATTGACCTCCACCCAGGTCGCGTCCTTATCGGCGCACCATCCGTAGACCCAGGCCTGCCCGAGGATGCAGGCCCGCCAGGCATGGGCATGGGCATAGCCGGGGTCGAGTGCCACCGCCCGGTCGATCAGCGATTGGGCTTGGTTGTTGTCGGCGGCGGTGCTGCGATGGTGCAGCACCTTGGCGGCGAGCGCGCATTCGTAAGCCACCATGTTGGCCGGCTTCGTCCGGGAGAGATGGTCGCGCTGGGCGGCCTCGACGCGGCCCGGCAAGGTGGCGGCGATCGCCGCCGTCACCTCGTCCTGAATGGCGAAGATATCGTCCAGCTGCCGGTCGTACTTGTCGGCCCAGATATGGGCGTCGTTGAGCGCGTCGATGAGCTGGACGGTGACGCGCACCCTCTCGCCGATCTTGCGAACGCTGCCTTCCACCAGGTATTGCGCCCCGAGCCGTGCGGCCACCTCGCGCGCGTTGACCGGCTGGTTCTTGTAGACGAAGCTCGAATTGCGCGAGATGACGAACAGCTCATGGCGGCGCGACAGCGCAGTGATGATGTCTTCGGTCAGGCCATCGGCGAAGAACTCCTGATCCGGGTCGCCGCTCATGTTGTCGAACGGCAGCACCACGATCGTCGGCTTGCAGACGGCCCTTTTCGCATCGGCCTCGTCAGGCGAAGCCGGCAGGATCACGCCTTCGGGCCCGATGCGATAGAGATGCACGGGGCGGCTGATGTTCTTCAGTATCTTCTCGCCAAGGTCTTCGATCGGCAGTTCGAGGCGGTCGGCCACCTGCGTCGCCACCGCGGCGGTCACGCAGATGCCGCCGACATCGGCCAGTTGCTCGATGCGCGCGGCGATGTTGACGCCATCGCCGAAGATGTCGTCGTCCTCGAAGATGATGTCGCCGAGATTGATGCCGATGCGGAATTCGATCCGCCGGTCCTCCGGCACGTCACTGTTGCGCCGCTTCATGCGCTGCTGGATCTCGACGGCGCATTTGACCGCATCGGTCACGCTCTGGAACTCGACCAGCATTCCGTCGCCGGTCGTCTTGATCAGCCGGCCCTTGTTCTTGGCGATCGCCGGATCGATGAGCTCGATGCGGTGGGTTCTGAGCCGCGCAAGCGTGCCCGCTTCGTCGGCCTCCATCAACCGACTGTAGCCGGCCATATCGGCCGCCAGCACTGCGGCGAGTCTCTGCTCCATGGGCTTGCCAAACACTTTGAAAAGCGGCCCGTTCCGGGCTTCCGGACCAAGGAGGGTTCCCGCTCCGATACTATCGCACGGCGACGCGATCGCCTATCTAAATTAGCACTCACCAAATCAAGAGGGAGCAAGTGTCCGGAAGCAACCCGGCGCTGCGCATCATTCGATTGCGGCATGGAGCGGCGAACCAAGCGGTCGAGGCTTCTCGTAAGCTGCTCGCCAAGCATGCCTGGGTCAGAGCAGATTCCCGTTCAGGTCGTCGAGCCTTGGGGCCCACGGTGCCGTCTCCGCTTGACATTAGTTGCCTTAGACAACTATTTATATGCTAAAGGCAAATTTATGAAGGCATCGCCATGTCTCCGCAACAAATCGACGACCGCGCCCTGACGGTGCGGCGCTTCAACCGGTTTTATACCCGCCTGATCGGCCTGCTGCATGAGCACCTGCTCGCCAGCGCCTTCTCGCTGACGGAGGTTCGCATTCTCTACGAACTGGCGCACCGGCCGGCGCTGACGGCAACCGACCTCTGCCGCGAACTTGGCCTCGATGCCGGCTATCTGAGCCGGGTCATCGCCGGCTTCGAGAAGAAGGGGCTGGTCGAAAAGACACGCTCGCCGACGGACGGCCGGGTCGCACAGCTGGAACTGACGGATGCGGGGCGCGCGACGTTCCAGCCGCTGGAGGATGCCTCCCAGCGCGAAGTCGTCGCCATGCTGGAAAAGCTCTCGGTGCCGGAACAGCGGCAACTGGTCGCCGCGATGGGCGAGATCGAGAGCCTGCTGCGCGACGAGCGGACGCCAGGCTACATCCTGCGCGATCCGCAGCCGGGCGACATGGGCTGGGTCATCCATCGCCAGGGCGCGCTCTATGCGCAGGAATACGGTTGGAGCACCGAGTTCGAGGCCCTGGTCGCCGAGATCATCGTCAAATACATGCGCGACTACGACCCCGCTTCGGACCGGTGCTGGATCGCCGAAAAGGATGGCAAGATCGTCGGCTCGGTGTTTCTCGTCCGGCACGACGCAACGACGGCAAAGCTCCGGCTTCTCTATGTCGAGCCGAGCGCGCGGGGCCTCGGCATCGGCCGCCGCCTGGTCGAGGAATGCATGCGCCACGCCCGCCTTCAGGGCTACACGCGCATGGTGCTGTGGACCAATGCCGGCCTCGACGCTGCCCGCCACATCTATGAGAAGGCCGGTTTCGCGCTGATCGAGGAAGAGCAGCATCACAGCTTCGGCAAGGATCTTACCGGCCAGACGTGGGCACGCGATCTGTGAGGATCTTGTAGGCGCCTTGCACGCGACAGAAGGCCGAAGGTATGTCGTCCCGCCGGGCGCACCCGTTTACTGCGTTTGCAGTG
The DNA here is from genome assembly GCF_900103435.1 of Sinorhizobium sp. NFACC03. Lineage (NCBI taxonomy): Bacteria > Pseudomonadati > Pseudomonadota > Alphaproteobacteria > Hyphomicrobiales > Rhizobiaceae > Sinorhizobium > Sinorhizobium sp. NFACC03. Next base: position 129,000 of record NZ_FMXF01000021.1, read on the forward strand.
ACGGGGCACGCACCGACGAGCCGCTGACGAGACTGAAGGTTCCGCCGCAAAGGCGGTAGAACCCATCCTGCGGAACCGGCAACTCCAGCATTTCCCGCCTGGAGAGGCCGGCATAGACGCCGCGCAGCAACCGGCCAAAGAGCCCGTGGGATATCGCGACCGTCGGCCCCTCGATATCGGCGAGCCAGCTCTTTGCCCGGGCGCAGGCTGCGTCGAAGCTCTCTCCATCCGGCGATCGAAAGTACCAGTCGAAGGCGTCGGAACCGTCGAGCACGCCCGGAAACTCGTTGTCGATCTCGAACATCGTCAGACCGTCCCAGGAACCGACGGAAACCTCCATCAGGCGTGCGTCCTCGCGACGCGCCAGCGGCAGCACGCGCTGCACCCGCTCCGCTGTTTCCCGTGTTCTGCCGAGGGGACTGACGTGCAGCTCGACAGTATGCGGATCGTCCGTCATTTCCTCCAATAGCAGCCGCGCAACGAAATCCGCCTGCTCAAGCCCGCGTCCGGTTAGTGGCGAATCCTGCTGCCCCTGGAAGCGGCCAAGGGTGTTCCAGACGGTCTCGCCGTGGCGCAGAAGGTAGATCACGGTCGGCACAGCCGACTTTGAAAGGGAAGCGTTGGTTCGGTCCACCGGAGTTTCGCTCAGAACAAAGGGATGGAGAAACCGGCTAATACGGCCCCTCACTGATCAAAACTCATTGGCCCATTCTCTGCGGCCGATAGACATGATGCGCCAGGGCTGGCTTTCGAGCTTTCGCCAGGCATCGCAGCAATGATCGACGATGTCGTCGTAGGATTTGAAGACGCGGTTTGAGAGCCAGTTGTCGCGCATGAAGTGCCAGAGGTTTTCAACCGGGTTGAGCTCCGGCGACTTCGGCGGCAATGGCAGGATGGTGATGTTTTCGGGCACGATGAGATTGTTGGACATGTGCCAGCCTGCCTGATCCATGATGAGGATAGCGTGCGCGTCGTGA
>NZ_FMXF01000022.1:0-124708 GCF_900103435.1 Sinorhizobium sp. NFACC03
CAATACCCGCGGCGCTCGACCCTGGCTCTTCAAAAGCTTGCGCATCAGGCGTTTGGCCGCTTTGGCATTTCGGCGGCTTTGCACAAGAACCTCCAAGACGAAACCGTCCTGATCCACAGCGCGCCACAGCCAATGCTTCTTGCCACGGATCGAAACAACGGCCTCATCGAGGTACCATTTATCTCCGAGCCGACCGGATGATCGACGGCGGATCTCGTTGGCGAAGGTGCGGCCAAATTTCTCCGCCCACTGCCGGATTGTCTGATGGGAGACAATGATCCCACGGGCAGCCAGCAAGTCCTCGACCATCCGCAGACTGAGAGGAAACCGGAAATACAGCCACACCGCGTGGGCGATGATCTCGGCGGGGAAGCGATGGCGGCGATAGAGCGGATCACGATGTGGCATGCCCCGTCATCGCACATCGAATTCGACATTGCGTTAAGTTGACGATGCCCCGCCGACTCCGCCGAACTGATCCAACCTATGTCTGAGGTGGCCAAGATCACAGACGACGGCCAGTTCGCGAGCAACCAGGAACATTGAGACGCAGGCACCGTTTAGATTCAGAGCCTTGATGGACTGGGAGGTGATGATGAGAAAGCACTCCCGCGAGATATCGCCTGAGGTGCGCGCGGCCATCAGCGCGTTTCTGAGCGCGTGTCAGAAAGAAGCCCGGCCGCTTGCGACGTCTGAAGCCCTCGGCGCAGTGCGGCGTGTTTTCCCTGATCTGGATATCTCAGATCCAGACCTGATGGATGCCATCATCAGCGAAGCATCCGTGGCGGGTTTCGACGTAGACAACCCGGATCCTGCTTCCGCGGCGCGGATGAGGGATTCGCTTGAAGAATGGGATAATGAAGGCGGCGCAGTCGGCAAACCGCCGCGCAGCGAAACTTGCGGCGGGAGTGGCAATGACTCGGATGGCACACGGCGACGGGCGAAAGCGACCAAGGACCGGAATGAGTTGCTCTAGCACGGATTTAGCTCAGCAGTTTGACCATTGGACTTTTCGCGAAACACTGGGAGCCGCAAGAGCAGGACCCAACCGTTCCATTCCGTTTTCAAGCACCGGCGGTGGCGTCAGCCGATATAAATACGCGCGATAGCCTCAGAACAGAAAAAGGCCAGACATCTGCCTGACCTTCTCGAACTTCTTGCCGCCATGCCAGTACATCCGTGGTCATCGGCGGCTAAAAGCTTTTAGGCAGCGCGGAGCTGGCCTGCGGACATTTTGCCCGACTTGTTGTCGCGCTCGAGCTCGAAGCCGAGCTTCTGGCCTTCGACGATCGAGTTCATCCCTGCGCGCTCGACGGCCGAGATATGAACGAACACGTCGACGCTGCCGTCGTCGGGCTGGATGAAGCCGAAGCCCTTGATGGAATTGAACCATTTAACTGTGCCAGTGGCCATAACGAACCCCTTCTTAGCAACATTGATCACCGCTGGGCGACGCACAGCGGGCATTTTTCCGACGACGAATTTGGAAAACTGGGCGTTGGTCACCGGCCTCTCGTCGATGAGGAACTCGTCAACTGCCACGCGATGGGCCGGTCCCTCCTCAGGGTAGTGACGATCGGAACCCATCCAGAAGGTCCCAGAAGGCACGAAGATCATGCCATCTCGCGGAGAATTTCCTAGCAGTTCGACGTGAGCCGATTGAGAGTGCACCGGTGAGCCCCTTCAGTGTCCGAACAAAGGAGTTCACCGGCTAAACCGCTACCCCTCTTCATCTCGATCCTAGGTACAATGGAAGCAGACGACGAACTTATCATTTGACGCTACGTTCCGGTCACTGCAACTTACGCGCACGTCACAGATACCACTTTTGATTGTTTTTGAAAGCGCGAATATTCGGGGCTTTGGCCGAAGAGGCTTGGCGTAAAAGGATAAGACGCGGGCTCGCTTCCGTAGCATCTTCAGAACGAGATGCTGGGATGAATGAAATCAGATGCCCTCCAGGATTTTTGCCGCCCTGCTCGTAACCAGCGCCCTGCGACCGACAGCGCTATTCGTGCCAAAACGACTGACTGGCCATGCCTGTGGCTTGGAAGCCCGTGGCAAGGACTGCCGGCTCGATAAGTTGGACGCCGCCATCGGCATCTTGAAGGAAGACGGATTTCTGCATGCGTATGTCCCATCCACCTCGATTTACAGATACCACTTGCCAATAGTCCCGGCGGTCGAATATGTGAGAACTATCCATTTTATGCCAATGCCGTTTTCAGGAACTATTTCAGATCGCCGCGATTCCCGTGATCTCGAGCCATGTCTTGCAAGGATTGCCCGCGTTCGTTCGAAGCGAGCTCGGGGAGCGAGCGCTGCTGCGGGCCAATCGCGCCGCGGGTTTCGACGTAGAACTGATCGAAGATCGCAATGTCTATATTCCCCAGCAGTCCGTTGTGGGGTTCGTCGAAGCGATGGCGAGGGCAGCGGGCGACGCGAATCTCGGTCTTCTGCTCGTGCCCAATATGGACGTTTCCGCGTACGGCAGCTTCGGGCGTTTTATCACGGAAGCAGACACGCTCGGCCAAGCGATCAAGCGAAGCATCGTGGCGCTGCAGTATCATAGTAGTTTTGACAATTTGATTGTCACCACCACGAAGGAGGAACTACGTTTTGGCTATAAATTCGCTCTTGCTGGGTCTAGGGGTTATGAGTCGGTCGCATGTGCTGCCGCTGGCGAACTGCTGAGCCTCTTCAAGGCATATCTGCCTGACCATTGGCGCCCCCTTCGCGTCGAACTTGACATCCCGACCCCGAGCCATACCTCACTTTTTGAGGACGTGTTTCAATGCCCGGTCACATTCAATGCGCCAGCAGTGGCGGTCGTCGTTGAGCGGCATCGGATGATGGCTGCGTCGCGACGAACATCTCGGTCGATCCTGACTCTCGAGGACGTCGCTCGCGATCGTCCAGGCGGTGCACCTCGGAGCTTGTTGGAAATTGCGATTGCACAGATTCGCGCCCAACTCCTGGCGGGCGATGTGTCGATCGAGGATGCTGCGCGATCCATGGACACGAGCGTTCGGACGCTGCAGCGGGAGCTTCGACAGGCAGGGGCCGACTTCCGTGGCCTGACAAGCGCGGTGAGAATTCAGCGTGCGACGGAAATGTTGCGCGACGGAACCGTCTCGATCACGAACATTTCGGAGGATCTAGGCTATTCCTCTCCCGCTGGTTTTTCCCGTGCTTTTCGGAAGGCCACCGGATTTGGACCTCGCGAGTATCGCTTGAAAGAGAGCCGATCCGCTACTGATCCCGACAGTGCACCCACAGCAGCGGGTACCGATCTATAGGCGGACCGCACTCAGCAATTACGTGATTCCCCTTCACGTGGCTTTCGACGCGATCAAGCTGGCTAGACCGTGCCCGGTGCAGCAGTCTTATCTGGAAGCTGCCGCGCAGCCAGCGTCGCAGCGGCTGTTTCCTTGTCGTCACCGCTGACTTGAACCACCGGCTGAGCAAAGTCGATCCCATTGCCATGAAAAGCCTGCATCAGCATCGCGTAAGCCTTCCGACGGATCATCGTCTGTTCCCCAGGCCTGCAGGTGAAGGCGATACCAAGTTCTATTCCGTATTCACCGATCTGCTCAACGCCCTTGAGCTTGAGCGGCTCGATAAAGAGCGAACCGAGTTCCGGATCGGCCTGCAATTGCGCGCCGATTTCCTTGATGAGCTTGCGGACTTTATCAACATCGGTTTTGAAAGGGACACGGATGCGGATTTTGTCGACAGTCCAATCGCGGCTGGCATTCTTGATCGCGCCAAGCGAACCAAAGGGTACGGTGAAGATTGGCCCACGGTGGTGCCGCAGCCGCACGGAACGAAGGCTGAAGGATTCAACGGAGCCCGTATAGTTTCCTGCTTCGATGTATTCCCCGACCCGAAAGGCATCGTCCAGTAGATAGAAAATGCCGCTGACGACGTCCTTGACCAAGGTCTGCGAGCCGAATCCAATTGCAACGCCGACCACGCCCGCGCCGGCGACCAGCGGGCCGATTTTGACGCCCATCTCCGAAAGAACCGTGAGCACCGCGACACACAGAAGTGCCGCTGCCAAGGCGTTGCGGAAGACAGGCAGCAAAGTACGAAGCCGGCTTTCTCGCGCGAGCGCGTTCGATGTGAGCGCCCCTTCATCGCCAACGTCGCTCAACTTGCGGGTGATGTAGGCTTTTGCCAATTGCCAGACGAGATCGATGATGAGCAGGATCACGACGCTGTTGAATGCCCCGGCAATGATCGTCCGGATCAATGTCACTTCTCCGGAAACAAAAGGGAAATTGTGGCGCCAAACGAATGCGACCCAGTCGACCGCTGCAATGAGGATAATGGCCCGCGTTCCGCGGACAAGCAGGACCGTCCTCGGGTCCGTTAGGTCCCCTCCGCTTGAAAGCGAGGGCGAGAATGTATGGGTCAGGCTGCCGGCAATCGACAAAGCGCGGGGCACGAGGACAAGCATCATGCCGAGCCAGAATAAAGTGAGGAAGTCGCCGCACCAGAGCAGCCACAGGACGACCACGCCCGAGATGCTCATAGCGCGAGAGACACGGGCTTGCAAAGATCGGACATCGCTGGAGCGCTCACGCCAGATCATCGCGATTGCCACAACGACAAGCGGAATCGACATTCCGCTAGCGAGAGCCGACCGGACGCCGGCTGCAACTGCAAGCCGCTTGCATATCGCCGAGAATGTCATCGTTGCCGCCAGCAATGCAACGAATATTCTGATCCGCGAATAGGAGCAGGCCGACACCATGGACGCGGCCAGCGCGATGCGGAAGAGCGCGGTCGCGAGCCTGTAGGTGACCAAGGCGACAAGCGAGTAGAGGACCACCACCCGCATGAGTGGCGGCCAGTCGAACAGGAAAAAGAGGATCGCAACGGTCGCCGTGAATATCGAAAGCGTCAGAAACTCAGTGTAGGCCTGCCTCAAAGGATGGTTGGGCAAGGGTGCCACTGGCACTGAACGACGAAAAATCCATTCGGTGCCAAACGAAATGCCTGCGATGATAGCGAACATCACGGCCGCAGGCACCAAACCGCTGCCCCGCGCCTCTTGCCGAACCGCAGACACGACGCGGGAAAGTTCATCGCTGGCGCGTGGCACTGCGGCAAGAAGTGCGTTGAAACGGGCCCGCGAGCGGGCCTCCCATGCCTCGATGAACCACACTGCCTCATTGTCGCGGGGCTCGGATACGGCCGCTTGCTTCTGCTCCAGCCAGACTCTTACGTCCTCATCCTCGAGAAGACGCAGCAGTTCGGCGACCTTTGACGGTTGCGCATTTCGGGCCGCAGGTGTTTGCGCCTGTAGGTTCGTCAGCCCATAAAGGCAGAGGAACAAACTGAATAGCAAAGGCCGAAGGATGTGCATAGAAGCCCAGTCCACTGGATCAGACCCCATTTGTCAAAAATTGGTCTCCAAAAACCAATGACAGGGCCGAAGCTAACGTGGTTTGATTCATCTTGGATTGAGGCTATGTATCTCGATGGCACCATGCTCCCGAGAGACGTGGACGCCGATAGTTCGTGTTCGCAACCGCCACGAACCGGAGCCGTGGCGGCTGCATGCACGCTGACAGCATCAGCTTCCCTTCTTCACCGGCGGTATCGTCCAAGAACCATCAATGATGGAGGGATTGCTCTCGTTCGGCCAGTAGAGGCGCATCATGAGAATGAACTTTCCCTTCGGGGCCGGGAGCCAGTTCGATTCCTTGTCCGCTCCGGGCGACTCATTTTGGATGTACAGGTCGATCGAGCCATCCGGATTTGCCTTCAGGTCCTGCCGTGCACTGATCGAGTAGCGATTGAGCGGATTGTCGACAAAGAAGTAGTCCGCATCATACATGGTCAACGACCAGAAACCCGAAACGGGCGGCGTCTGGCCTTTCTTGAAGGTCATGACGTACTTGTCGGAACCATTATAGGCCCGCTTGATCAGACCGCCGCCGGACTTCATCGACGTCGGATAGATCGCATCCTGTGGCCGATTTGCTCCGAGACCGATCGCGGTGATCAGGGCGCGCTGAATGTAGTTGGTACCGTAAATCCCGGTCTTGGTTGTGAAACCCCAGCCATCGATATTCTGCACGTCACCATCGCTGAACTTGAAGTGCATCATGGTGCGCGCAAAGGCGACCTGGGGCACGCGCTTGGCAAAGGCGGGATCGAACTTGCTCTTGTCGAAGTCCTGGCCGGGAACGATACCCAGTTCGGCGAGCTTGGCGACCATCGGTGCATCCGCCTCACTCGACGGGTTTCGTTTCAGAAGCTCGGCAAAGAGGGTGAAGTATTCAGTGGCATCCATGCCATTGACCTGCTCGCGAACGGCAGTCTCCATATCGATAGCCGGATCGACCTTGCCTTTGGGTGCTGTCCAGTCCTTGCCCCATGCACTCAAGGGATAGAGCTTCACTTCGTCCTGGAGCTTATGAACTTCGGCGTAGTCCTCCTGGGTACCCGTGCAATAGATGCGTCCAAGTAGCCAAACGATGCTCGTCGGAGATTTGTATTGGGTCACGCCTTCGGGAAGTGTGCCTTCCCAGCCGGGGCCGGTGACCACGAATGTCTGGGCGCCCGTGCCCGTCGTGCGTTTTCCGGGAACGTCGAATACGGTTGTCCAGCCGTCCAGCATCGGAAAGAGGGCATATCGGTCTTTCAGATCGGGCAGGCTTACCACCCAGGGCTCGTCCCCCACATCAAAGAAAGCCGTCGTATAAAGAGTGTCGGCGTTCGGCGCCGTGACATCCCGGAACTTGGCGTCTGGATATTGGCGTAGCTTGATAAGATGCCCCATCGGGCCACGGGTTCCCTCGGGTTCCGCGACGTTGGTAATCACACGCCTGGTCACTTCCATCGTCACCAGAGGATAGGCATAAATGTACGCCTCGACGGCGAGCGCGAATTCATCGAGCCCTTCCGGCAAATCTGCCACCAACCCGTCGGCGGCAGCAGCAGGCCTAGTAAGAAAACCTGTCGCCAGTACTCCAAGACCGGCGGCCGTCAAGTCACGACGCGTAATATCCATTCTATCCCTCCATTGAAAAATTGAGTTGCTTCAGTCGATGTAAACGACGACGAAACGCCCGCCGTAGGGTTGGTAGTAGACCCCGCCGCAACGCCACACCGTGGTGCCATTGACACTGGTGCTGACGCAGCCTGCGGGCAGTGCGGCGACATATATCGTGGAGCGGCGGATCACTCGGCGCGTGGTACGACGAGCAACACCGGCGACACTTCCTGGTGTCAACGGGCGTCCCACAACCGCCTGCGCCTCGGGTACGAACGAGCCGAACGGCGCGGGAACGAGAGTGTCTGCCGCAAGCATCCCTAGACCTGCGATGGCGACTGAAAAGATCTTTCCGTGCAGCTTGCGCGTCGTCATTGCATCGTCTCCAGAGAAAGCTCGCCGGTAACATCGGCGTGGACGTGTTCGAGCTTGTGAGCAGCCGCTGGCGGCGTGAATTTAAACTGTGCGGCTTCGATTGTATCCGACGTCCAGTTGTTGAGTCGCAGCGTATATTGGGGCGCCCCGGTCATCCATTTGGTCGTGATGACATATTTGAGCGGCAAAGGTCGGCTGCCCTTGCTGATCCAGATTTGCCAGTCGACGATATCAGTCCTGAAGGCGAGATGATCGCATTCAACCCCGTTGACAAAGGCCGATCCGACAACGGTTCCTTCCGTTACGCCGTCAGTGAGAACGGCATAGGGATCGCCTGCCAGAAAATCCGCTCCCGGAGCATCAAGTCCGGTGGCGGCGCGCAGCTCCTCGGCCGCATCTTCCACACTTCGGCCGGGGCTCTGAAGTTGCGCGTAAACGTTCAGCATTTTGTCATGCAGTGATATCGTATAGCCATCAAATATCACCTCCGCCCTGGCAAAGGGGCCCATGCGCTTCATTCGAAAACCTTGTGCGCGATCGACGGCGATGGAGCCGGAGGCGCTGTACTGGATCTTCTGACCCTGCAGATTGACCACCTCCTGATCCGCGTCGTAGTCGACACTGAGGGTTGGCGTCGACTTGAGATTTTCGCTCATCGCGGCCAGGATCCGATCGGCCTCCGGCTCGATTCCGTCTTGCGCCGATACCGGCCAAGCCATCACACTACCAGCGACCACCAGCATCCCTGTAAGTCGGCGCCGCCAAGCCGCGCCAAATAATCTCAGTCCGCCATTCATTCGTTCACCCAGGAGGTTCGTTGATTTCGCTTGCCGGCCAGGACTCGCAACAGTTCTTGCTGCTGCGAAGAACTTGGTTGCGAACGCCTCCCAGCCCGTGGCATTACTGCGGTATTAGCCGCGTTTCATCTTACCATTTCACGCCAAGTAGCATTTTCAGTGCTGCATTCAGCACGCGATTCAAAGGTTGGGGTACGCCGACGCGGACGCTGCAGTGACACCTAAAGTGCCGCGGTCGATTTTGAGGAGTTGCCCGACCGGTCGCGTCGCAGTGAGGCGATCCGGTTGCCCTGCGAAGGCATTCACTGCATAAGCGACAGACGTCGCCCTTAAGGTGGGTTACAACGACGCCGCACACCCCGTATTCAGTCAATGTTCCTGTTTTGGGCGTTCAATGTCGCATAATGTATCGAGTGGAATGCCTGAAGGGCAAAGGTTAGGCCCGGTTTTTGGCGGCGACAATTGCCTCTGCCTGTATCACACAGAGTTCGATTTCTTGTTTGGACATGCCATTAGCTGCATTGGCGAAGCGTTCGACCAAGGCCTAGTTCTTGCTGTCTTCGGCCTCATAGGGCCCTTTCAACGGACGCTTGCGCGGCGAATGCCTCAACGAGCACCTGTTCGTCAGCTACCTCCATGCTAGTGAGATCATCGAAGATTGCCGAAGCGAATATAGCCTGAACCGCCCCACCCCATCTGATCTCAGGGTGTCCGTCTGGTGCAATTATGGGTATTGCTGCTTCCTCACTACTCTCATGCGGCCGGTAGGGTGATGACGACAGATCTATCTCTCGACGCACCGGGCCCGCTAGTGCCGAGCCCATTGCTTGTCGTTGAAGACGAAACAGTGATGCATGAGCGCTTGTACACCATACTGGTCGGTCTCGGCTACGAGGCGACTGCCCTGTCATTTGCCGGCAGCATGCTCGAGGCGCGTCATCAGCTCTCGAACCAGCCATTCGCGATGGTCCTCGTCGATATCGGTCTGCCAGACGGCAACGGTATCGAGTTGATCCGGGAGCTGCATTGGCAAGATGCAGCATTACCCATCATCGTCATTTCTGCCTGGAGTTCCGACCAGGTGATCCTTGAGGCGCTGCAGGCGGGTGCTATCGGATATCTGCTGAAAGAGCGGGACGATATCGAGATCAGCCTGTCGATTCGCAGTTCGCTGAGAGGCGGCGCCCCCATCGATCCCTTCGTCGCCAAACGCATTCTAGCAATGATGAACACCATTGCATCGCCCCCTGGCGCATCGTTGTCGACAAAAGGCCCGGCCCTGACGACGCGCGAGATCGAAATTCTAGGCATGGTCGCAAAGGGGCTCACCAACAAAGAAATTTCCAACGTGCTATGCCTGTCACGGTTCACCGTGGAGTGCCACATAAAGAATACCTACAAAAAGCTCGCCGTGGGCTCTCGTACCGAGGCGGTCTTCGAGGCCCGCATTCATGGTCTTTTGCCTTAGGCTGATCGCGCAGCTAAGTGTGGCGATGCTTCTCGTTGCCGGCGTGGCTTTCGCGGCGCCCGCGCCGACCGTCGCTTTCAAGACAATCGAGGCGGCCCAGTCGGATTGGAGCGATAAAACTCCGCCCGCGAGCGGCTGGACCCCCGTTAAATTGCCAGACGATTGGAGCAGGCGTTGGGGAGGCTTCGACGGTGTCGTCTGGTATCGACTAACTTTTGCTGCTCCCGGCACCACCGGACAGGCAGCCTTGATGATCGACTACTGGTCGCTCGCCGGCGCGGTCTGGCTAAACGGTTCGTTGCTCTATCAGGACGCGAGCCTGGTCGAACCCTTGTCGCGCTCTTGGAATGTTTCGCGCCTTTTCTATCTTTCGCCGCCGACACTAGTCGTCGGTGAAAACACGCTGCTGATCCGCGTTTCCGGTTTGTCCGCCTTTCAACCAGGGCTAGGCGGTGTCATGGCCGGCGATGCCGTAGCCATCCAGGCGTACTTCAGCGACATCGAATTCCTGCGCCACGATATACCGGTGTTCGAAATCGCTTTTACGCTGGCGCTCGCCATCTTCTTCCTGATCGTCTGGCTCCTACGCAAGAGCGAAGTCGGTTACGGGTGGTACGCTCTGATGTCGTTGGCTTGGGCGGGATATTCGATCAATCAGATCGCGACCAGCACATGGCCGCTGAACAACACGAACAGCTGGAGCCGGATCAACATGATCATGTTCATGTTGTGCTGCGTGGCTTTCTTCATGTTTACGATGCGGTTCTGCGAGCGTCGCTTTCCGAGGCTCGAACAGGCGGTCCTCGCCAGCTTCGCACTTGCCACGGTCTGGATGCTGTTATCGTCTGATATCGCGACCACGCGTATCGCGCTTTCGATGCTTTCCCTTATTCTCTATCTGGCAGCCTGTATCGCCTTTCTCGTGCTTACCCGCAAAGTCAGGCGTCTCGACGTTATCGCCCTCAACATCGTCAACTTCATTGTGCTGCTGGGAGCAGTTCACGACATACTGTTGTTCATCGGGGGGTTGCCCGGCACGCTCTACTATTTCCCGATCACGACCCAGCTCCGCGTGGTGTCTATGGCATTCGTGCTGGCCTGGCATTTCGTTGCCAGCCTCACACGCATCGAACGCTTCAATCAGGAACTGGTCGATAAGATCACTGTCGCAAAGCAGGAATTGGCCCTGACCTTGCGCGAACAGCACGAGATGGCTCTGTCGAATACGCGCCAGGCCGAGCGTATGTCGCTTCTACACAATCTTCATGACGGCCTCGGCGGCACGCTGGTTAACAATATCGCCTTGCTCGAGCGCAAACCGAAGAGATTTGGCTCCGACCGCTTCCTCTCCATTCTGAAAGAGTTGCGCGAGGAATTGCGCATCGTCGTCGACACGTCGACGGGGCAAAACAACGAACCACAAAGTCTGGCTGAGTGGCTTGCGCCACTTAGAAGCCGTTACGTCCTTCTCTGCGAAAACCGTGATGTCACCTGCGACTGGCACCTCGCAGGACTGGAAAACCGCTACATGCCGTCCCGATATAGCCGCGAACTGATGCGGATGCTGCAGGAATGCGTGACCAATGCCCTGAAACACGCCGAGCCACGCAATATCAGTATTGCGCTACGGGTGGAGGACAATTTCTTGCTGATGCGCGTCGAGGATGATGGCCGAGGCTTCGACGTCACGAAACCTGGCTCGGGCATTGGCCTTGAAGGCTTGAAGACACGAACCCGCCGCCTCAATGGAACGCTCAGCATCGATTCGCAGCCGGGCGCCACCGTCATCGAAGCGGCGATACCCCTTCCGACTTAATCCGTGGCGTCATTACTCTACCTAGTTTCAGGTATTTCGAACGTATTTCTTATCGTGGTAACTACAACCTGGGCGGTAAATCTTCAACATCGCACACGATCGCGTCGAAAATTCCGCGACACCAGAGCTCTACCAACAAGAGGAAACACGCAGATGTCGACCCAGCTGGCAAATGCAGACTCTAAAGTTGCTCCCGAGGCCACACTGGTGGCAACTGAGATCGCCCTCACTCCGATCGCCAAGAGCGAGTTGAATCCCCTCGAAACCGATGAGCGTTTGATTGCAAAAGGGAGGAAGAAGGAAGTAACCGACAGCGCGAAGTCCGGAATAGCGCCTGTACTTCTCTTGGCAGCCGGCGAGCAAGCATCGTCGCCGACCGACAAGCTTTACGAAAAGTTCGCCAGTGTTTTCGGCAACGACAACCCACAACAGCTCTTCTCGCTCGTGTGGCCGGGCACGGTGTTGGATTATGATCCGTATCAGCTGCCCGAAGGCAAATCAGGCACGCCGGACACATTGGTGCAAATCGCCCAGTCCGTGTTGTTCGACCAATTTTATCCGATCGCGCCGATCACGCAGCCCGACGGGACACGCGTTTCGGACCGCTACCGCCAAGCGCTTGAGACATTCGGTCCTGTTCCCAACGAACGGCTGCTTGATCTGCAGCGTGTTATCCGCGGCCGGCTTGATCAGAAGGTCGAGGTGGACATTAACGGTGTGCAGACAACGGTGACGCTCCTGGAGAAATTCTCAATATTGCAGGAGCGGTGGATCGAAAAGAAGCAGGCTTGGGCCAAACTCAAGTCCGACGAATACGAGCGTCTCAAGACGAACGGCGACGCGGACTGGTGGGATCGTTACGTCACTTGGTATGAGAACAACGCTGAGGGATATGTCGACGCGATCAATGCCGCCTACAACCGTATGCTGGCCGACTTTCCGCTATCGGAGTTCGAGGACGCCCTTGCCATTCTCGATACGCACGATGCAGCCGCTCTGCTGCGTGCCAAGCAGGACATGCGCAATGCCGCCACGCCGATCCCGCCCGAGGTTGGCAGCTTCTTTTACAATACGAGGGCCACACCAAGCGACTGGGGTTACGCTTTGAAGCCGTCGACAACGTTCACGGATTTGCTGGCGGCCCCAGACGCGCTGCAACGCTACCAGGATCTTTGCATCGAGCAATTGACGCAGCAGATCTACGCGTTCAACGCCTTGCTTTCGCAAATCCCGGCTTCGCCCGACAAGGAAGCTATCGCCCAGGCCCTGACGGACTTCAATTCGGCGCGCGAGGCCTACTACTTAGCGACGAGCGACCTAATCAAGAACTTCACCGACAACACGGTCCTGGCTGTCAAGACTTACCTGCAATACAAGCAGGGCAGCGACGCGCAGAAGACCACTGGCGCAAATGATTTGATCGCGAAATTAAACACCCAGAACAAGGGTAACGGAAAACCGCTCGTAGCCAAACCAGGCACGCCGAACTGGGAGGAAGTGGCCGAGGCCGTTGGCGCCGCTCAAAAGAAGCTGGTCGACGACACCGGTAGCATGGTGTCCAAGGGGCAGCGCCTGGCCGATGCAGCAACCAAATATCTGAAATCTGGAGCTGGCGCCGGGCTGCGCGAAATGATTGAGCCGATTTTGGCCAAGCTGAACGCGCAGTTGGAAACCCTGCTGTCATCGTCCAAAAATTTCAATGCGTCTGCCGGACGCGCCATCGTTCTCAATGGCGACGGCGTCGCCTCATTGGCCGCTGGTACGCCCGACACCCCAGAGTTTGCGTCCGTCGCGGACGCCGTCATCAATCGTCGTTGGAATCCTATTACGCTGACCGTGACGCAGAACGATATGGTGGCGGAATCCAATACCAGCACGTCGTTTTCGCAGACCAATTGGAATGTCGATCTGTTTTTCGGCAGCGCTGGGGGGCAGAGCACCGAGGCGTCGCAGAAATTTGCAGCGGACTACATGGAAATCGGCTCTGAGATCCAGATCGGCATGCTCGCGACGAAGGTCTTGATCGAGCGGCCATGGATGCATCCCGAAGTCTTTGCATTGACCAAGCAGTATTTCAAGGCCCTTGATACCATCGCTACCACACCACCCGATGCCAGTATGACCAAAGGCACGTTACTGGCGCGCTTGCTTGGCGGCGAGACGACCCGTGAAAACGCAAAAGCCAACTGCCAAAGGCTTGCGGGCAACACGCTCCCCGGCTATCCGGTTGCCTTGCTGCTGGTCAAGGACGTCACTATCAAGCTCAAGATCAAAGCCGCCGCTACGAAAGCTCTTCAAGAGCATTCCGAGCGCAATGTCTCCAATGGCGGCGGCTTCTTGTGCTTTAGCGTCTCGCGCACGGAGGCTTCCTCGGCCGACAGGAAGGCGACTACCAGTTATGCGATGGGCGGAGACTATGTGTTCCGGATTCCGTCTCCTCAAATCATTGGCGTGTGGAACCAGATTCTGCCGTCCGATCAATCCCGCTATCTGGATTCGAATGCGCTCGAACGCATTTTGAAGTTTCAGGTGCCGGAACAGCTTACGCGCAGCATAACAAGCCTCCGCTCGCATAAGGAAATCGCTCCAAAGCGTGATGCGCCGCCTCGGTGAGAACCGAGTGAGGATCAAGGACATGCGGGCACCTAGACCGTTGACCCAGGTTGCTCTCATCGCCGATCCAACTCATGGGGCGGCTGCGATCAGGTCGTCGTTCAGATCTGTAGTTATCGCAGTCGACTCCGCCCCCCCATCGCTTCTCCGGATCGTTCCGAGTTGAAGACGTTTCCAGTTTCCATAACGGAGGCAAAGATGAAAAACAGAGAGCTAAGCCAGTACAGAAGCATAGAGCAGGCACAAGATCGATTCAGGACCGAACTTTACGCCATCAAGGGCGTCAACGGATCGGCGGTCGGGCTCAACACCACGCCAACCGGGGAGCGGGGCGAGCCCGTTCTCGTAATTTTTGTCGACAGGGGATCATCCATTCTCGCGAACGATCCATCCATCGCGGTGTTCGACAAAATCCGCTCGACAGGCGTGGCTATCGACATCATCGAACACAGCAACACCTTTGTTCCGTTGCCCCTCATCGAGGGCACTACGGATCAAATCATGGTCGGAAACGCTCGGAAAGAGGCGATGAATCCAATGATCGGTGGGATTGCGTGTGGCCCGGATGTGAACATGCTCGTCGGATGGAGCGGAACCTTGGGCTTGGCCGTACGCCGCGGCACCCAATTGGGCATCCTCAGCAATGAACATGTCATGTTCTACGACCAGCAGACGACAACTGTTTGTCAGCCTGCGCGCGGGGACTCGGTGAGAAACCATCCCGCCGGCGACAACCTCGTCGCTCACCGAGGCAATATCGCGTTTAATGGCCGGCAGACGTTCATCGACGCAGCGGTCGCTTCAGTCCTTGACACGCGGACCGCCGATCCGACGAGGGTTTTCGGTACAGATGAGTTGGTGGCAGGCAGCATTTCTCGCACACAAATCCAGATCGGCGATCAAGTGATCAAGTCTGGCTTGACCACTGGGATCACTGACGGGACAGTAAGATACATATCGATAGATTCGCCCCAACAATTCAATCAGTTCGCGATCGAGGGCAATAATCACACTCCCTTCAGCGATCACGGAGACAGCGGCAGCGTCGTTCTTGTTCGCGATCCTGACGGCGACCTGCGTGTGATGGGCCTTTTGTGGGGGAAAAACGAGGACGCGGGGCGAGAATACACCATCGCCTCTCCAATCGAAGCCGTTATTCAGGCCTTGAACATAGCGATTTGAGGGTCCTCCCTCGCTGTTTCTGCGTATCCATCCGAGCAGGGCCGCAGGAGCAGCAGCGCGGATGTGCATCGCGCAGCCAACGTTGAGTACGCATATCCAGGCGCATCAAAAACTCGGCGCTTCGAGGACCTGGCGAATTTTGCCACCCCTGCGGGTGAACCTACCACCGCCCCGACGTGCTGCGCGCTCGCTGGCGGAACGCATTGTAGCCGCCCGGCTAGGCGCTCAGCCTCGACGGTCTGAGCAGCCTCTGCGGCCAGATAGTGTCTACAACAGGCACAGGCATTGTTGCCCACGGTGGCTGCTACAGGGAAGGCTGACAAACGCACGCCGGGGACGCTGTTCGTGTCGACGTGAGACCAGAGGCCGTTGCAGGCGATCCGCGACGCCGACGGCCGTTGTCGGCGCGAAGGAGCGGCTTGCGTCGCCGGGGAATTCATTTGGAACGATCATCAGCTCTCAACTTTTCCAAGTCAGGCATCTTCGATCCGAGCGCCTTACCAAGCGCCTTCACACCTTTGGCTGATAGCCTCAAGAGGCCGTTGCAAAGGCCTTCCTTCCAAGAATCTCCCCGATCCCACGCCTCTTCCCAAGCATCGACTAACTCGTATTCGTGGCGCGTCTCTACTAGGGCTTCGAATAGTAGGGAGGCCTGCACCAGGTCTTTGTCCGATTTCACGCGTCCTAGCGTGTCAGTGAGCCTTCTCGAGGCAACGATAAGCTTATGGACGGCATACCGCTCGGGAGCGGGGACCAGGACGTTCACGCCTTCGCGGAAGAGAAGCACCGTGCGGACAGGTTCGTAGATCAGGAAGTCCAGGAACCGGAGGTTTTCTGCCGAAGCGCCGCCGAGGGCGGGCATGGGAGACGGCTTGCCCGTGTATTCGTCCGATCCTCGGTTTCCAGTCAGGAACTCCACTCGGTAGCCGCTACCGTTCTGGAAGGCGACCACCTTGGCTTTGTCCGCTTGGTGCGGCACGGCCCGGAAATCGGGATCGACCGACTGGAGGATATCTAGAATGGGCGGAAGGCTGTCCTGCACCCCGGCCGAGATCGCGAAGTCTTGCGCGAAATCCGCGTCGCCTGTCTGCATGGCAGACGAGGGCAGTCGGACGCCAAGCATCCCCGCATAGGTGCTGAATGCCACCGACCCAATCAGCACCGCACGTAGCCGGAACAAGCCGGCGTCGGCAAGCGCCTTCGTGATATCGCCCGCGAAGGTGTCGGGACCGGGGAGACCGGCACGACGTAGCGTGCTCGCCATGCGCCTCCGCTCCCGGAGATCGTCCTTGATCTGCTTGTGCGCCTTCACCCGTGCCGTGATCTCTTCGTCGCTTTCTGGACCGACATAGCTTCGCTTGTATTTGCCCTCGCCATCTGGGAGGTCGAAATACCAGTAATTGCGGTCTTTGACGGTCACGGTCACGAACCATCCTTCCATGGGGAAGTCTGCCAAAAACTGACCGTCGAGCGTCCGTTGCGTCAGCTCCGCGAACATCGTCCGATAGCTGATGTCGATCTCTCTCATCATTGGCATTTCGTCCTTTTGAAAGCGCCGACAAGCGCAGCGATCTGCCTGACGCGCGCTTCCCTTTGACCAAAGTCGTGGTCGCCGTTATAATTTTCTGCCAAGAACTTATAACGCTGTGAGCAAGCTGTCAATGTTATAAGTTTCTGCCAAAGTATTATAACCGCGCGCCGTCGGGACCCCGACGATGGATCAGCTCGACAGCGGCTTGCGCACATTGGCGGGAATGCTAAACACGCGCGAGGAGGAGCTCTATTCCACGGAATGAATGGCACCGAATACGGGCCGTACTGGGTGTGCCGGGCAGGGTAGTGACGCTCGAGGTGATAATGGTGGGCCCGGCAGGACTCGAACCTGCAACCAATCGGTTATGTGCGGACGGCTCTGACCACTGAACTAGAGGCCCCACAATGAAGTTCTAAGGCGGCGGCACGGGATACCGACGCCCGGCAGCTTAGGCACAAAGTCGGCCCGCACGCGAGCAATCGTCTATTGGCCCCAAAGGGCACTACCCGCCTCGCGAAGGAAACTATCGATGTCCTCCCAGCTGTCACTCTGAAGTGTTGCCTCGTAAGTAATCTTATTCGAAGCGAACTTGTCGCCGCCCGGGGTGTCGCTCTCGACGGTAATGCGCGGGACGCCTTGAAGTCCTGCCGCGCCGGCGATCACTCGATACGGTGGCACGATATTGATATTGGCCATGAACCGGAGATAATCCCGCAGAGTCGCAGCCAATGCGTTCCTGACCCTCGGGAAATACGCGTATCGACCTCTGGAATTCATGATGACTAATTCCTTAGTGAACCCCCAGAGCTCCCCTGTGTCGAACACCTGCGTAATCGCCGCCAGATATCCATCGTCGTCGTCGTCCCGCTTGAAAACAACAGCGCCATAGCGATTGAAGGCCGCCATTTCTGGCCGCTTTTCTCCCATCGGCGCAGGCGCGTCCTCAAAAGCGCGTTTGAGTTCCTGCTTTGAGAACCGGTGCTTCATTTGCGACGCTTGCGGCAGAAGTCGGAGATAAAAACCCTCGCCGTTTCTGAAGGTGGCGTTATTCGGGGTGTCGCCGAGTAGCAGTTCATTTTCTTCGAAGAACACGCCTTCGGTAAAGGACGCGCTGGTGCGATCGAACGCTGGCGGCCTTGGCCTAGACCGCACATCGAGGCAAAGCCCGATCGCTCTGACAAAAGCCGAGACGAGGCGCTGCTTGGCGTCAATGCGCGCCTGCTTGTTCGCCGATGGGGCTAGATCATAGGTGATTGGAAAAGACTTTTGCCGAAGATCGAACGGAAGCGTTTCCGGCCCGCCGTAGTGTCGATTCATCACCATTATGAGATTATACTCCGACAATGCGTGCAGCCCATAGCCCAGCTCGATGGCGACGTTCGGGTTCATTAGATGTTTCAGCGGCTTGGTCAGATCGTCGGGATTAACGACTACGCCGACCGGGGTTACGTCAGCCACGATGATGTCTGAGGCGGCGATTTTCTTGAAAATTTCATTCGCGAGGTCCGGGCTCCCGGAAATCCCCTGGCGGTCGGAATCTACGTGCATATCCCTTGGGAACGGTTCGTCGACGGCGGCATCCACCTTAAGCTGTTCCACAGCTTCATCGAGAGCCTCTCGTATGAGATGTCGGCTGGTTTTTCCGTGCGTATCGTACTGCCACGACCAAAAAATCTTCATGCGTGTCCCCTCTGTGCGATATCCATCTAAACGGGCTTTCTCAAAGAAGGGTTAGCTCTCATCGCGGGGTCTCATAATGGCGAGGCCGCTCTCAGCGAGTGGCCGGAGAACTTCAAAGCACGCTCGATCGCGCTGAGATCACAGCGAACGACTAATCTGCGTCCCCTCCAAGTACCAGGCACCACCGGTCTCAAATGGTCTCGCGGCGAGAACCACCGTCGGGGACATACTACGTGATCAGCGCCGGACGTTCCACTTGCTCGCTGTTTGTGAAGGTCTGGCAAACTTAGCTTTACGGTTGCTTCGTTGAATTGGCCGGCACCTTTCGGCAAGGTATCAACGACCACACGGTGCGATTCCCACACGAAGGACCGATTGTTTGTTGATGAAGACGAGTCTCGATCATCTGCCCGAAACCAAGCGGCGCCAACTCGCCCGGGCACTCGAGATCCTGCGCGAGGAGTTCGAGGACGCGCTGGCTGAGGGGACGGCGGATTTCAAGAAGAAGGGCCGGATCCTCAAGGTCATTCTGTTCGGTTCCCATGCCCGGGGCGACTGGGTCGATGAGGAACATACCGGCAAGGGCTACCGCTCCGACTACGACCTGCTGGTCATCGTCAACAATCGCAAACTGACGGATTTCACCGCGTACTGGAACAATGCCGCCGACCGGCTGTTGAACGACCGGTTGCTGAAGGGCATGCAGGTGTCGTTCATCGTGCATTCCCGGCGCGAGGTGAATGAGGAACTGAGGCGGGGAAAAGACTTCTTCTGCGATATTCGCCGACAGGGCATCGTGCTCTACGAACTCGACAGTGAACCGCTGGTCGAACCACGGCCGATCAGCTCAGCCCAGCAGCTGGAAATCGCACGCGACTACTACGAAGCCCGCCTTCCGCATGCTGAAGGCTTTCTTAAGGTCGCGCGGTTCTGCGTCTCGGAGGGCGAGACCGTACTGGCTGCTTTTCAATTGCATCAAGCGATCGAGCACGCCTATTCGACAGTGCTTCTCGTGCTCAAGAATTACGGCCCACCGACCCACAATCTTCGTTCGCTTCGGAGTTTCGCCGAAGATCTGGACCGCCGCCTGGCGGATGCCTGGCCGCGGGACCGGCAGCGTTATGCCGCCTGGTTCAACACGATCAACGAAGCCTATGTGAAGGCACGCTATTCTAAGCATTATCAGATCAGTGACGAAGCGCTTGCCTTCCTCCTCGACCGGGCTGCTGTTCTTCACGCCCTGGTCAAAGCGGTGTGTGAGGACTATCTGGCGAGGCTGGCCGGTGCGATCACCGAATAAACAGTGATCGTAGGCATGCTGCCGGTCGGGTAGATGAGCTTCGAGCTGGAGACGAGACCGCGACAACCAGCATGGCCAAACCCACAGCTGTCCCCTATCGCGCCAGCCTTATCCTGCGCTCGCACCCAGACGTATCAGTTCGCTGATTGGACCACCGGGCCTTGTCCGCCAGCACGATTGTTCCGGCTCCAACGTGATCGAGTAGGTCGTCGGCAGCTAATCTGAACCCTTTGCCGCAAGACACGGCGCCACGATCATGTGCCGGGTTTGTTTCCGGTTTGTGCGTCCAGTATCGCATAATGTATCGACTGGAATGAGGGGGGCATTCCAAGGGCGGACGTCCACGAACTTTTCAGCGAGCCAACCGCACCCCTGGGCCGCCGTCCGGTCCGGGACCGCTTTCGAAGAAAACAACGCCTCGTTCTTCGTAGACTCGCTTGATCGCCTCAATTGTCACGGGTTGAGGCCCTCTTGGGCCTGCTTCATCCTGCTCAACCCGGCTGACCGTGTTTGCTGTCACTTTCGCCAGTTCCGCGACTTCCCGTACTCCGAGCTTCAAGATGGCACGCGCAGCACGGGCTTGGGCAGGATTCACAGCGACCTCGTATTAATTTCGATACATGGTATTGACAAACACCGGGACGCTATATAGATACACTGCATCGATATCTCCTTCAACGATTCCGCGTCGTTCGCTGGGCGTATTCCGTCCTGCGCCTTGGCGCGCGCCTGTCGATCAGATTCGAGGCCGCGACATGGAACTACGTCAACTCTCATATTTCGTTGCAGTGGCCGAGGAACTGCACTTCCACCGGGCGGCCAGGCGCATGCATATCGCTCAGCCGGCGCTGAGTTCTCACATCCAGGCGCTGGAGAAGGAGCTCGGTGTGCGGTTGCTTGACCGGTCGACGCGTCGGGTGGAACTGACGCAGGCAGGGGAGGCGTTCTACGATCGGGCGGTTCGGATCATGGGCGATGTCGGACTGTCGGCCGAAGTGGCGCGCTCGGTTGCCGGCAAAGCGGCGAGAACGATCAGGATTGGAACGGTCTATCCGGCAACGACCGGGGTGCTGCCGGCGTTTCTGTCACGCATCGGCCGGAAGTTTCCCGATGTGGCGCTGCATGTGCGCAGTGGCTCGACCTCAGACATCATCCGCGGACTTGAAAACGGGCAGATCAATCTCGGCTTTATCCGTCCGGTCGAAAACATCGGCTCGTTGCGCTTCTTCTCGATCGCACACGAGCGCTATCTGCTGGCGGTCGAAAAGACGAGCCCCTTGGCGATTCGAAGCGAGATCGACATCGAAGATCTGAGGGAGGAGAAGATCATCGCGTTCTCCCGTCAAAACCTCTCCTATTCGGAGCGCTATTTTTCCGAGATGTTCGAGACCCATGGTCTCGCCGGTAACATCGCCTACAGCTGTGACGACACCTTCTCGCTCGTGTCGCTGGTCTCCGCCGGTCTTGGCATCGGCTTTGTGCCGGAATGGACGAAGGATCTGCCGAACCGCAATTTCGAGCTCAAGCCGGTGCGCGGCGTCGATCTGAAAATCGGCCTGGGCGTCGCCTGGAGCAAGGAAGACCCAACCGCTTCACGCGACGACATCATCGACATTGCCCGGTCACTCAGGAAGACTTGTGCTGCGCGCGACTCCTTTGGGGCGTATGGGTATCGAGCGCGCGATGGACGTGAGTCTGAAGGCATTTCATCTGAAGTGGGAATTGCCTGACGGGACGTGCGGCGAGCTCCAGCATTTAGTCAGCAATCGGGACGAACATGCTGAGCTTGATATCCTTCAGCACGACATTGGTATGGATGCGCTTGATCTGCGGGTTCTCCGACATCAGGTGGGCGGTGATTTCGTCGTACTGGCCGACATCCCGCGCAGTGATGATCGCTATAAGGTCGACTGCACCGGTAACATAGTAGACTTGCTGAATATGCTCCTGCTTGGCCAACCAGACCCGGAAGCGTGAAAGGGCATCATAATTCTCGCGTTCGATCTCCATGCCAGCGATGAACGTCATGGAGTTGCCTGCTACTTTGCGGTCAACAAGCGCGATCTCTGCCGTAATGACCCCGGAATCCCGCATCCGTTTGAGGCGTCTCTGCACGGCAGACGCAGACAGCCCGACGCGCTCGCCGATCGCCTCAGCTTTCATCTGGCAATCGATTTGTACGATCTCGAGAATCTTGCGATCAAAATGGTCAAGCGGTTCCATGACGGCATCCTGCGGGTTGCTCGCGTGCGTGAAGATTATATTTGGCGCGGCGAAACTGCAAAGTTGTGCTCGCTTGCGCCTCCGGCTTTCGCAGCCTGTCGTTTTTGCGTGATTTCGACGCATTTGTCACGGCGCTTGGCAGATTGGCCAGTCATTTGGCCGTTTCGCAACCTTCCGCGTGCCTCTGCGGACCAGCATGCTCTCCCCATCGACCTTGATGAGGAAGCGAAATGGACCAGTACAACATTGCACTAATTGGATTTGGCGGTGTCAATCGCGCTCTCGCTCAGCTTGTCGCCGAGCGAAATGATCGGTGGCAGACCGAGCTGGGTTTTCGGCTGAACATCGTTGCGGTGACCGATCTCAATCTCGGATCGGTCGTTTCGCAGAACGGCATCGATGCCCGCATGCTTGTCGAGACGCAGTGGGAAAAGGGCGGCTTTGCGCGGCTTTCAGGCGGGTCGGCGGACGCTGACAACGAGAAGGTAATCAAGCAGGCACCCGCCGACATTGTTGCAGAAGCCACCTTCACCAATCCTAACGATGGCGAACCAGCGGTTTCTCACTGCCGCTGGGCGCTCGAAGCCGGCAAGCATGTAGTGACCACCAACAAGGGGCCGGTGGCTCTGGCTGCAACCGAACTCAACGCACTCGCCCGCCGGCGAAATGCCCGCTTCGAATACGAGGGCGCAGTCATGAGCGGCACGCCGGTCTTGCGCACGGCAAAGACAATGCTTGCGGGATCGGGGCTAAGCGGTTTCGAAGGCATCCTTAACGGCACCTCTAATTTCGTCCTCGGTCGCATGGAGGCCGGGCTCGGCTTCTCGCAGGCGGTCGGAGAGGCTCAGGCACTCGGTTATGCAGAAGCCGATCCGACCGCGGATGTTGAAGGTTACGACGTAAGACTCAAGGTCGTCATTCTGGCGAACGAACTCTTGGGCGCGTCGCTTAAGCCAGCCGACGTCGCCTGCCAGGGTATTTCGTCGCTCACGGTCGCCGACATCGAGAATGCCGCTAAAGACGGGCAAAGGTGGAAACTGATTGGCTCGGCCGTTCGCCAACAGGACGGGCGGATCACGGCGTCCGTGGCCCCGCGCCGTCTTTCCGTCGACCACCAGCTTGCCGGCGTGAACGGCGCTGTAAACGCCGTTTCCTTTACCACCGATATGCTCGGGGCCGTGACGGTCACCGGTCCTGGGGCTGGGCGGATCGAGACAGCTTATGCCCTTTTGTCGGACATCATCGCGATCCACCGTGCCGGACCGGCTCGCCCGACGAAGGAGGCCGCAGAATGACGAGCGTGAAACGTCAGGTGGTTGCGCCTTTGGAGCAGGTCGCCGTTTTCAACCCTTATGACGGCTCGCTCGTTGAAAGCGTGAGCACCTGCAGCCCTGACGACGTAGGTGCTCTCCTTGAGAGGGCGCGGCAGGGTGCCGTGATATCGAAGGCGTTGCCCCGGCATCGCCGGGCCGTCATCTTGGAAGCTGCGGCAACTCTCATCGACGCGCGGCGCGAGGAATTCGCACACACTATCGTCTGCGAGGCTGGCAAGACGATCGTCCAGGCACGCAAGGAGACGCTGCGTTGCGTGAATACGCTGAAGCTTTCTGCAGAGGAGGCGAAACGAAACGCCGGTGAGATCGTGCCGTTCGACGCCTATGCGGGGTCTGAGGCGCGTCAGGGCTGGTTCACGCGCGAGCCGCTCGGTATCATCGCTGCGATCACGCCCTATAACGATCCGCTGAACCTTGTGGCTCACAAGCTTGGACCCGCGATTGCCGGCGGCAACGCGGTACTTCTCAAGCCGTCTGAGTTGACACCTCTTTCAGCACTCAAACTGGTCGAGATCTTGATTGAAGCGGGCATGCCGCAAGAAATCATCACAGTCGCGATCGGCGGCGCGGATCTCGGGCGCGCTATCGTTTCAGCGCGCGACGTTCGAATGCTGTCGTTTACCGGCGGCTTTGCGACCGGCGAGGCGATCAGTCGGTCCGCCGGGCTGAAAAAGCTCGCCATGGACCTCGGTGGCAACGCTCCAGTCATCGTCATGTCGGACTGTGATCTCGACAAGGCGGTCGAAGGTTGCTTGTCAGGCGCCTACTGGGCGGCTGGCCAGAACTGCATCGGCACGCAGCGCATCCTCGTCCAGGCTTCCTGCTACGACCGGTTCCGCGATGCATTCGTCGTCGGTACCGGACACCTGAAAGCGGGCGATCCGGGCCGCGAGGACACTCATGTGGGACCGATGATTTCGGTCGCCGCGGCCGAACGCGCACAGGCGGCAGTCGAGCAGGCGATCGCTGCCGGCGCAAGATTGCTGTGCGGCCATCAGCGCGAGCGTGCGGTCTACCACCCTACGGTGCTCGAAGGCGTGCCGCGTGACAACAGGCTCTGGCGCGAGGAGGTTTTTGCGCCGGTCGTGATGCTCGAACCCTTCGAGACGCTCTCCGACGCAATCCGTATGGCAAATGAGCCCGACTACAGCCTGCATGCCGGCATCTTCACCGACAAACTGGCCGATGCGCTCGAAGCCGCGGCGGGCATTGAGGCCGGCGGCGTCATGATCAACGACTCCTCGGACTATCGCTTCGACGCCATGCCCTTCGGTGGGTTCAAACACGGTAGCATGGGGCGCGAGGGCGTGCGTTTTGCTTACGAGGAAATGACGCAGCCGAAGGTCATCTGCATCAATCGTGAATGACGCCCAAAATACCCGCAAAGGCGATAAAGTCAGCGGAAATAAATCGCCATGACGCCATAATGCGCGGACTTGCCGCACAAGCGATCGCTAAACTGCACCAAAATAAGCCACGAAAAAAGTGGGGAACGAATGACAACCGATATTTCCTGCGCGCTACGCGTGGACGACGTACACAAGAGCTACGGCACCCATCAAGTGCTGAAAGGCATTTCACTTGCCGCAAGGAAAGGGGATGTCATCTCGCTGATTGGCGCCTCCGGCTCCGGCAAGAGCACCTTCCTGCGCTGCATCAACTTTCTGGAGATTCCAGATCGGGGCCGCTTCGTCATCAATGGCGAGGAAGTTCTCATGAAGACGGGAGCAGACGGCCGTGCCCATCCAGCCCGCTGGCGGCAAGTGGAGCGCATCCGCACAGGTCTCGGCATGGTGTTCCAGAGCTTCAATCTCTGGGCCCACATGACCGTGTTGGAAAATGTCATCGAAGCGCCGGTCCATGTCCTTGGCCTGAGCCGCAAGGAGGCGACAGAAAAGGCCGAGGCGTTGCTGCAGAAGGTCGGCCTTTACGAGAAGCGCAATGTTTATCCGGCCTTCATGTCGGGCGGCCAGCAGCAGCGCGCATCCATCGCACGCGCGCTCTGCGTTGACCCCTCCGTGATGCTGTTCGACGAGCCGACGTCGGCGCTCGATCCGGAACTCGTCGGCGAAGTGCTCAAGGTCATCCGTGATCTTGCCGAAGAGGGACGGACGATGCTTCTCGTCACGCACGAGATGAAGTTTGCCCGCGACGTTTCCAATCACGTCATATTCCTCCACCAGGGCCGCGTGGAGGAAGAGGGCAGACCGGAGCAGATCTTCGGTGCTCCAACCAGCACCCGGTGTCGCGATTTCACAAGTTCGTCACGCCACTGAATGCGCGCCAATCAAAGAAAAGAGGGAACTGACATGAAAACCGCAATCTATCTCGTTGTCGGAGCTGCGCTCCTCACCTCTGCTGTCGCTGCGAGCGCCGAAGTGCGCTTCGGCATCATGAACGAGGCTTACCCGCCTTTCTTCACCAAGGACGCGGCCGGGAAATGGGTCGGCTGGGAAATCGAACTGATGGACGCTGTCTGCGCCGAGATGAAAGAAACCTGCTCGGTCGTCGACATGTCCTGGGATGGTCTCATTCCCGGTCTCCAATCGAAGAAGTTCGACGTTATCTGGTCTTCGATGTCGATCACCGACGAGCGCAAGAAGACAATCGCCTTCACGGACAAGTACTACAACACGCCCAGCAAGCTGATTGGGGCAAAGGACGGCAAGAGCGGCACAACCGCCGACGATGTCGCGGGCAAGACGATCGGAATCCAGGTCTCCACGATACAGACGGAATACTACAAGAAGCATTATTCGGCTGTTGCATCCGAAAAGACCTATGCAACGCTGGATGAGGCGTTTCAAGATCTCGCCGTCGGCCGCGTTGATTACGTCTTCGGCGATTCCATTCCGCTGATGACGTTTCTTGGCTCCGATTTCGGCAAGGATTGCTGCCAGGACAAGGGAAACGTCAAGGACGACCCGGCCGTCCTCGGACAGGGCATCGGCGGCGGCCTTCGAAAGGAAGATACTGAGCTTTTGGCAAAGTTGAACGCCGCGATCACTGCCGTCCGCGCGAGCGGCAAGTACGCCGAAATCTCTAAGAAATACTTCGACTTCGATCCCTTCGGCGAATGACCGGAGTGCATGGGCCACGGCCAACGCCGTGCGTCCGGCACGAACTATGACACTGCCTCCCATCTAGGATCGCGTTCGAGCCGCAGCGACCCCGTTCGGCTGCCGAGGAGCCGTTTTCATGTCGACAAGCTCATCCATTCTGGACCTGCTCTCCCCCTATCCGCCGGGATGGGGAGGGGTGCTGCTTTCGGGCGCGGCCTCGACCATCCTGATTTCGCTGGGCGCCTACCTGCTCGGCATATTGATCGGGCTGGCAGGGGCCACTGGCAAGGTCAAGGGCAGCCGCCCCGTCGTTGTCTTGCTGGATATCTACACGACTGCGGTCCGCGCTATCCCGGAGCTGATCCTGATCATCGGGCTCTATTATGCCGGAACGGACGGCATCAACAGACTGCTCTCCGCGCTCGGTTTCCCGCCGATCGAGATCAACGGTTTCCTGGCAGCCGTCACGGTCCTCGGTGTTGTGCAAGGTGCCTACGTGACAGAGGTGTTGCGCGGTGCGATCCTTGCCATCCCCGTGGGGCAGATCGAAGCGGCGAGTGCCTTCGGCATGCGGCCCTGGTTGCGGTTTCGGCGGATCTTGGCTCCGGCGCTGATGCCGAATGCGCTTCCAGGTATGGCCAATCTGTGGATGTCGGTAACGAAGGACAGCGCATTGATCGCGGTCGTCGGCTACCAGGAACTGGCGCTCGCGACGCGGCTCGCTGGTGGCAACACCAAACATTACTTCTTGTTCTTCTTCGCCGCCGCCGTGATCTATCTCGCGATCACGCTCGTCTCGAATGTCGTGTTCGGCAGCCTTGAAACCTATTTCCGGCGCGGTCAGCCGAAAACAGCCTGAGGGACGGACAATGGACTTCTCGTGGATTTCCGGCTACTGGCCGCTGATCGTCGCCGGCGCGATACAGACCGTACTGCTGCTCGTCATTTCCGTCGTTCTCGGTTTCATCCTGGCGATCGGACTTGCGCTTGCTCAGGTCAACGGCCCCGGCTGGTTGCGGTGGTGCGCCAAGACCTACTGTACATGTTTGCGCGGCACGCCGCTGCTCATCCAATTGTGGCTGCTCTACTATGGCGTCGGCTCGTTGCTGCCGATGATCCCGGGGCTGCGTTCAAGCTTCCTTTGGCCAATCGTGCGTGAGGGTTTCTTCTTCGCGGCGGTAAGCTTCACCCTCAACTACGCAGCCTACGAGGCAGAGGTGCTGCGCGGGGCATTGCTTGCGGTGCCGAAGGGGGAACTAGAGGCCGGGCGCGCCTTTGGGATGAGCCGCTCGACGCTTCTGCGCCGCATATGGCTGCCGCGCGCGATCCGGATCGCGCTCCCGACGATTGCCGGCGAGGTCGTATTGCAGCTGAAAGCCACGCCGCTCGCCTTCACCGTCACCGTGATGGACCTCTATGCCGTCGCGTACAAGATCAGGCAGGACACGCTTCTCGTCTACGAGCCGCTTCTCGTCGTCACCATCTTCTACGTCTGCCTCACCCTTATCATCACACGTGCCTTCCGGGCCGTCGAAATGCAGGTGCCGATACGCCGATAAGGCCGGTCGAGCAATGGAGATTGCAATGTTCAAAGGATCGATTACGGCGCTCGTCACGCCATTTCTCGACGGCATGGTCGACGATGCGGCCTTCCGGTCGCTGGTAGAGTGGCAGATTGCGGAAGGCAGCCACGGCGTGGTGCCTTGCGGGACGACCGGCGAGAGCCCGACCCTTTCGCACGCCGAACACAAGCGGCTGGTCGAAATGACCGTGGACGTTGCAAAAGGGCGCGTTCCGGTCATCGCCGGAGCTGGCTCGAACAGCACCGAAGAGGCGATCGACTTTTGCCGCCACGCGCAAACGGCTGGCGCCGATGCGCTGCTGATCGTTGCGCCCTACTATAACAAGCCGACACAGGAAGGCATCTATCAACATTTCCGTGCGATCGATGCGGCAGTCTCCATTCCGATCGTCGTCTACAATATCCCGCCACGCAGCGTCATCGACATCTCCGTGGAGACGCTTGCACGACTGAAGCGCGATTGCCGCAACGTTGTCGGCGTCAAGGACGCGACCGCCAACCTCTTGCGCCCATCGCTCGAGCGCATCGCCTGCGGACCGGATTTCAACCTGCTTTCGGGAGAGGACGGGACGGCACTCGGCTACATGGCGCATGGCGGTCATGGCTGCATTTCCGTAACGGCCAATGTCGCGCCGAGACTTTGCGCGGAATTCCAGACCGCTTGCCTTGCCGGTGACTTCCGTCGCGCTATCGAACTTCAGGACCGGCTGATGCCACTTCACCGCGCGCTTTTTCTGGAGACCAATCCGGCGGGGCCGAAATATGCACTCTGGCGCCAGGGCCGTATGGCCCGTGACGTACGCTTGCCGCTGGTGAGCGTCTCCCCTGTGGTCGAGGCCGAAATCGACGCGGCAATGCGCCACGCCGGCGTTCTTGATTGATGCGCTCATTTGTCCGCAGCGGTCAGCAAGGTCCGCAGTGGACGGGAAGTTTATCCCTTGGGTTCCTAGAAAGCCAATTTGCAGGAGGAAGCGATGACTGCATCGAAACTCTCACACATTCCGGCACCCGGTCCTGATCGCCGCATGAGGAGGCCTGGCGCACAGATGGAACTGGCGCGCGACACTCTGGCACTAAGCGGTGGGCTCGTCATCGATCCGGCGACCAAGGCGATCGCACCCAACATATCCATGTCCGTCAACAACGTGCTGGAACCAGGCGACGGTGCATTCTCGGCAGACGGGATCGATGATCTGACAGCGCTGCCGTTTCTCTATGCCCGCTGGACCAATCCTACGGTTCGACAGCTCGAGCAACGTCTTGCCGCGCTTGAGGGCGCTGATGACGCGCTTGCCACGGCGACGGGGATCGCTGCCATCGGCGCCACCTTCCTCACCTTCTTGAAGAAGGGCGATCATCTGATCCTCAGCGATGTCTGTTATGCCGGTGCCAACGAGCTTGCCCGGCGCATACTGCCGGACTACGGCATCGAGGTGACGGCGGTAAACATGTCCCGTCCTGAAGACGTGGCGAAGGCCTTCAGGCCCAACACCCGGCTCGTCCATTGTGAAAGTCCGTGCAATCCGATCCTGCGTCTGACCGATCTAGCCGTCATCTCGGCGCTTGCGCGACAACACGGCGCCTTGATGTCGGTCGATTCGACGCTTGCCACACCCGTCGCCACGCAGCCGTTGTCGTTGGGGGTGGACCTGGTGATCCATTCGCTTACGAAGTTCATCAACGGTCACGGCGATGCCCTCGGCGGCGTCGTGTGCGGATCCAAGGACCTGGTGGAGACGATCAGATCGCGTGCCGGCGTCTATCTCGGCGCCTCGATGCCCGCCATGAACGCGTGGCTTATCATGCGTGGTATCGATACTCTTTTCCCGCGGATCCGAACGATCTCCGAAACGGCGTCAAAGGTCGCGGCTTTCCTCGAGCGCCATCCCGCTGTGGCGGTCGTGACCTATCCAGGGCTTTCGTCACACCCGCAGCATGACCTTGCAAAGCGCCAGATGGCGGTATCGGGCGGTATCTTGACGTTCCAGGTAGAGGATCAGGACCGGACGGCACGCCAGTTGGCCGAACGCCTCAAAGTTGGCCACTACGCCTTCTCGCTCGGCCACCAGCGCTCGATCGTCGTGCTGCTCGACACCCAGGAGATGATGAAGAGCACCTATCAGCTTACCGGAGAGCCCTTGGAGGATTACCGCCGCTTTGCCGGCGATGGCGTGTTCCGCCTGTCTATCGGATTGGAGGCGGCCGAAGACCTGATCGACGATCTCGACCAGGCCATTTCAGGGTGAGTGGAAGAAGGAACAAGACCATGGCGAAAACGCGTGTTGAGGTGGATCTTCTAGGTGGTCGGGAATTGCCCGCCGATGCCTTGATTGGCATCCATACGCTGCGCGCAGTGGAGAATTTTGATGTTTCCGGCTCCAGACTTCAGGATTTTCCAGAGCTCGTTCAGTCGCTCGCCATGGTCAAGAAGGCGGCTCTCGCGACCAATCTGGACCTGGGTCTTGTCGATCCGGCGATGGCGCAGGCGATCGAGCGTGCTTGCGACCGGCTGATTGCTGGTGAAATCCTGGCGCCGCATTTTCCGGTCGACATGATGCAGGGCGGGGCCGGCACTTCGTCCAACATGAACGTCAACGAGGTCGTTGCCAATATGGCGCTTCAGAGCCTTGGTCGACCTGCAGGCAGCTACGACGCGATCAACCCGAACGATCACGTCAATCTGTCGCAATCGACCAACGACGTCTATCCGACCGCAATACGTCTGACTGTTTTAAGGGAAGGCGAGACATTGGTTTCGGCGCTTCGGGCGCTCGTAGCCTCTTTCCGACGCAAAGGCGAGGAGTTTGCCCACATCGTCAAGGTTGGCAGGACACAGCTTCAGGACGCCGTACCAATGTTTGTTGGCCAGGAATTTGAGGCTTTCGCCGAAACGTTGGAGGAAGATGTCGCACATTTTCTCGCCGCCATAGAACTGATGCGCGAGGTCGATCTGGGTGGGACCGCGATTGGCACCGGGGTCAATGCACCGAAGGGATTTGCAGCCGTCGTCTGCCAGCATCTCTCCAGCATCTCAGGCGTCACAGTTCGGCCGGCGCGTAACCTCGTCGAAGCAACGTCCGATACGGGCGCTTTCGTTTCCGTGTCGGGTGCGCTCAAGCGCATGTCGGTGAAACTCTCCAAGATTTGCAACGACCTTCGGCTCCTGTCGAGCGGGCCGCGCGCTGGTCTTGGAGAAATTCGGCTTCCGGCGATGCAAGCGGGTTCGTCGATCATGCCAGGCAAGGTCAACCCGGTGATCCCCGAGATGATGAACCAGGTTTCATTTCAGGTAATCGGCAACGACCTCACCGTCACGCTCGCAGCCGGCGCGGGCCAACTCCAGCTGAACGCCATGGAGCCGGTCATCGCTCTGAACATCATGCAGTCCATGCGCCTTTTGGCGAAAGGAATGGATTCACTGCGATCCCGGTGCGTCGACGGGATCGAAGCGGACGAACAGCGCTGCCGGGCTCTTCACGACGGCTCCCTCGTCCTCGCCGCGACCCTCAATCCGTTCGTGGGCTATGCACGGGCGGCTACCCTTGCGCGTGCTGCACTTGCTGAAGGGATGGCGTTGCGCGACGTAGTTGAGCGCGACAGCGGTCTGAGTGCCGCGCAGATCGAATTGATTTTCGGCGCTGACACGGCCGAAGGCCCCGGGCCGGTGCAGCACTGACAGGAGGGGACATATGGCTGTTTTCACGGACCTTTCGGATGCTGATTGCAGCCGCATTGCGACGGCCTATAGGCTTGGGCAACTGACATCGGTAATTGGCATCGCCGATGGCGACGCAGAGACCACCTTCCTCTTCCGCTCGCAACGCGGCGAGTTCATTGTTACTCTGTTCGAGAGCGATGCTGAGCCTTTTGATATCGAGCGAGCATTCCGCACGATGGAGACGCTTGCCGCTGCTGGCGTTCGCTGTCCGGCGATCTTTCGCACCGATGCCGGGGCGGCGACCATCACCGTTTCGGGCAAACTTGTCGCCGTGGTCGGCTTCGTGCCCGGATCCCGCCCGACCGGCATCACTCCCGACAGATGCCATGCGCTGGGGATGTGCATGGCGCAAATACATCAGACATTGGGGCGTTTCGGAAAAGGGATCGCAACCCGGCTACCGAAAGGCCCCGTGCACGGCGCCCTCAACCGCGACAACGTGTTCTTTCTCGACGGGCAGGTCAGCGGCATCATCAATTTCCGCCTGCGCCACGACGACGTTCTCATTGCCGAAGTCGCCCAGGCGCTGCTGCATTGGACGATGGAGGCGGACGGCACGCTTCAAAGAACGCTCGCCGTCACTTTGCTTGCCGGATACGAAGAGATCCGTCCACTGAGCTTGGCCGAGCGGCGGGCTCTGCCAGGCTTCGTCATGGCAGCCGCGGCGACCGCACTTGCACAGGATGGCAGGCTTGCCGACCTTGAAGCTATTTCCCGGGCCGCGTTCATTTCAGCCAAGGAAATGGTTCAGGACATGCAGCCATGAAACGCATCCTCGACCGCCTGGATGAGCACATTCTTGCCGAGTTGACCCGCAACGCGCGGATTGCGCACGCGGAACTGGCGGAGAAAGTCAACCTTTCGCGGAATGCCGTCCGCCAGCGTATCGAACGCCTGGAGCGTGACGGCCTCATTCAGGGCTACACGATCGTAGCCGGTGAAGGAAAGCCGCGGATCGCGGCAGTCACCGCGATGATGTTCGTCTACCGCCACGACCGCATGCGTGGCGGGGATGTTATCCAGGCGCTAAAGCGCGTGCCAGAGGTCGTATCTTGCGACGTCATGAGCGGTGAATTCGATCTTGTCGTCCGGGTCGAGGCGGGTACGGCGGATCGCATCCGGGAAGTGTGGCAGGAGGTGTCGGGACTGCCTGGTGTTCGTGACACCCTGACGGCATTCGCATTGTCTTCGATGATCAAGCGCTAATTGAACTTAAAGGTATGCCATGAAATCAATCAGAATTCTCGACGGCGGCATGAGCCGCGAACTTGTACGTCTCGGTGCGCAATTGAGGCAACCCGAATGGTCCGCGCTTGCGCTCATCGACAATCCGCAAATCGTCCGACAGGTGCATGAAGAGTTCATCGCGGCGGGTGCCGATGTCGTCACCACCAACAGCTACGCGCTGGTGCCGTTTCATATCGGTGAGGAACGGTTCCGCGCCGAGGGTCGCAGATTGATTGCACTTGCCGGGGGTCTGGCGCGCGAGGGCCGCCCGCGCGCCGGATCGTGATGTTCTCGTCGCAGGATCGCTGCCTCCGATCTTCGGTTCCTACGAACCGCAAAGCTTCAGGCCGGATTTGGTGCAGGACTATCTCACGGTATTGGTCGAGGAACTTGCCCCTCACGTCGATGTCTGGCTTGGGGAGACGCTAAGCCTCATTGCCGAGGCGGAGGCGGTGCAGCAGGCTGTAGCCGATACCGGCAAGCCGTTCTGGATTTCCTTCACGCTTAAGGACGAACCGGGTGCTGAGGCAAGACCCGCAGCGCTGCGTTCTGGTGAAAGCGTTGCGGAAGCCGCGCGCTGGATTGCGGGGTCCGGCGCTTCGGGGCTGCTCTTCAACTGCAGCCGTCCGGAAGTCATGCGGCGGGCTGTCGAGGAGGCGGTAACCGTCTTTGCGAAGGAAGCGTGTTTCATCGAAATCGGTGTCTATGCCAACGCGTTCGCAGCGGACGAAAGTGGAGCTGCAAATGAGGCGTTACACGCGATCCGCGACGATCTTTCGGCTGACCGCTATACGGCCTTTGCCTGTGCTTGGGTCGATAGCGGCGCGACGATGATTGGCGGCTGCTGCGGTGTAGGTGCGGCGCACATCCATCGTCTCACTTCTCGGCTCGCGGGCATGTAAGAGAGGTATCGCGCATGATCGAAGGTTGGTTCTTCTCAAGGCGAGAGACGCATCCGGACTGGGCGACATCGGCAGTGGAGGGTGGCTCTAGGAGCACAGCTATGTCTAGCTGGAACTCGGGCCGCATCACCGGTCACAAGCCTCCATTGAAGCCGAAGGAGGTCTGTGCCATCCGAATCCGACTGCAGATGTCGGGTGCGATACGCGACCTGGCGCTGTTCAATCTCGCAATCGCGCAAGTTGGCGCAAACGAATTCTGAAGGATGGGGAAGCCAAATCGGCAAGCGTGGGAAATCGGGCTGTTGTTCGAACTTCGCAATGCCCTGCGCTCGGGCGACATCTGGCTGGCAGACAGCAGACGGTATCGCGAAATCAGCACGGCGCTGGTCCCAATCGAAACGCTATCCGAAATAGCACGGCTGGCCGTTCCGCTTGGGGCGGACCACTGGCTTCGCCATCGAAGCCACATTCTCAAACGCGGCATGGCGCAAATCGAATGTGCCAACGAGGCTGGCATTCTTGCAGGAGGGGCGTCGGACAGCGGGTGGGGACGACATTCATGCGTTGCCGGACCCACCCGCTCGAAATCGTGAACCCCCAGGGTGATCGCGGGCTATGCCCGACCGGAGGCACCCAGGTTTGCGTGGATCCAAGCATCGATGTCCGTGACCGGTATGGAATGCCGCTCGTTGTACGTCCCGGCCTTGTCCCACGCGACGCCGCGACCCATGGCAAAGGCCGCCCGGTACTTGCGCATCATGTTCTGCGGATCTTTCGCCAGTTCTTCCATCAGGAAGGGCACGCTCCACTCGGAGCGCCGGAAGGGATGCCCGAGACCCGCCTCCAGCTTGTCAGCAACCTCCCCATAGGTCACCGTATCGCCTGCCAGGAACACGATCTCGTTGATGATGCGCGGCTCGGCGAACACGATTTCCGCAGTCAGCTTCCCGATGTCCTCGGGAGTGGTCAGCGTCACGGCTGTATCGAGACTTCCCAGCGCATGGACCTCGGAATTTTTCAAGTCGACGACGCCAAACTCCGGCTCGAACAAGTAGCTCATGAACATCCCGGTCGAGATGATGACCCACTCGGTCTGGGTCTGAGCCCGCAACAGCTCGCGGACGTCCAACTGCGCGTCGAAGATGTCTTGCGGGCTGCCGCGCCCGATCACGTCGAAGTCGACGCCGAACTGCCAGGGGAAATAGCGGGGGATACGGGCCTGCAATGCCGCCTTCGCCAGCTTCATGGGCGTGTCGATCCCAGCAGCATAGCCGGTGCAACCAATCACCGTGTGGTATCGTGCGAACAGCGAAGCGAGCTCGTTGATCGAACTCTTGACCAGATCGCCGACGACGATTTCGATGCCGAGCTCTCGGATTTCTGCAACGGTACGTTGTTTTTCCGGATCATTCGACGAAATGGCGCTGGACCGTAGAAGGACGCTGATCGTCGTATGCTTTTCCTCGCGTGCACGGCGTGCCAGATTGCGAAGGACGGGTTGCCCGAGTTCACCGGCGCCCAGGACAAGAATGGACCGCGTCGTTGTGTGGGATGGTGTATCAATCATCGTATTTGCCTCATTGAGAATGCGTTTCGGCAATGATCTAGCGATGCGCTCTGGCACATGAAAGAAGGTACATGCGTGATACTGTAAACCAGACTTTGAGCCGAGAAGACGTCCTGACGTATTCTCAAACGGTGTGCGATGGCTTGCGAGACGACGACGACGGTGTGCGTCGCGAAGTGCTGGCGCATGCTGGCAACCGTTGGTCTCTCGGCATCATCCACACGCTCGGCGTCTACGGGAGCCTACGTCATGCTGAGATTGGAAGACGCATGCACGGCGTCACGCAACGCATGCTGACACGGACTCTGCGTCAGTTGGAGCGGGACGGTCTGGTCATCCGAAACGACTTCAATGAAAACCCTCCGAAGGTCGAGTACGCGCTTTCCGAAACGGGCATGGATCTGCTCCTGCGCATGATCCCATTGTGGACATGGATCGTCGAGAACGCGGATCGCTTTCGGAAGTCCAGGGCGGCCTTTGACGCCAGGAGAGATGGCGACTGACCGCGCAGCCGACAGATGTCGGGCGTTCGTGCAATTTTGAACGGATGCCCACTTCCCACGCGGCGTCGCCATGCTGCGGGCGTTCAAGGCGCTTTGAGGGTCGCGAAAGAGAACTCGTTCCGGGTCGAGGACTGACCTCTTCTCTGTTTGCCGGCAACATATCTCAAAGTCCCAAGAGGGAAAGCTGCCGTCCTTTGGCACGACGAGATGCTTGGGCGACGCTCAACCATTGCCCGGGTTGCCGATTTTCACACAAGATCTAAGGGCTGGCTAGTAACAGCGATGTCGCCGTCCGCTTCTCCTTCTTGTGCTGCAAGTCGTTATTGTACCTCAGTTTCTGGCGAGCCACGCATTTGTGTATTCTCGCACAAGGAAATGGGCGACACAAAGCCGCCCATAACTGGCTGACGTTTCGTTGATCCGGTCAGGCCGGGCGTTCTTCGCCGACCTTCGGGCGCCAGGTGATCAGGCGCCTTTCAGCGACGTCGAGAAGCAGGTCGATGATCAGGACGAACACCGCGAGGATGATGATCCCGGCGAAGACGCCGACCGCGTCGAAGTTGCCTTCCGCACGGGCGATAAGGTAGCCGAGACCGGCCGAGGCGCCAAGATATTCGCCGATAATCGCGCCGACGACCGCGAAGCCGACGGATGTGCGCAGCGACGACAGGATCCAGCTGGCCGCCGCGGGGAAGTAGACGTGGCGAAGCAGATCGGAGCGGCGTGCTCCGAGGATGCGCGTATTGGACAGGACGACCGGGTTGACTTCGCGCACGCCCTGCATGGCGTTGAAGAACGTCACGAAGAACACCAGCGTTACGGCCAGTGCAACCTTCGACCATAGGCCAAGGCCCAGCCACAGCACGAAGATCGGTGCAAGTACGACCCGCGGAATGGCATTGATGGCTTTGATGAAGGGATCGAGGATGCGGGCCGTGAACGGGCTCAGACCAAGCCAGACACCTGCTGCAACGCCGAGGCCGGTGCCGATCAGGTAGCCGAGTACGGTTTCGCTAAGCGTGATACCGACATGCTTGTAGAAGCCGGGATCGATGATCCAGGTGACAACCTGCTGAACGATGTCTAGCGGCGCCGGAAAGAAGAAGCGGTCTATGAGGCCGCTCGTCACGCCGAGCTGCCAGCCACCGAGGATCACGGCCAACAGCGTAATCTGGATGAGACGAACGTTAACGGCTTGCATAGGACTTCTCCACTTCGCCCCGCAGCGACGCCCAGATGTCGCGGTAAAGGGTCATGAACTTCGGGTCGAGCTTGATTTCGGCGACGTTTCTCGGACGTTCGAGATCCACGCCGAAGCTTTCGATGACGCGGCTGCGCGGACCCGCGGCCAGCACGACGACGCGGTCGCCGAGCGCGATGGCTTCCTCGAGATCATGGGTGATCATGACGACGGCGCGGCGGTCCTCCTGCCACAGGCGCAGCAATTCGTTCTGCATCAGGTGGCGCGTATGGATGTCTAGCGCGGAGAACGGTTCGTCCATCAGGATGACCTTCGGCTCGGTGATCAGCGCCTGCGCCATCTGGACGCGTTTGCGCTGGCCGCCCGAAAGCTGATGCGGAAAGCGGCCTTCGAAGCCCTTCAGGCCGACCTTCTCCAGCCATGCCATGACCTTGACACGACGCTCTTCAACGGGCACGCCGCGAAACATCAGGCCGAGTTCGACATTCTGGAACGCCGTCTTCCAGGGCAGCAGGGCGTCCTGCTGGAAGAGATAACCGATGTTGTTCTGAACGCCCTTGACCGGTGCGCCGTCGATGGAGACATGGCCCTTCGCGGGCTTCAGAAGCCCGGCGATCGCGTTGAGGATGGTGGACTTGCCGCACCCGGTCGGCCCGACAATCGACAGGAACTCGCCGTTTCCAACGGTGAGGTTGACGTTCTCGACCGCGACGAACGAACCGAACGCCATCGTGACGTTGTCGATCGTGACCATCGGAGGCAGACCGGGCTGCGACACAGCCTCGATTTTAGCTGCTGCAATAGACATGACGATTTTCCTTAATTGTTCGCGGGCTGGCCTGCAGCCTCGACGAACTTGTTTGTGTAGGTCGCGCCAAGATCGATGGTGGCGTTGCCGACGCTTTCGTTGAAGCTCTTCAGGACGGCCAGCGGAGTTTCGAGATCTGCCGGGACGAACCTGCCGTCTTCGGAGAAGATTGCCTTGGCGTTCTCGACGGCCCTGGTATACGTCTGCTTGTCGCCGGACACGAAGTCCTCCGGCAGCTTGGCGACGATCTCCTCGGCCGAATGATCCTTCATCCAGTGCAGCGCCTTCAACGTCGCATTGGTGACCTTCTGAATGATTTGCGGGTTGGCTTCGATGTAGTCCTGGTTCGCGTAGAGTACGGAGGTCGGATAGATGCCGCCATAGACGGCTTTCGCGCCTTCGTCGCTGCGTGCGTCGATAAGGATCTTGCCGAGTCCGCGCTCGACGACGATCGTCGCGGCCGGGTCGTAGTTGACCAGGAGGTCGATCTTGCCCTGCTGGAGGGCCGCAACGGCAGCCGCACCCGAACCGACGCCGATGATGGAGATGTCATCGTCGGTCAGGCCGTG
This sequence comes from Sinorhizobium sp. NFACC03, assembly GCF_900103435.1. Taxonomy (NCBI): domain Bacteria; kingdom Pseudomonadati; phylum Pseudomonadota; class Alphaproteobacteria; order Hyphomicrobiales; family Rhizobiaceae; genus Sinorhizobium; species Sinorhizobium sp. NFACC03. The sequence continues at coordinate 38,471 of NZ_FMXF01000022.1, forward strand.
CTGCTTGAGAAAATAGCGGATGAAGAAGTCGGACGACGATCCCGGCGCGGTGATGCCGACATTCTTGCCCTTGATCGTTTCCGGCTTGGCCGGATCGAAATCGGTGTCGTTCTTGCCTGCGAGGACAAGGCCAGAATTGCGTGCGAGCTGGATGAAGCCGATGACGTGCTTGCCCTGCGCCTGCATCTGGATCGTGTGGTCGTAAAAGCCGACGGCTACGTCGGTCGAGCCCGCAACCAGCGCCTGAAGCACCTTCGAACCGCCCTGAGCGAAGTTCTCGATAGTCACGTCGAGACCTTCTTCCTTGTAGAAGCCGAGGCTCTCGGCAACGGGGAAGGGCAGGTTGTTCAGGTTGTAGGAGCCGACGCTCATACGAACGGGTTCGGCCTGGGCAGCAGTGGTCAGGGCGAGCACAGCGGCAGTCGCCAGAAGTAGTTTGCGCATGATTTTCCTCCGTTAATGCTCCGGTCCTCACCAGAGCGGGTTAAGCGGCGTGGTCGACACGCCCTTTGGGTTTTGCGAAGGCATAACCTTCGAAAAGTCTCCGCGCGGTCCTGACCAGTCCCGCGACGGTGGATCCGCTTCTTGTTTCCAACTGAACGTCGATGCGTCCGTCTGGATGTTCGATACGGATCAGAGCCGGCAGTTCCGTGGCGCCGGCGATCGTTGAGGCCACGGTACCCGGGTTGGCAACCGCCGTGGCGATGCCGACAGCACCGGTTGTCGCGAGGGCGGGGTGGCATTCGTTTGGCATGAAGTAGCGGACGGAAAGCGTGCCGCCGTTGCGTGGCGCCGAAAGAATGACCGGTTTCGGGATCACCATGTCGGACACATCGCCCATGCCCATCAGGCGACCTGCTTCCGTGCGGATCGATGCCAGCTTCGCGACCAGTTCACGATTGGCTGAGAGCGATACAGCGTCTTCATAACCGGAGACACCGACATCGTCTGCGCGCATCAGAACCATCGGGATGGCGCAATCGATCGACGTCACGGGTATTCCCTGGATGATATCTGAAGGATTTCCCGTGGGAAACAGTTCGCCCGTCTTGGCGCCAGCAGCGTTGAGAAAGGTGAGGGCGATGGGCGCGGCCAGCCCCGGAACGCCGTCGATCGACGCATCGCCGAGATAAATGACCTCGCCGTCGCGGGTCGGGACCTTCGCCTCGATGATCTTTTTTGTGTTGACGTTGTGAATACGCACATGCGTGCTCGATCCGCTGGCCCGGACAAGCCCGGCCTCGATGGCGAACGGGCCCACCGCTGCAAGCATGTTGCCGCAGTTCGGCGAGTAATCGACCATTTGCCTGTCGGTGCGCACCTGGGCGAAAAGGTAATCGACATCCGCGCCGTCCACGCTCGACGGACCGATGATGGCGACCTTCGACGTCACCGGATTTCCGCCGCCGATGCCGTCGATCTGAAGAGGGTGGCCGGACCCCATGATGGACAGGAGAACCGCATCGCGCTGTTCCCTTTGGGCTGGCAGATCGCAAGCAAGAAAGAACGGGCCTCGCGATGTGCCACCGCGCATCAGGACGCATGGGATGCGTATCAGATCGTTCATCGCCTTACCTCAATATTGCATAACCCGGATTAATCGGGTGTCTTGTTGCAATATCCGAAATATGGGATAACTGTGAAATGCAATGTTTCAAGGGATTGATGCGTCATGAGCATAAATTGCGAGATTTTTGATCTGCGTGCTTTTCAGGCGGTTGTCGATCTTGAGAGCTTTCACCGCGCTGCAGAGGCTCTCCATATTTCCCAGCCGGCATTGACCAGGCGCATTCAGAAGCTGGAACAATCCATTGGCGTGCCGTTGCTTGACCGCACCACACGACATGTGGCGCCGACGGCGACCGGGCAGGAATTGCTTCCGCTCGTGCGCCGCATGCTTGAGGAATTCGACGGATCGCTTTTCGCGCTCAAGGAGAGCGGGTCCCAGCGTCGTGGGCTTATCACGATGGCGTGCGTGCCTACCGCAGCGTTTTATTTTCTGCCGACGGTCATCAAGGCATTCGGTAATGATTACCCGCATATAAGACTTCGTATCCGAGACCTGACAGCCAATGAGGGCTTGCAGGCGGTTGCGCGTGGAGAGGTCGAGTTCGGCATCAATCTGATGGGGAATTCGGATCCCGACCTGTCGTTCGAGCCACTTATCGACGACCCGTTCGTGCTGGCGATGCGCAAGGATCACCCGCTCGCGAAACACGATAACGTCCACTGGCGCCAACTTGACGGCTATCCGCTCGTGGTCGTCGACAGGTCAAGCGGCAATCGAGCGCTTTTGGACGGTGCCCTCGCCAAGCACAACTTGCGTCTCAACTGGTTCTACGAGGTCACGCATCTCAACACGTCACTTGGTCTGGTTGAAGCTGGGCTGGGCATATCCGTCCTGCCGCAGCTTGCGACGCCGCAGGAGGAGCATCCCTATCTGGTGACCCGTCCGATCATCGACCCGGTCGTTACAAGAACTATTGGGATTGTGCGTCGGCGCAGCGCATCACTCTCTCCGGCGGCAGAAAAATTCATCGAAGTTCTCTTAAGTGTCTGGAAACGCTAATATTTCTGGCAAGACGGGGGCGGAAACTGCTGATGAGGAGGCCACCGCGCACCAGCGCGGTTGGTTTCCGATATCGCCCGCGCTCCGGTGAAGGGGTGAACGAGATTGCGGCCGGAAATCGCCGAAATTAGCCCCAGGCCCGTCTGATCGCTTCGAAAGCGGCAAGTATGGTCGGATCATAGATGCGGGCCTGCATGCAAAGGAAGCTAAGTTTGGTTGTGATCTTAACGTTCTCCGCGATCACGAGCCCATGGGATTGTTGTTCATGAAGAGCAATCGACTCTCGGCATAGGCTCAAACCAACCCCTGTCCTCACCATCGCAACCATGGATGCTTCTTGATCTACTTCGGCTACGGCATTCTGTCGGATACCCAGGTCCGCGAACAAACGAGCCAGCAACCGGCTGTGTACAGAGGCTTGTGGCGTCCCGATCCACGGCAGAGATGCGAGCTGCGTCCAATCCGCACCGCGCACGAAACTGGCGAGCGATGGCGGAGCGACGACGCGATAGGTCAATTGCGCGAGTTCGCGAGCGTGAAAAAGCGGTGCGGCATTCTCCTCGATCGTATCGGCGGAAGGATCATAGTCTCTTGGGTCGCCAAGAAAGAAGCCGGCATCGAGTTCATTTCGCCGCAGCCCTTCCGGTACGTCGCCGCTCATACCGTGACGCAGTGTGGTCTCTATGCCCGGTCCGCTTTCGATCAACGCTTTGAGAAACGCGCCCAGTCGCGTGAACTCGGGATCGATGATCGTGCCGATCCTGAGCTTTCCGCGCACCCGCGTCGCCAGGTGCCCGGCCGTCTGCCCAAAATCGGTCAGCGCCGCCAGCACCTGCTCCGCCTTGGCGGCCAGCAGCGCGCCCTCCTGTGTCAGTTCCAGACCGGTGGAGGTCCGCCGGAACAGGGTGAGCCCGGTATCGGCTGCAAGGCGCTTCAATTGCAGCGTGACGGCAGGTTGGGTGACATGCAGTTGCTCTGCGGCGCGCGTGACGTTACCCGCGCGTGCGACGGTGACGAAAGCCCTAAGTGTTCTCAGGTCGACGGCGTGAAGCATATTACTTTTGCTTATAATGCTTTATATCATTTGTCATTGGATTTCTGCGACGCTCCTCCGCTATTCCAGAAGACGGAAATGAGGAGGAGGCTCGAATGATACGGAAAGTCGTCGAATCGTGTGCTTATGCGGTGTTGCGTGACGATCCGCGGGCAAGCCGATGACGCGCGCGACTTCTCACCTCTCCGGCGATGCCTTCGACTTCATTATTATCGGCGGCGGCTCGGCCGGTTGCTTGCTTGCCAATCGCCTAAGCCGCGATCCGGCGATGCGCGTGCTGCTGTTGGAAGCCGGGCGGAAGGACGACTATCCCTGGATTCACATCCCGGTCGGCTATCTCTACTGCATCGGCAATCCGCGCACCGACTGGCTGTACAAGACCGAACCGGATGCCGGATTGAACGGACGGTCGTTGCGCTATCCGCGCGGCAAAACGCTCGGCGGCTGCTCCTCAATCAACGGCATGATCTATATGCGTGGCCAGGCGCGCGATTTCGACGGCTGGGCGGCGGCGACCGGAGACGACGCATGGTCCTGGCAGAATTGCCTGCCCGATTTCAAGGCGCATGAGGATCATTACCGACTGGACAACGGAGCGGATCCGAAGATCGGCGGCAACAGCCGGTTCTCCGACATGCACGGCCACGGGGGCGAATGGCGGATCGAGAAGCAACGGCTCAAATGGGAGATCCTCGAGTCCTTCGCTGAGGCGGCCGTCGAGGCCGGCATTCCGCGCTCTGACGATTTCAACAGCGGCGACAACGAGGGCATCGGCTATTTCGAGGTCAACCAGCGCTCCGGCTGGCGCTGGAACACGTCGAAGGCCTTCCTCCGCCCGGCGAAGAACCGCCCGAACCTGACGGTCTGGACGCAGGCCCATGTCGAACGACTGATCCTTGAAACCGACGGTTCCGGCCGCAAGCGTTGCGCCGGAGTCGTGGTCCAACGGCAGGGGGGGAGCGCAGAGGTCCGTGCCCGCAGGGAGGTCATCCTGTCGGCCGGCGCGATCGGCTCCCCGCAAATCCTGCAATTGTCGGGCATTGGGCCGGGTGGCCTCCTGAAGCGCCACGGCGTCGAGGTCGTGCATGACCTGCCGGGCGTCGGGGAAAACCTTCAGGACCATTTGCAGATCCGCGCCGTCTTCAAGGTCGGCAATGCGAAGACGCTGAATACGCTTGCAAACAGCCTGTTCGGCAAGGCGATGATCGGGCTGGAATATGTGCTGAAACGCAGCGGCCCGATGAGCATGTCGCCATCGCAGCTCGGCGCTTTCACCCGGTCTGACGACACCCAGGCCTACGCCAACCTGGAATATCACGTTCAACCGCTCAGCCTCGACGCCTTCGGCGAACCGTTGCACAACGTACCCGCCTTCACCGCGAGTGTGTGCAATCTCAACCCGACCAGCGTCGGCAGCGTGCGCATTCGCTCCGGCAAGGCGTCGGATGCTCCGGCGATTGCGCCGAACTATCTGAGCACGGATGAGGACCGCCGCATCGCTGCCGAGAGCCTGCGGCAGGTACGCACGATCGTGTCGCAGCCGGCACTCGCGAAATATCAGCCGGAGGAATGGAAGCCCGGCTTGCAGTTCCAGAGCGACGACGAACTGGCGCGGCTCGCAGGCGATATCGCCAACACCATCTTTCATCCGGTCGGAACGACGAAGATGGGCAGCGACGACGATCCGATGGCGGTGGTGGACAGCCGTCTCAAGGTGCGGGGCATAGAGGGCCTGCGGGTCGTCGATGCGGGCATCATGCCGAAGATCACCAGCGGCAACACCAACGCGCCGACGCTGATGATCGCCGAAAAGGCGGCCGGCTGGATCGTCGCCGACGCGCGCGTCTAGAAAATTCCTGGGGAGATAAGAGAAATGACATTGATCGCGCGTTCCGCGCTTCCGCTTTCCGGCGTTCGGGTGGTTGATTTCGGGCAATATATTGCCGGCCCGGCCGTGGCCATGATCCTTGGCGATCTCGGCGCGACTGTCGTGCATGTCGATCCGCCAGGCGGTCCGCTTTGGGACAATCCCGCTAATGCCATCCTCAACCGCAACAAGCTGATCGTCACCCTCGATCTCAAGTCGCAACAGGGGTTGGATGAGGCGAAAGCGCTGGTTGCAGAGGCCGATATCGTCGTTGAGAATTTCCGCCCCGGCGTGCTCGCGCGCCTTGGAATCGATTTTGCCGCACTGCGCAAGGCGCGACCGGAACTGATCACCCTGTCGATCCCCGGCTTCGCCTCCGACGACCAGCTCCGCCGCGACTGGCGGGCCTTCGAGGCTGTGATCGCGGCCTCCTCTGGCGTCTTCACGGATATGGGCCTCAATCGCGTGCTCATGGGCATCAATCCGTCTTTCTCGCCGCTGCCGCTCTCTTCCGCCTATGGCACAATGCTTGCGGCGTCCGCGACGGTGCTGGCGCTTCAGGCGCGCGAGCGCACCGGGCACGGCGATCACATCGAAGTGCCGCTGGCAAGCGCCGTCATGGAGGGCCTGTCATACAATTCCATCCTGATTGACGATTATCCGCTGCGCTACCAGACCCAGCGCGAGCGCGAGATCGAGCGGCGCCGCGAAGAAGGCCTGCCGATGGATATGTCCTATGACGACCTTCAGGAATTCCTCGATCCCTTCTATCGCAGCTATATGTGCGCCGACGGGCGGATGTTCTACGTCGTGTGCCCCAGCCACAAGAACCATGCGAAGCGTTGCCTGCAAGCCCTCGGTCTCTATGATGAGCTGGCGGCCGAGGGACTGCGCGAGGAGGAAGACACCTATCTGCCGGTGTCGCAATGGTCGTCGGACGTGTCGCTTGGCGTCTATCCGCTCCCGAAATTCTGGGCCGACAAGATCGCGGCCCGCATGAAGGATGTTTTCCTGACGAAGACGGCGGCCGAATGGGAACGTGTCTTCGGGGAAGGGCTGTTTCCGGGCGCGCCTCAGCGCTGGCTGAAGGAATGGATCGCCGACGATCACGCCAAGGCCGCCGGCCTCATGATCGAGGTGGACGACTCGATCCTTGGCCGCATGACCCAGCCAGGGCCGATGGCCTGGCTGCAGGAGAGCGCCGAACCCATGCTGACGCCAAGCCCGAGGCGCTGGGGAACAGCCAGGGAGGCTCTTGCGCTTCTCACCGGCATGGAGCGCCGGTCCCTGCCGGCGCCCACGACCGACGTCCCCGGCGGCTGGCTGGACGGTGTCAAAGTTCTCGATCTCTGCAACGTGATCGCCGGCCCGCACTCGGTCGCCTATCTCGCCCGTTTCGGCGCGCAGGTCATCAAGATCGATCCGGCCAAACCACTCTATGATTGCTGGAACACCGTGATCTTCGGCATGTCGCACATGCGCGGAAAGCAGTCCGTGCTGCTGAACATAGGTTCGCCCGATGGTCGCGTTGTCTTCGAGGAACTGGTGCGCTCCGTCGACGTCGTGGTCTGGAATGCCACCGATCGTCAGGTCAAGGCGATGGGGCTCGATGCCGAAGGCCTGAAAGCGCTCAACCCGCAGGCAATCTTCTGCCAGCTCGATTGCTTCGGTGGCGTGCGCACCGGCCCGCGCACCGATTATCTCGGCTATGACGACCTCGTGCAATCGGCGACCGGCATCATGCTGCGTTTCGGCGGCTCGATGGAGACGCCGGAGGAACACGCCCATGTCGGCACCATCGACGTCATGTGCGGCTTCGGCGCGGCGCTGGGCATTGCCGCCGCCCTCTACCAGAAATCCAGAACCGGGATCGTCGGCCGCCCGCGCACGTCGCTGTCGGCGCTGACCGGCCTCGCGCAGATACCGTTCTGCTATGACTATGCCGACCGCGGCCCTTTCGATGAGCCGTCCGGCCGCGAAACTAAGGGATATAACGCCCTGTCGCGGCTCTACGAGACGGCATCGGGAGATCACCTTCTTTTGTGCGCCTCGGAAGCCGACCTCCCGCGCTTCGGCAAGGTTGAGGGTCTCAGAGGGATTGTCGAAATGGCGACATCCGACCGCGAGGCCTATCTGGCGAAAGCCTTCATGACAGCACCTGCGGAAACCTGGCAGCAGCGCCTGCGGGAAGCCGACATCGGCGTATCGCTCTGCGAGAACATCGAAACGATCCGCAGCCGCAGTGCCCGCATAGCCGACGGCGCGCCGGGCATCGACCGGGGCAGCTATTCCTTCTCCATCTTCCCGAACCATCCGAGCGGACACACGGTCACGCAACTCGACCCCTTCGCCATCCGTCCGGTTGTCGGCAAGGTCACGGCCGTCGCGCCGGCGGAGAAATACGGAGCGTCCACGCGCGCCGTTCTCCGGACCCTGAACTACACCGAAGCCGAGATCGATCGGCTGATTGCCTCCGGTGCGATCAGCGAGACCTGGAGTGAGGAGTATCTGCCAAGCTAGCAGGAAACGGCGGCTTCGGGTTCTGAGGAGGATACCGGAGCCGCCGGCGGCCCGCCGAGGTACGCGATGGCGTCGACGGGCTTAAAACTTCAACATCGCGCATAGGGAGGAAGTGCCATGAAAGAACTCTTCGCCTCGACATGCCTTGCAGCAGCGATGCTGACCTTTGGCAATTCGGCGCAGGCTGCGGATTGCGGCGACGTCACCATCGCCAGCATGAACTGGCAGAGCGCGGAAGTGCTCGCCAGTCTGGACAAGTTCATCCTGACCGAAGGTTACGGTTGCAACGCGGAGATCATACAGGGCGATACGGTCCCGACGATCACGTCAATGACCGAGAAGGGGCAGCCCGACATCGCGCCCGAAGGATGGGTCGATCTTCTGCCCGATGTCGTCAACGCCGGCGTTTCAAACGGAAAGCTCGTCGTTGCATCGACCGTTCTGACCGATGGTGCGGTGCGGGGTTGGTGGATGCCGAAATACCTTGCCGACGCTCATCCGGACATCAAGACGATCGATGATGTCCTCAAGCACCCGGAGTTGTTCCAGGATCCCGAAGACAAATCGAAGGGTGCCATTCACAATGGCCCGCAAGGCTGGGGTGGCACGGTCGTGACCGGCCAGCTCTACAAGGCCTATGGCGGGGAAGCTCCAAACTTCACGCTCGTCGACGCGGGCTCGGCGGCCGGCCTCGACGGATCGATTGCCAAGGCGTACGAGCGCAAGGAAGGCTGGGTCGGTTACTACTGGGCTCCGACCGCGCTGCTCGGCAAGTACGACATGGTCAAGCTCGACTATGGCGTGCCGCACGACGCGGCCGAGTGGAAGCGCTGCAACACCGTCGCGGATTGCCCGGACCCGAAAAAGAATGATTGGCCGAAGGATACGGTCCAGACGCTCGTGACCAAAGCGTTCTCCGAGCGCGCCGGCGAGGACGTCATGGGCTACCTCAACAAGCGCGCTTGGTCGAACGACACGGTCAACAAGCTGATGGCCTGGATGACCGACAACCAGGCAAGCGGCGACGATGGTGCAAAGCACTTCCTCGAAGAGAACGAGGCCATGTGGAAGGAATGGGTATCGCCTGAGGCAGCCGAGAAGATCAAGGCGGCGCTTTGATCTCGTTCAAGACGTTGCTGGCGCCTATCGCGCCGGCAACGAACAGCGCGTCAAGAATGCGCTAGCTGTTATCGAGGAGGATAGATTTTGGATTGGCTATTCAGCTTTCCGCACATGGATGATGCGTCATTGCGTGATCTCAAGAAGGCAATCGACGAAGGGTTCCGCGGTTTCACGCGGGCCTATGGCGACGGACTTGAGGCAATTTTCGAGCCACTACAGCACTTTCTGATCTGGTCGGAGCGCTTCATGACGAAGACGCCCTGGCCGATTATCCTGCTTCTGATCGCCGCCGTCGCGTGGTTCGCCAGCCGTAACTGGAAGATCGTTGCGGGAACGGTCGTGACGCTGCTGCTTATCGGCTACTTCGACATGTGGGACGACACGATGAAGACGGTCTCGATGATCTTCGTCTGTACGGTCTTGTCGATCGTCGTCGGTATTCCCATCGGTATCGCCATGTCGCGCTCGGACCGCGTGCAGGGCATGGTCAATCCTGTGCTCGATGTCATGCAGACCATGCCGAGCTTCGTCTACCTGATCCCGGTCGTCATGCTGCTCGGCATCGGCAAGGTGCCGGGCCTTATCGCCGTCGTCATCTACGCCATTCCGCCGATGATCCGCCTGACCAATCTCGGCATCCGCCTCGTTGACAAGGACGTGCTGGAAGCCGCCGACGCCTTTGGTTCGTCGAGCTGGCAGAAGCTGAAGAACGTGCAGATGCCGCTGGCGCTGCCCACCATCATGGCCGGCATCAACCAGACGATCATGATGGCGCTCGCCATGGTCGTCATCGCCTCGATGATCGGCGTGCAGGGCCTCGGCCAGCCGGTTCTGAAGGCGATCTCGAACCAGTATTTCACGCTCGGCATCTTCAATGGTCTCGCCATCGTCGGCATCGCCATCATCTTCGACCGTGTCAGCCAGGCCTTCGGCGCACGCCTTCAAAAGCACCGGGAGATTGTCTATGGGTAACAAGAAAATCGGCGGCTTCGGCATCGAAATCAAAAAGCTCTACAAAATCTTCGGTCCAAATGGCGCGGATTGCGTAAAGCTCGTCGAGCAAGGTGTAACGAAGACGGAATTGAACGCGAAACATGGCCATGTTCTTGGTCTGAAAGACATCAATATCTCCATGCCTGCCGGCGGCATTCAGGTGATCATGGGGCTTTCGGGATCAGGCAAGTCCACGCTCATTCGCCACATCAATCGCCTTATCGATCCGACGTCTGGTGAAGTCGTCATCGGCGACGACGATGTGGTCAAGATGGATGTCGTGCAATTGCGCGAGTTCCGTCGGCATCAGACAGCCATGGTGTTCCAGAAGTTCGCGCTTCTCCCGCACCGTACCGTTCTCGAAAACACGCTCTATGGCCTGGAGATACAAGGGGCGCCTCGGAACCGGCAGGTCGATTGCGCCATGCGTTGGATCGAACGTGTCGGGCTCAAGGGCTTCGAGAGCAAATATCCCAATCAGTTGTCGGGCGGCATGCAACAGCGTGTCGGTCTTGCCCGTGCGCTGGCGAACGATGCGCCGATCCTGCTGATGGACGAGGCGTTTTCCGCGCTGGACCCGCTCATTCGCGTCGATATGCAGACCGTGCTTCTCGACCTGCAGAAGGAGATCAAGAAGACGATCGTGTTTATCACCCATGATCTGGACGAGGCGTTGAGGCTTGGAGATCGCATCGCAATTTTGCGGGATGGGGAAGTCGTGCAGCAGGGTACGGGACAGGACATCGTGATGAACCCTGCCGACGATTACATCGCCAGCTTCGTCCGGGAAGTGAACCGGGCGCGCGTCATCAAAGTCGAGACGGTCGCCACACCGCTGAATGCTTCGGTCTGTGAGTTGAAGATTTCGGTGCCGATCGGCGCGACGCTGGAGGAAGCGGCAAGAGCGATGACATTGGCCGGGGCAAGCGAGATCACCGTTGTCGATGCCGACGGTCAAGCCATGGGTGTGCTGACGCTTCCACAAGCTGTTGACGCCATGGTCAACTCGCAAGCGGCCTGCTCAACGTCCGACGCAAAGAAAGTCGCGTAAGCAAGATAGGGAAAACCAGGAAATGAACCTCAGATGTTTGACGCCGCCCTGATCGAGAAGTCCGATAGCGGGCAGGTGGCCGGTCTCTCCAAAATCCATACCGCGCAACTGCCCCATGGCGACGTGCTGGTGGAGGTCGCTTGGTCGACCCTGAACTACAAGGACGCTCTGGCGATCACCGGTGCCTCCCCCGTGGTGCGCAGCTTTCCGATGGTGCCGGGGATCGATTTTGCGGGGGTCGTTGCCGAAAGTTCCCATTCCGACTTTGGCCAGGGCGCGCGTGAGTGGAGACTGGCTCGTGGCTCTGCCGGAAGGGGTCAGCCTCCGCAATGCCATGGCGATAGGGACGGCTGGCTACACGGCGATGTTGTGCGTCATGGCGCTGGAGCGAAATGGGGTGATGCCGGATAGCGGAGAAGTGGTGGTTACCGGTGCTGCCGGTGGTGTCGGCAGTATCGCAACCATGCTTTTGGCCGGGCGTGGCTACAGCGTTGCTGCCGTTACCGGGCGGACAGCGGAGGCGGACTATCTCACGGGCCTCGGCGCCACGACCATCATTGATCGGGCGGAGTTCGCGCGGGTCGGCCGACCTTTGGCCAAGGAGCGTTGGGCGGCAGCGATTGATGTTGCAGGCGGAGTGTTGCTGGCGAATCTACTGGCTTCGATGCGCTATCGCGGTGTCGTCGCCGCGTGCGGGCTCGCGGGTGGCATGGACCTGCCCACGACCGTCGCGCCGTTCATTCTGCGCGGCGTGACGCTTGTCGGGATCGATAGCGTTATGTGTCCAAAATCCGAGAGGCTGATCGCTTGGCAGCGACTGGCACAGGAACTCGACATGGCAAGACTTGACGCGATGACAACTGAAGTTCACCACGCCGATGTTGTCTCAACGGCCCCGAGATTCATTGAGGGTAAGGTGCGCGGCCGAATACTAGTGCCGGTCAATCCACAGCTTGGTTGAGAACGACACCGGCGTATCATTGGGTGCAAGGGGTGAATTCAGCCGTAGCGAAAGCAACAGGGATCGATATTACTTGGGACGGCTTCCACTCAAAGACCAGTGTGTTCATCGGCTACCGTCGCTTCCAATGTCGCCAACTTGCCTGGACCCGGACATTGCTGCACCGGCTTGCCGATTTCGACGGCTGCTCGACCTGATGACCAGCGGCAACGGATGCAAGGATGCAGGCGGTGTCCGTGCAACCAGGCCGACGGACTTGATCATTCTCGCGGTAGGGGCTCCGAGCCTTGGCATGCACGCCACCCTGAATGAAGGTGTGGCGGCAAGGTCCCCAGCTCAAAACCCGGCGCACAAAAGAGTCGTGCTAGTCGGGCAGAGCCTAAGTGGACTAAATGTCCCCGGCCTGCCACAAGACTTCGAGGACGCGACTGCCGTTATCTGGAACGGGGTCGGGCGACCGATTGACGTCACGTTGCTGCCGCGAGATCACGCTGGCCGTCCTTTCATTTATCAGTACCCGAAACCGGCCGGAATCAGCGGCCAATGGCGGGGCGATGGCGTCTTTCGGCCCAGAAGCGGACCAGTGCTTCTCCAGAATCGAATTTCGAACGACACCAGGCAACCGGCCGTTATGCCACCATGGCGGCGGATGGGAGGCGAGACGGTCTAAGCTTTGCCAGCCTTCTGAGGTTTTGTGCCGTTGCTGCGAGCAGGAATTCATCGCGTGCACCACATGGACCACGCAGTCTCAACCTGGCCATTCGCAGGATGCGCTTGAGGTGAGCGAAGAGCATCTCGACCTTCTTGCGACGATGCCGTGAACGTTCGTAATCGGGCGTGCCGGCAATGGCTCTGGCGACGTCACGGGCATCCTCATTGAGATCACGAGGGACTTTGCGAGCAACTGCATTCGGGCAGCAGCGCTGCTTCAGGTCGCACACATCACAGTCCTTCTTGCTGGCCCGATAAAGCCGGGTGCCTTCACTGGTGATGCCCGATCGGGGCGTCGCGTAGGTGCGGCGGAACTGAACCAGCTCCTTGCCCGCCGGGCAGATGTAGCGATCTCCTTTTGCTTCACAAGCCAGGCTAGATTGTCAGCGGAGCCGTAAGCGCTGTCGGCGACCAGATAGCCCGGCTTCAGGCCAAAGCGGTTCTCTGTTCTGTCGATCATGGTGCGCGAAGCGCCAACCTCAGCCTGTCGAATGGCACGGGTGGCCTCGACATCGAGAATGACGCCATGGTCGGTGTCGTTCAGATAGTTGGTGGCGTAGGCGAAGAAGGCATGGCCTTTATAGGCACCCGTCCACGGGGCTGCCGGGTCAGACGGGAAAATAAACTTCGGCGTTACCGGCGAAGCCGCACCAAAAGCAGCGTCATCAAGTACCGCCAGATATTCCTGAACGGAGCGGCCTGCATTCTCCTTCGCTTCTTGCGCGCTCCATTCTGCACTAGATACCGAGCGCTGTTTGTTGGCATCCGCGGCGATCAAGCTGGCATCGACGGCAAAGCCTTCAGCACCGACAAGACCCTGTACCAGGCAGCGCTCAACCACCGTCTCGAACAGATGCCGAAGGATATCGCTTTGCCGGAAACGTCCGTGGCGGTTCTTCGAGAAGCTGGAATGATCCGGCACCTTGCCGTCCAGTCCAAGCCGGCAAAACAGACGATAGGCGAGATTGAGATGAACCTCCTCGCACAGCCGGCGCTCCGACCGGATGCCCATGCTGTAGCCAATGATCAGCATGCGCATCATCAGTTCCGGATCGATCGACGGACGGCCGGTGTTGCTGTAATAGGGCTTCAACTGCGCGCGGACGCCATCGAGGTCCAGGTGGTTGTCGATCCGGCGGAGAAGATGGTCGGCTGGCACGTGCTCATCGAGACTGAAATCGTAAAAGAGCTGCGCCGGAGCCGCCTGCGTTCCCATCATTCGCCTGATCCCCTGCCAAATCACTCAGAGGATTGAATCACGCGTCCCAAGTGCCCGCAATGCCGAGTTTTTCAACGGTATCGGCCCAAAGCGGTCACTCTGCCGCACTTCGGATTGACGCCCAAGATCAATCGGACGAGACCCGTGGGCGAGGGCCTTCGATCCTAAGGGCATGGTGGGCCCGGCAGGACTCGAACCTGCACGGCGAATGCCGCCGGATATTTACGAACTTAACAAATCTGACGAACTTCTGCATCTTGCCTAAATAGTAGCGCGGGAGGCTGAAGACAACGAGCCCCGAACCGGTCCTTCCAACACTGCGCTCTCGATGAAGCTACCCCGGAAGGCAGATTTCGAGAAGGCGAAACAGGCAATACGCTGAGGCGATTAAACTGAGCCGAAAGGCCGGCCATCAGGTCAGTTTCCGTGTCGTCGTGGATCCGCTGGCCGGAGCGCAGACGATTTCAGTTGTTGAAGAAGAACCGCAGTCTCATCAGGATGCTTTTCCGGTAGGGGCTGCTATCTTGACGCGGTCTACCGAAGAAGCGAACCGTGCCGTCGATACGCAAAACAACTGGCCTCCGCTTGGGTATGCTGTAATGTATGCCTCCAAAGAAACTCTATCCGCAAACTTATCCGGTCTCCTGTACTACTATTGGAGTTGATGGCGAAGATGCGATTTGCGCTGGTGGGTGCGGTTGAGGGTTCGAGGATCGCGCTTGAGGCGCTTGTTTCGGCCAACCGACCTCCGGGGCTGGTGGTTACGCTTCCACGTGACAAGGCATCACGCCACTCTGACCACGCCGATCTGTCTTTGGTTGCGTGCCGTTCCGGTATCGACATCATCGAGACCGCTGATATTAACGACGCGGCTACCCTACGCAGTTTGCGCCATGTCGATCCTGACGTCATTCTCGTCGTTGGTTGGTCGCAGATTTGTGGGCAGGCGTTCCGGAAGGTACCTCGATGGGGCTGCCTTGGTTTTCACCCGGCCGCACTCCCGCGTTTGCGCGGACGCGCAGTCATACCCTGGACAATTCTTGTCGGGGAAAAGACGACGGGGTCGACGCTTTTCTGGCTGGACGAAGGCACCGATTCCGGTCCGATCGTCTTGCAAAGGCTGTTCGACGTGGCAGCGGATGAAACCGCGCGATCCCTCTACGATAAGCACACTCGCAACCTCGCAGAAATGATCGTCGAGACTGTCGAGGCTCTCGAGAATGGTCCTGTCCCGGGCATCCCGCAGGACGCAACGCAAGCCAGCTATTGCGCGAAACGCACCCCGGAGGACGGATTGATCGACTGGTCGCGATGTGCAAGCGACGTTGAGCGTCATGTGCGGGCGCTGGGTGAACCATATCCGGGAGCTTTTACCTATTTGCGCGACCAGAAAATTGCGATCGGCAAGGCGCGCCTCTGGTATCAAACGGGCCGGTACATTGGCCTTACCGCCCAGGTTCAGGCTTACACGGAGGCAGGTTTTCTCGTCCGCTGCGGTGATGGGCAGTGTCTCGAAGTGACCGAATGGACGGGCAAAAGGCCGCCGGTTCACTCCAAGTTCTCAGTTTTGCCGAAGGGTCTCTAGATCCGGTTGCTGATGAGGAAGGCGCCTTCAACCGGAAGGCGCTTTTGGATAGTGGGACTTCAATGATGACCAGCCGGGACTTGTGCGTTCTATTTTCTTCCGCGGGAAGGCGAGTCGAGTTGATCAGGTGCTTTCGAGCGGCGGCTGAACGCCTCGACCTGACGCTCAATGTGCTCGCCTGCGACAAGAGGCCAGAATTGAGCGCCGCCTGTCACGCGGCCGATCGCTCATTTGCGGTCCCGGCGTGCGATCACCACGGCTTCATCGATGAGGTCCACGGTATCTGCCAGGTCGAGAATGTCGACCTGGTGATACCAACGATTGATCCGGAGCTTTCTCCCTATGCGGTGCACATGGAACGGTTTGCCGAGACGGGGACGCGCATTCATGTAAGTGCACCTGAAGTCATCGATATCGCCAGGGACAAGCTGCGCACGATCGAGGTTCTAAAACAGGCGAGCGTGCCGGTTCCCAGGACACAAGCGATAGAGATCGTGCGCCGACAGTCGGCGGCCTGGAAATGGCCTGTCTTTGTCAAACCGCGCGCAGGCAGCGCCAGCCGCTCCATCTACATGGCCCACGAACCAAGTCATCTTAATGGAGACTATGCCGAACCGATGATCGTTCAGGAATACCTGTTGGGACCGGAGTACACGATCAATATGTTCATAGACCAATCGGGCATCATGCGCTCGTGCATCGCACACGAACGTCTGGCGGTGCGTGCGGGTGAGGTTGAAAAGGGGCGAACGGTTCGACTGCCTTGCCTGCCAGCGCTTGCCGACGGCATGATGCGCGCTCTGCCAGAGGCAAGGGGTGTTTTGTGCTTCCAGGCGATCGCCGACCGGGAAGGCGGTTTGAAGGTGATCGAGCTCAACGCGCGCTTTGGCGGAGGATATCCGCTCGCTGACAGGGCGGGCGCCAAATTTGCGCAGTGGCTGCTTGAAGAGGCTGCGGGCTTGTCTTCGACCGCCAATGACGATTGGAGGGATGGTGTCTTGATGTTGCGCTACGACGCAGCCCTTTTTGAAGAGTGAGTGATGTCGACCATCACCCGAGTCATCGTTTTCGATCTTGACGATACGCTTTATCTGGAGCGCGAGTTTGCGTTGAGCGGGTTTGAAGCCGTCGGTGCTTGGTGGCGTCAGCAAACCGGCGAGGAGGGTTTTGCGGCGCGTTGCATCCACCTCTTCAATTCGGGAACGCGAGATCAGATCTTTGACAGGGTTCTGCGCGAACTCGATCGTCAGTTTGACCCTGATCTTATTAAAAAATTGGCGACGGTCTATCGCAGACATGTCCCGTCGATCGCCTTGGCCGAGGATGCACTGCGCTTTTTCGCCACGCGTCGCGATGACGAACTTTTCGCAATCATTACCGATGGACCGGTCAAAACCCAATGGACAAAGGTCAGAACACTGGGCCTCGACAGGAAAGTTCAGCTTGTGATTTGCACGGATGAATGGGGTGTCGAATACAGAAAACCGCATCCAAAGGCATTCGAAACGATAGAGGAATGGTCGGGTCTGGGGGGCTCGCAGTTGGTCTATGTCGCTGACAACGCGACCAAGGATTTTGTCACTCCACGCAAAAGGGGATGGCGCACCGTGCAAATCCTTCGCAGTGAACGCGTGCATGATGGCCAACCGCCTAGCGCCGCGCATGAACCCCATTCACAAATCATTACACTGGACGAACTCGAGCGAGCCCTTGAGGGGTTAGAAAAGCGAAATTGTTAGGCCGCCCTGGAAAGGCAGGGGCGAACAATCATTTGTTTTAAAAGCAACTCTGGCATTAAGACGATAAACTATAAAGAATATGGATTTTTAATTCGATCCAAAGGATTAATCAATCAACGTTAGTTTACATTCAGAAGATGAAATGGTCTCTAAGGCGTTGCTTGCTGAAGAACAACAATCAGAACGCTCCGACATTGATGTGTCGAGAGCGTAAATCTTTTTGTGAATTTCGGAGAAGAAACCAGATAGTTCGATAAGAGTAACGCATACACTTTCGGTTTTGTTGTTTTGGCCCGGTCTACTAGGCATCCGGCCGGCGAAGCCATGTCGAAGGAGAGCGTTATGTTTCGTATTCCTGTCGCCGTCCGGGCGTTCTGCGGTACGTTGGCATTGCGTCTATCGAATTTGCGCGGCAGTGGGGAACAATCTATCACGCCGGCAATGGCCCAGGACGCTGGGATCGCCATTGCCCATATAGCCATCAGAAGACTGAGGTCGGCGTTTCGAAGCGTCAGAAAAAACGGGGCACTTTACGTCGCGGACCTGGCATCGGCGGGCGTCGCACTTCTCGTTGCGCTGATACTTAGATACGGTCCTGGCGGTCTCAGTGATCGCCCGGAAGCGGTCGAGGTCTTGGCATGGTCATCGATACAATACCTGGCGGTATGCGGAGTAATGTTTCCCCTTTCGGGGCTCTACAGCCGAAACTGGAAATACGGCTCTGTAGGTGACCTCCTGATCATCGTCCGGGCGGTCATCTTGACGTCGCTCGTCCTCGTGACGCTGCTCTTCTTCTCCACGCGTCTCACCGACATGCCTCGCACAGTGGTCCCGCTTCAATCACTGCTTTTGATCTCCTTCCTAGCGGCATCCCGGTTGAGTTTTCGCGCTGACGAATTTCTACCGCCCAAGTCAAAACGGCCCGTGCAGGCTGAGAGTGAAGGACATCGGCATCGCGTGCCTCTTCTGCTCGTGGGCGCTGGTAACGCCGCCGACCTCTACCTCAGGGCTTTGTGCCGCGACCCCGATGCACCTTACCTTCCGGTCGCCTGTCTTGATTCGAGCGAAGCGCAGGTAGGCTCCACCCTGCGCGGCGTCCCGATTGTCGGCACGCTCAATGATCTCGAGCAAATCGTCGCCGATCTTAGAAGCATCGGTAAGCAGCCCTGCCATATCGTCTATACCGAGCCATTGTCGTCTTTCGACGAGGCGGCGTCCGGCGAGTTGCTTCGTGCGGCCGATCGCCTTGGCATCGCCGTCTCACGGCTTTCAAGCGCGACGGAATTCAAGAAGACCAACAACGAGAATCCTTACGAGCTGCGCTCTATCGAAATGACGGACCTGCTAGAACGCCCACAAGCGACGCTGGATCGCGACGCGATCCGGGAGTTGATCACCGGTCGACACGTGCTGGTAACGGGGGCCGGTGGGTCGATCGGGAGCGAACTCACCCGCCAGATCGCGGCCTGTGATCCAGCCGAGGTCGTGCTTGTCGATAACACCGAATTCAATCTCTACTCGATCGATCTTTGCCTCAACGAAGAATTCCCGAGCGTGCGCCATTCGAGCTATCTCTGCAGTGTCAGGCGCAGCCAGAGGGTGAATGAGATCTTCGAGCGTCACCTGCCGGAGCTCGTGTTCCACGCCGCGGCGCTCAAACACGTGCCGATGGTGCAGATCAACCCCTGCGAAGGGGTCCTGACGAATGTGATCGGCACCATGAATGTCGCCAACGCCGCCAAACGCTTCGGCGCGCTCGCCATGGTGCAGGTCTCCACCGACAAAGTGGTCAATTCCGCAAGTATCATGGGAATGACAAAGAGGCTTGCCGAACTCTATTGCCAGGCATTGGACCTCGACGGCCTCGAAAGTGGTCGGGGGCCCCGCTTTATGACCGTACGCTTCGGCAACGTGCTCGGATCGAGTGGATCGCTCATTCCACTCTTCAAGCGACAGCTTGCAAAGGGCGGGCCATTGACGGTCACCGATCCCGCGATGACACGCTTTTTCATGACGATCCGCGAGGCGGTCGAACTCACTTTGCAGGCCTCAGCTTATGGTTTTCAAAAGCAGATTGGCCAAGGCGAAATCTTCGTGCTCGACATGGGCGAGCCGGTGAAGGTCATCGATATAGCCCGTCGCATGATCCGGCTTGCCGGATTTGTACCCGACAAGGACATCCATATCGAGATCGTCGGATGCAGGCCCGGCGAGAAGCTCTTCGAGGAACTCTTCGACGAAACGGACAAGCGCATTCCTTCCGCCATTCCTGGCGTACTCGGGGCCGTGCCGCACGCTGTGCCCTCCACGGTCCTGAAGAGTGCATTCCAGCGCATGCAGCGTCATGCGGAGCGATGCGACGAGCGTGGCGTGTTAACCGGGATTGCCGAGTTGCTGCCCAACGCTGAGATACCACGGGACGTCAAGGGTGGGGGCGTCAGGCCGCGATCGAACGTGATTGCGCTCGGCAAGAAAGCGGTGCGCCGGACGCAATCGAGCAGCAAGGCACGACATTAAGGAGGAAGCTTGGCACAGACCCACGTCCTCAATTGCATAACGGGACTGAATGTCGGTGGCGCCGAATACATGCTAGCGCGATTTGCGCCAAAGCTTGCCGGTTCATTTTTCAAGCCATCGGTTTTGTCGCTGATGCGGCCGGGTCCAGTTGCGCAATTGCTTGCAAGTAACGGAATTGCGATCGCGTCTCTCCAGATGAAGCAGTCGCGGCCAGGCCCCCGTGCCTTGATGAGGTTGCACGACGTCATGCGAAGCGCCCGTCCGGGCCTGCTGCATGGATGGATGTACCATGGCAACGTCGCCGCATCGATCGGGTCATACCTAGGCGATCGACAGCCGGTGATCTGGAGTGTGCATCACTCGTTAGCGAATCTCAGCTCGGAGAAACTGACGACCCGCGCTCTGATTCGAATAAGCGCGAGGCTCTCCTATCAGGTTCAGGCGATATCCTATTGTTCCAAAGTGTCTGCACGGCAACACGAAGCCCTAGGCTTTGATGTGTCAAAACGACGTATCATCCCCAATGGCGTCGATTGCGAGCAGTTTCGCCCGCGCGCCGATGCCCGGCGCTATCTGGTCAAGCAATTGTCGCTACCTGAAGAACGGATGCTGATCGGCAACATCGCCCGGGCGCACCCGATGAAGGATCACGCCAATTTCGTGAGAGCGATTGCAAGACTGCGCTCGATGGGGCTTGACGTCCAAGGCGTGCTGATCGGGGACGGTCATAATGACGGTGTGGCGCTGAGCCTTGCCTCGCAGCTCGGCATCGGAGCGATGATCACGATTTCGCCGGCGCGGTCCGATATCGACCGGCTGGTGCCGGGCCTTGACTTGTTCATGTTGTCTTCGGCCTGGGGCGAGGCATTCCCGATTGCGGTGGCTGAAGCGATGGCAAGCGGCGTTCCTGCAATCGCCACCGACGTCGGCGATTGCGCCTGGTTGCTCGGGGAAGTAGAATTGACGGTGGAACCGCGAGACACTGAAGGCTTGGCAAACCTCGCCTATTCAATCCTCTCACTACCAAAAGAGGGACGCGCTCGTCTGGGCGAGCAGGCCCGTGGACGCGTCATAAGCTCGTTTTCGCTCAAATCCTACGTCGACAACCATCTGTCGCTATACGAGGAGATTATGGACCAGGAGTTAGCCGGCCGAAAGACGGTCGACTCTGCCGGTCCGTCGCAGGGGGCATTGAGCGCCGCTCTGCGCATGTGGCGGCGGTCATGAGTGCCTCCACTCAGGATCGCTCTGCCGACCCGACAAAGGGTCGCCAAAAGATCGTGCTGATCGCCAGCCTGACCTCATCGCTGACAAACTTCCGACTGGAACTGATCAAGGAACTGATCAAGGCTGGTCATGAGGTCGTCGCTATGGCACCCGACCATGATCCTCCCGTCGAAAGGGATTTGCGCACCCTTGGCGTTCGCTTCATACGGATACCGATGTCGCGGGCCGGCGTGAACCCGATCAAGGACGTTGCCACGCTTGCCGCGCTGGTGTGGCACTTCCTTAGGGAGCGACCGAGCGCCATCCTTCCCTATACGATGAAACCGATTATCTATGGAGGCATAGCTGCACGCCTCAGCGGCATCAGCGGCCGCTATTTCCTGGTGACGGGGCTCGGACACATGTTCGCCGTCGACGAAGGCGAGACGGCGTTTCGCCGGACGCTCAGGGCAATGTGCGTCGGGCTTTACCGGTTGGCGCTTAAAGGTGCGCACTGCGTGTTCGTCTACAATGAGGCTGATTTTAACGACATCGAGGCGCGGCGCTTGACCGACAACATATCGGTCGTGTCGATGGTGCCGGGCTCAGGGGTTGATCTCCAGCACTACGGCGCAAGCGAGCCACCCCTGTCGCCGCCGGTGTTCCTGCTGGTCGCTCGGCTTCTTCATGACAAGGGGATCGCCGAATTCGTGGAGGCCGCGCGTGTGGTCCGCGCGCGACAGCCTGGGACCCAGTTCCAATTGATCGGTCATTTCGACCCCAATCCGACGGCGATCAGCAGTGCCCAGGTATCTCAATGGGTGGCGGAAGGTGCAGTGCAATACCTCGGCACCACCCGAGATATCCGCCTCTACTTGAAGAACTGCAGTGTCTTCGTTCTGCCTTCCTACTATCGAGAGGGAATTCCAAGGAGCATCCTGGAGGCGATGGCGACCGGTCGTGCCATTATCACCACGGACCTGCCGGGATGCCGCGACACGGTGGAGCCCGGGATAAATGGGGTCCTTGTGAGACCACGCGACAGCGCGGACCTTGCAGGAGCGATCGAAAGCTTCCTCACCGCGCCAGACACCATAACCGCCATGGGCAACGCATCGCGGCGTATCGCCGAGAAGCGGTTCGATGTGAGGCTCGTCAACCGCCTGTTGTTATCCAGAATGAACCTTGACAATTGCGCCGCGTCGGCATCCGTTCATCAACACCAGCCGGCCGGTGGCGCAGCGCCCCAAGCAACGAAATGAGGGTTGGCGAAGTCGCGGTTGGATGATTGTCGGTGCTTTCCGTACCCTAAAACCGAGCCGTCGAGCCGCAATGCCGTACCTCCGGCTGCGTTCAAAACGGCGTCGCCGGCGGCCGTATTCTACTCCATGGTGCGTCTGAAGGGAGGATAGACATCGGCTTCCCACTTGGCCAACTGGCAAAATTCAGGGATGACCCGACGGAGGTGCATTCCGGATAAGGAGCCGGCTCAAGAGGTATTGAGTCTGGGCACAGCTGTGACTGCGACTGGCAACGCCGATCAGGCGCCCCGCCGGGTCGGCGCATAAACGATGCCAGCAATCGGCGATCCGTGGTCGATAAGAGCGGCGTTGATGGTAAAATCGTCCCGATAGGCGACAAACTCCTTGGTGGCCGTCCAGGGGTCGACTAGAGATAGAAAGGCGGTTCATCGACGTTGGCACCGCGGTACCTGCCGCAAGATCGGCTTCTTCTAGAAGTTCGCTCATGGCGCCCATTTGGACTGCCTCCTGATCAAGAAGTCCTCTATCTCGAGCGCCAGGTCCATCGGATCGCGCTCGAGCGTGGACAGATGCAACTCGGGCTTTTCCGGCACTTCATAGGGTGACGAGATACCGGTGAAATTTGCGATCTCACCGGCACGGGCCTTCACGTAGAGCCCCTTTGGGTCGCGTCTGGCGCATTCCTCGATCGGCGTATCGACGAAGACTTCGATGAACTCGCCATCCGCCATCAACGCCCGTGCCATGCGGCGTTCGTCGCGAAACGGCGAGATAAAGGAGACGAGCACGATGAGACCCGCATCGGTCATGAGTTTGGCGACCTCAGCGACGCGCCGGATGTTTTCCACACGATCGGCATCGGTGAAGCCGAGGTCACGGTTAAGGCCATGACGCACGTTGTCGCCGTCGAGGATATAGGTGTGCTTGCCATGGGCATTAAGGATTTGATCGAGCGTATTCGCAATCGTCGACTTGCCGGAGCCCGACAGGCCGGTGAACCACAGAACCGCCGGTTTCTGTTCCTTCTGGGCACTGCGAGCACGCTTGGTGATGTCCATGGCGTGCCAATGGACGTTTGCCGCGCGCCTCAGCGGAAAATCGATCATGCCTGCGCCGACCGTGTCATTGGTCAACCGGTCGACGATGACGAAGTTGCCGGTGGTCTTGTTGTCCTTGTAGGCATCGAAAGCAATCGGCGATTGTGTCGAGATGTTACAAACGCCGATCTCATTCATCGTCAACGATTTGGCGGCCTCGCGGGCAAAACTCTTGACGTTCACCCGGTACTTCAGCTTTGTGATGGTCGCGTTAACGCTGTCGGTCTCGGTCCTCAGGATGTAGCTGCGACCCGGGAGCAATGGATTGGCGTCGAACCAGATCACATGGGCCTGCAGTTGATCGGCAACAAACGGTTCCGCCGACGGAGCGGTCAGCATATTGCCGCGTGAAGCATCGACTTCGTCCTTGAGCACCAGAGTGACGGCTTGGCCGGCTTCGGCCACCTCAACCTCGCCGTCATAGGTAACGATGGATTTGATCGCCGTTTTCTGGCCTGACTTGGCCACCGTTATCGGATCTCCGACGGCGACCTTACCCGATGCGATCTCGCCGGAATAGCCGCGGAACCCGGCGTTGGGACGATTGACCCACTGAATGGGGAACCGAAAGGGTCGATCCGCACCACGGGGGTTGACGTCGACCGTCTCCAGATATTCGAGCAGGGAAGGTCCATGATACCAGGGCGTATTGACCGAACGCGATGTGACGTTGTCGCCGTTTCTTGCGGAGACGGGGATCGCTTGGATGGTTTCGAAACCCAGCGTCAGCACGAATTTCCGGTAATGGGTCTGCAACGCCTCGAAGGTCGTCGCACGATAGTCGACCAGATCGATCTTGTTGACGGCGAGAACGATGTGACGTATGCCGAGCAACGAGGCGAGGTATGTGTGGCGGCAGGTCTGCGGAAGCATGCCGTGCTGGCCGTCGACGAGAATGACGGCAAGATCCGCGGTCGAAGCGCCGGTAACCATGTTGCGGGTATACTCCTCATGTCCGGGCGTATCGGCAACGACGAACTTGCGCCTTTGGGTCGAAAAGAACCGGTAGGCGACGTCGATGGTGATGCCCTGCTCACGCTCCGCCTCTAGGCCGTCGAGCAGGAGGGAATAATCGACGTGGTCGAATTTGCCCTGACGCTCGCTCTCGCGGCTGAGATCGGCTATTTGGTCGTCGAGGATCAATCCGCCGTCATAGAGCAGCCGGCCGATCAAGGTGGATTTCCCATCGTCGACCGAACCGCAGGTGATGAACCGAAGCAGCGATTTGCTGCCTTCGAGATCGAGAAACGCGGCGACTTCCGGCAAAAAGACGGACGGTTGACCGAGCATCAGAAGTATCCTTCCCGTTTCTTCCTTTCCATCCCGGAGGCTTCGTCGCTGTCGACGACCCGATAGCGCCGTTCCGAGAATCGGCTGACGACCATTTCCTCGATGATCTCGGGTATGGTTGTTGCGGTGGAGCGAACGGCGCCCGTCAAGGGGTAGCAGCCGAGGGTACGGAAGCGGACCTGTTGCCTTGTCGCCACCTCACCGGGATAAAGGGGCATTCGATCATCGTCGACCATAATGAGCATGCCGTCGCGACTGACGACCGGACGGGTGTCCGCGAAATAAAGCGGCACGACCTCGATGTTTTCTCGCAGAATGTATTTCCAGACGTCAAGCTCGGTCCAATTGGAGAGCGGGAAGACCCGCATCGTTTCGCCCCGGGCAAGCCGGGTGTTGAACGTCTTCCACATTTCGGGTCGCTGACGCTTCGGATCCCAGGCTTGGCCGGCGGTGCGAAGCGAAAAAATGCGTTCCTTGGCCCGCGATTTCTCCTCGTCGCGTCGCGCGCCAGCAATAGCGACATCGAACTTGTATTCTTCAAGTGCCTGGCGCAGGGCCACCGTCTTCATCAGATGCGTGTGAAGGTTCGATCCGTGAACGAAGGGATTGATCCCTTTCGCGACACCCTCCTTGTTGATGTGAACCAGAAGTCTGAGGTCATTTTCCCGCGCCACCTTGTCGCGAAATGCGATCATCTCCTTGAACTTCCACGTCGTGTCGACATGGAGGAGAGGGAAGGGCGGCTTTGCGGGATAAAACGCCTTGATCGCCAGATGCAAAAGGACGCTTGAATCCTTGCCGACCGAGTAAAGCAGCACCGGGTTTGAGGACGTTGCGCCGACTTCTCTGATTATGTGGATGGCCTCGGCTTCGAGGCGGCAAAGATGTGAAAGACCCATGCGACAACCCCTCTGTGTCGCGTTGCGAAAGCTCAGTGAAAACAAAACTTCGCCCGAGGCCGGCATTTTTGCGGGCGCCCGAGCAATCTTCAAATAGGAGACCGCATTAAATGACCACGACCAGAGCGTGGCAATTAGCGAGAACGGGTTAGCCTAAATGGGCTGAATGGGAGGGTTCGTTTCTAGGACAACCGGCTTCGCAACGCGCTAACGGCGCGAACCATCGGGCCCGAACACGATGAACCATGCCCTTCAGAAACGGCACGGACAGAAGGGTTTGCTCTTGGATCCCTGACCATCGTGACAGCGGATCTGCGCCATGCCGAATCTATAGGCAAGAATACCGCGGGTCTCCTCGAAATCGAAGTTGGGAAGGATCGAGAACATATTGTGGAGATCGTTTTCCTCGGGACGCCGGCGACCTCGGCGAAATAGTGTTAGCGGAGCCAAGTCCGCCCGCATTTTTCACGACGCCAATACTCCTGGTCGCTCCGCCTGCAGCAAGGGAATACAGCGCCCGTACGCGCACAATAGGCCAACCATCGACATACTTTTTGTGCGTATTACATTAGGCTAGGCTAAATATTCATCAATTGCGCGGTGTAATCGAGAAGGACAACGCTGCAAATGCTGACGCAAACCGAGAGATGCTTGAAAGGCAACGATGGGTGAGGGGCGGCATGCAAGGTGAAGATAGTCGAACCGAGACGCCAGAAGCGTCGGAAACGATCGTGCGGGCCACGATCGTCGTACCCGGACTTGGGCCGGGT
The DNA here is from genome assembly GCF_900103435.1 of Sinorhizobium sp. NFACC03. Classification (NCBI taxonomy): domain Bacteria; kingdom Pseudomonadati; phylum Pseudomonadota; class Alphaproteobacteria; order Hyphomicrobiales; family Rhizobiaceae; genus Sinorhizobium; species Sinorhizobium sp. NFACC03. The sequence continues at coordinate 64,903 of NZ_FMXF01000022.1, forward strand.
GGAACCGAACATGTGGTGAACCTTGTCTCCAATCATTGGGCGAGCAAGGGTTTCGAAGTGACCATCCTCACCTTCGAGGAACCGACGAGCGTCGCTTATTATGCTTTTGATCCACGCATTGAGATATGGCGGATCGGGGGCGCCGAACGTCCTCGTGGCAAGCTCCATTCGGCTCTCTTGGCCTGGCGGCGCATGCGCCGATTGGCAACAGCGCTTCGCAGGTCCCGCCCGACCTTCGTCCTTAGTTTCCTGACGCGAACCAACGTGCTTACTTTGCTCGCGGGCAATCGTCTCAAGGTCCCGATCATCGTTTCCGAACGCAACAATCCGCAACTTCAGCCCTTTGGACGCGGCTGGAAATGGTTGCGGGAGCGGCTCTATCCGCGCGCCTTCGGGCTCGTAACAATGACACGCGGGGCGCTCGAGATGTTTCCCCCGACCATGCGCAAGCGTGGATGGGTCGTTCCGAACGCCTTCGACCTGCCGGAGGGCTGGCACAACAGGCGGCAGGAAAACATTCTAACGGCCGTCGGCCGTCTGACATATCAAAAAGGCTTCGATCTTCTGCTTGAGGCCTTCGCGAAGATAGCGCCCGACCTGCCGGAGTGGCAGCTTTGCATCTGGGGAGAGGGTGAGGACCGGGCAAAGCTCGAAGCGCAAAGGGAGAGACTTGGCCTTGTCGACCGGGTCAGGATGCCGGGCGTGACCAAACGGCCTGGGGAATGGGTGGAAACGGCCGATGTCTTCGTGCTTTCATCTCGCTACGAGGGCTGGGGGATCGTGCTGTTGGAGGCTATGGCAGCGGGCATTGCGGTCGTGTCGTTCAAGTGCGAGTGGGGGCCAGAGGAAATGGTGAGCGATGGCAAGGATGGGATTCTTGTCGAACGGGAAGATATAGAGGCGCTTGCGACTGCGCTTTTGAAGGTGATGCGAAATCCGCTGCTCAGGTATCAGCTCGGACGGAGCGCTGAAGAGAGCGCGCGACGCTTCAGCCAGGATCGGGTTTTGGCGGACTGGGACGAGGTCGCTGTGGCGGCAACGCGCGCAAGCACCTAGAAGCGGACCAATTGTAAACGGTCGGGAAGTAGACGATCGACGGCCCGCCACCAGCGCCTTTTCGACGTGCGCCGGACCCATTTTCCAATTGTACGAGGGTTTTCCTCGGGTAGAGGGTAGCATATGTCGCGAGATCTTCGCGGCCAAGGAATGCGGGGAGTCTTTTGTCCGTTGCCCCGGATCCCGCGTCGATTAGCCGTGATTTGCCTGCGCACCCCGGTAGTGGCGGATAATATCGGATGGAGAAATTGGATGCTGCGATTTCCGCCCGTAGAAAAACACGCCGCTTGCACCATCCTCGGCAAACTGAGGCGGAATAATCGCGTCCAAGTACTGGGTCCAGAAGAACGCTAGTTTTGCCATTTTTCCCACGATGACTGAGCGAAACACGCTTCTAGCTAGGTAATCAACGGACCACATGAATTGGGTGCCAGGCCCGCCGTTGGCCCCGGAATCCAGCCGTTCGAATGAACGAAAGAGGTAGCGATGGCCGCTCTCTGTGAAACGCGTAAAGTCGAATGCTCCTTCGTGCACCTGCTGCATGAAGGGTGTTTCGGAGTAGACCAGGCCGCCCGGCTTCAGCACGCGCCAGATTTCCGCGACTACCTGTGCCGGCTGGAGGACATGTTCGAGCACAGCTTGGATCACCACGGCGTCAAAATACTCATCGGCCAGCGGAATATGATGACCGTCGGCGACGAATTGTACGAGCGGTGAACTGTAGACATCGAAGGCGTAGATGTGGATGTTCAGGTGTGCGTATAGAGGCTCCATGCCTTGGCCGACGCTACCGCCGCCCACCATAAGGAGCTTTGCGTCGCCGTCCAGGCGCGAAAGGTCGTCGATGAGGCGGGCGACGTTGTGGACGGTGCTTTTTTTCGTCGGAGATAGGATCTTTTTGACCGCATGAATCGGGCCGCGATAGCTCGAGCGCTTGATCGGACTTCCGGCGTTGGAACAAAACACCATGCATTCGGAGAAAACAGAGTCTTCGAAATTGATCAGCACCGGCTTGCCATCGAGAATTTTATAATGCTCCCGCCGCCCCTCATCCGAGGGCTCGCTCACGAGTGCTTCTCCGTCACGCTCGATTTTTCTAAGCGTCTTGGGACAACGCAATGCCTGGAAACATTCTTCGGAACCGACGAGCATCCGCGCTACCTTCGTTATGCCTTCAAAGCGACCAGGGGGGCGAACTATTCCAGAGATTATTCTGAACGATCATCCCAGTGCTCGCAGCCACGTGGCCCCCTCGGCGGCGAGGCGCCCACGCAACCTTTGTTCAAACCAGAAGTTCTGCGCCAGACACAGCGGCAATATGACAGGCACGGACCAAAACCGCGCGTAAAGATGGGGGAAAGCGTTGGCCATCAGCGCAAAGAGCGTCACATTAACGAGCGCGCAGGCTCCGACAACGCGGCCACCGGGCGCTCGAAACGCTCTTGCGATCGCCCAAACGCTTCCAAGCAGCATGACGCAGAATCCGATCGCCGAGACCGCTCCTCCTTCGGTCCACAAAAGGAGGTACACATTGTGCACAGGTTGCCGGACCGCACTTATCACCGGGAACTGATCAGCGCCCAGTCCGATCCAGAAACTCGATTCAACTTTTCCCAACGCCTCGTGAATGAGTTCCAGACGATGTTGGAAGCTGCCGGCCATGCTGAGATCACCACTTTCCAGGGCACTCAGCACGCGCCTTTGGAACACGACGGGCATATAGTCCCGCCCGCTTTCCCAGGCAGTCAGCAAGAAACCAACGATGCTGGCGCCTGCCGCTACCATACCCTTCCAGCTCAGGTTCAAGATGAGAAAGACGAAGAGCCCATAGGCGAAACTGGCAAGTCCGGTGTTTGAGCCGGTTAAGAGGATTGCGTAGAGCATCACCGGTATAGCGGCCGCGAGCACCCATGGCTTGACTCGGCCGCTTGAGGCAAGCAGCAGCAGGAGCGGCAGTGCCAAAGCGATCAATGAGGCGCACTCGTTTTCTCGCTCGGCGAAGCCTGTCAGTCGGCCGTTACCACTGACGAAAGCCGTGTTCCGCTCGCCGGACCAATGGATGACGTAAATTCCGTGCAAGCACATCAATACTATTGAAAGGACGTAAGCCCTGGCGAGAAATAAGGTGTCAGCGAAGGTGCGCCCCGATATCACGAAGAGTATGATGATATAGGCAAAGAGATACTGACCAAGGATGACAAGGCCGCGGGCAGGTGCCTGTGTGAACAGGCTGCTAAAGGCGAGCCCGAAGCCGAGCAGCAATACGCCGGCGAACCACAGTGTCGTGCCGACCCGCCCAAACGGACGTACCGGCAACCCACCGCTAATCAGCCGCATGCAGATGCTTAAACAACAAAAGGCGTCACTGAGCGTAAAATAAAAGGCATCCAGACGCAGAAAATTCGCTGCTGAAAGGAAGATCGCGATAGTCGCACAGGCAAGTTCCCAGCGGTGCCAGGAGCCTTCGCTCGTGGAATCATGACGATAGAGCGTTGCATCGATCAGTGCCATCTGCGCCTCGGTGGCAGGTTTGGCGGCAGAGTCAATTTTGATTCGGTCATCTGGCGCTTCGGCATGGGAGGCCGAAGCTGGAGAAAGCGCAATACACTACAGCCAAGGGCGTCCGAGCTTTTTAGCGGCGGCATAATTTATCCACCTCTGATCTTGGCGATGCAAGCCGTTTTTTCCTAACGGGAACCAACTGTCTGTTTGGTCAGAATCTCTTTGACATTGCCGCTAATATAGATCCAACTAAAGGATCATGCAGACTACCTGGCATCCAGTGGCACAGTAATGTGCCCAGTCGGAGGTACGGAGTTCGCAAGAGGGGCATGATGCTCACGATCGACCGCGAGTATGACAGCCGGGAGGGGGCTCGTCGTCGGCAAGGTCCGGCAGGAGCGAACTTGCGAGATTCATCTGCCTACGAACTGGCGGATTTCTTCGATTTTCTTTCGCGATACGCCGCCTTTATTGCGAGCTTTATCGCTGTAGGCCTCATCGTCTCTCTTGTGATTATTTTCAGCGTCACCGAGATTTACACGGCCTCATCAACTCTGGTGTTCGACAGGAACGACACGCGTCCCTATGAAGCTGTGCTGGAACTGCAAAAGCAGGAACGTGACAAATCCGCGATGGAGACAGAGATGGATCTCCTCAAGTCACGCGAGTTCCTGGGCTTCGTCGTCGATGACCTCAGACTGATGGACGATCCATACTTCAACACCCGCCTGCCCCCTGCGGATCGAAAAGAGGCTTCCTTCTGGCAGTTGCGTTGGTCGCCACAACTGGCGGAAGCCGGCGTCGGAGACAAGGCAAGTCCCGAGAAACTGGGCAAGCGCGTGGTCACTGATCCAGCAAATCGCGACCGCGTAATCACACGACTTGCCGCTGCTTTGTCGGCCAGCCGCAAGGGCGATAGTCTGGCGATGACGATTTTCATCGAACACCCGCACGCAGAAAAGGCCGCCGAAATCGCAAACGGAGTGGCAGCCAACTATGTCGTGTGGTCGACACGCATGAAGCAGTTGGCGGCAAAGGCGACCGTTGACTATCTGCGATCGCAAGCCGACGCTATTGCGCTTTCCATCGCCAAAAAGGAGCGCGAGATCGCCGAATTCACGACGCGTAGCGATCTGACCTTCGATCCACGCGACGACGTTTTGAAGGCGAGAACCGAACAGTTGAATGAACAGTTCACGCTTGCCCGGGTGGAGGAGGCCGGCGCCTGGGCCAAGCATAATGAGGCGACTCGGCTGGTCGCCGCGGCCGGTCTTGACGCAGCCGGAGGCGTGCTGACTTCGGATCTTCTGAGCGCATTGCGGATAGAGGAAGGGGAACTTGAGCGAAAAAGGGCGCAACTGACGGCGAAGTTCGGCCGCAACCATCCTCTTGTCATGGAGACAGACGCGCAGCTCGCCTCCAACAAACGCGGTATCGAGACTGAAATCACGCGCGTTGTGCAGGAGCTGGAGAACGACGCAAAGGTCGCTACTGTCAGAGTGAGAAAGTTCCAGGAGGAGGTCGGCCAGCTGCAAAAGCAGATGCAGGATCGCAATCTCGACGAGATCCGCCGCAGAGAGCTCGACCGCGACCTTCTGGCCGAACAGAAACGATATGACGCGGTCATGTTGCGGCTCGGGGTTCTTGACCCGGAACAGGAGCAGATCATTGCCACAGCGCGAATTGCATCGTTTGCCGAAATCCCCATCGATCCCTCTTTCCCGCGACCAGGCATCATTCTCCCAGTTGGTGCACTAGCTTCTCTTGCCCTGGGTCTTGTTGCATCCGTCGCGCACGCAGCCATCGACACGCGTATTCGCACCTCTCGCGTGGTCGACAGCATCGTCAACCGTCCAACGCTCGTGGCAGTACCTGATATGAGGGGTTCCTTGGAGCCCGGGCAGGACCTTTATCAGACCATGCTTGCCGATCCGCACTCACTCTTTTCAAGGGCAATGCGTTCCCTCTGCCTTGCCTGGCGGACCTATGAACGCGGCTCGCAAAGTAAGGTCGTCATGTTTTGTTCTTCGGGACCGGGAGAAGGCAAGACGACCTGCGCGCTTGGAATGGCAGGCACCGCGGCGATCAATGGTCTTCGCGTCGTTGTGCTTGATCTCGATCCTGGACCACAGAGCGCAGCCTCGGTGCTCGGTATTGCCTCGCCACCGCAAGGTTTTCCGGTTGCCTCGAGCACGACGGCGGATGTCGACAGCATGATTACTCAGGCTCCAGAATATCCGTTTCTGAGGGGCATGGCGTCCCGATTGGCCCTTGTTGACCCTCAACGCTTGTTCGACGAACTCCGTCGTCGGTTCGATCTCATCGTAATCGATCCACCTTCGGTCGCTAGCGATGACGATGCGATTTGGATCTCCTCTTATGTGGACGCGGTTGTGTTGGTTGTTGCAGCGGAGAAGGCCGTAGAAAGTGACCTCCTGGCAACCGTCGAGCGCCTGTCCATGAATGGTGCCCCGATTGCCGGCTCCGTTTTCAACTTCTGCCGCCGGACGCGTAACAAAGATCGCGGAAAGAAAAGGTCCTTGTCGGTACGCAATTTCAGAGCCCGTTGGGCAGCACGGCGACGAACGGCCCTCGCCTGGTTCCTCAAGGATGCATGAGCAGGATCGCTGCCATCGCCATGGCTATGAGCGAATACGGGCGAGAGTTGTTTTCTCTTCGATAGAAACAACCGGCCAATCCCCAATGGCAGGCTATTAGCCGCCCCTTCGTGATAGTTGCTCGTAGAGCATACTGATGTCGGCAACATGCACCTCAGTGCCGTATTTCAGCCGAGCATTATCAAAGGCCGCTGAACTGATCCGTTGCCATTCATCCTTGTCAAACAGGATTTTTTCAAGTGGCGGAATGAAGGCTGCCGGTGCCTCAGGCTGCACCAGAAACCCTGTCACACCATCCTCGATCGCCTCGATGTTACCCCCATGCCGGGTGGCGACAACCGGTGTTTTCAGCAACATGGATTCAATGAGTGTCCGTCCGAATGGTTCATTGACGGCGGGGACAAGCAAGGCCTCAAGCGCTGAGATACACGGGTCAACAGGCGCGCGAAAACCCATCATGCAAATCTTATCGCTTACCCCAAGTTCAGTGGCTCGCGAACGGATATCGGCTTCGGGATTGCGCAAGTTTGGCGCGGGCGAACCGAAGATCAACCCGACAAGCGGGAAACCGGGATGTTGCTGCAGGAACGCGTAAATGATCTCCACGAATCGCACCGGCCGCTTGCGATCTATGAGACTGCCGACATAGCCGACAAATCGCGTCTCCTCGGCAAGGCCCAGCTCATTAATGAACTGTCGGCGGCAGAAGTCGCGGAGCGGCAACGTCCTGGGATGCGCAAAGGGGCTGTAGATTACCGAGAGTTTGTGATCTACCGGAAAGATCGGGTTCTTCGGTTTACCGAAGTTCGAAACGGTTACGATATGGTGCGCAAGAAGGGGTGCGACTTTGTTGACCCCACAGGCGGTTGGATCTCCTCTGTGGTGCCACACAAGCTTTGCTCCAGCGAGCTGTGCCGCAAACGCCCATGTCGCGTGCATTTGACCGTCATTGGTATGGACGATATGGGCGTTTAACCGTCGCAACAGTCCCGCCAACCGGCTTGTTGTGGCGATAAATCCTAAGCCGCGGCGGATTCTCCCGGCTGTACCGAGTTTATCTCGCGGGGAATAGATCGCAACATCCGGGGCCGCGATGACGGAAAGCGAATGCTCTTGCAGGAAGTCTCTGACCGGACCCTGTTCGCGATGCAAGATGACAACCGGATCAAACCTCTTGCGGTCGAGCGCGCAGATCAGTTGAATTGCCGAAATGTGACTGCCACCGAGTTCGTCGCCAACGAATGGAAATGCGACCTTGATCCTTGGGGGCAAGGCCACTGCCTGTAATCGTGTCTCAACGCTCCTCACATTGGCGACCTTCCCGTTCCGGCATCGCTAATATACACTCCCGTCAACGCTCAATCCATGAGATTGAATGCTGGGCAAGCAATGGAAACGATCGAAAGCCTTCCCGCGGCCCGTCAATCGGCATGCATTGACTTTGCCATTCTCCGGCCGCGCAGCTATTTGGAGGTTCCCCATGAAATACATGCCGGATACCCCTTGCGTGCCCGCCATCTCTCGATCGGGCAGGGGTCGGAACGGACTGAAAGTCCTCGTCGCAATTGCCTTAGCGGCGTTCTCAGCGATTGGTGAGACCAAGGCGCAACAACTCGCATTTCCAGGGGCCGAGGGCTTTGGCAAAACGGCGACAGGAGGGCGCGGCGGAGCAATCGTACCCGTGACCTCCCTCGGGGATTCCGGACCTGGAACCTTGCGCGCATGCATAGAGCGAAGTGGGCCCCGCAGTTGCGTTTTTCGTATCTCTGGAACCATTCGACTGAAATCGTCACTCATCGTCAATAAGGCCGCTAGCAAAGTGTCCATCCTTGGCCAGACGGCTCCGGGCGGCGGCATTCTCTTGACGATTGATCAGCCCAACACCGAGAAACGGCATACGCCATTTGTTATCAAGAACGCAGCGGACGTGGTCGTCAGGCATGTTCGAGTGCGGCCACGTTTTCCAAGTACCATGCGAAACGTGGACGGATTCACGGTCGAAAACAGCAGCCGGGTCTACCTTGATCACGTGTCATCATCCTGGGCAACGGACGAGAATTTCAACGCCCATTCCACGACAACAGACCTGACCGTCGCGAACTCTATCTTTGCCGAGGGCCTTAACAAGCACAGCAAATGCGCCTTGCTCGGATCCGATCCGAAAGGCCCTCAGAACATAAGCTTTATCAAGAACGCTTGCGTCTCGAATACGGATCGCAATCCCGACAACAACCACTACGCCGGATCGTGCGTCGAAATCGTCAACAACGTTTTCTACAATGCCGGTTCGGAATGGGGCGAGGTTTTCTCGCAGTTTCCCGGGGGAACGCCTGTCGCCTATGTCGGTAATTATTTCAAAGCCGGCCCGAGCACGAATGATTTGAGTTACGCGATCAATTGGAACGAGGCGGCAAGCGTTGCCGAGCCGAGAATATATGAAACGGGCAATGTCACGTGGAGCCCGCCGGGCAAATCAATTGTTGCTGTTGCTCCAGATACGCAACGCTACATGGTCAATGCCCCATCATGTGCACTATCGACCGCACAACTTGGATCTGCTGAGGCAGCCTACGGTCAGGTGAACCTAACAGCGGGCGCGTTTCCGCGAGACGCTGTCGATGTCCGCGTGATCGGCGAGATAGGTGCGCTTGGATCCAAAGGCAGCGGCAAATTGGTCAACGCACCCGGCACGCTTCCAGTAGTTGCAGATGGGCAGCCGTACAAGGATGGCGATGGCGATGGCATGGCCGACAGCGCGGAGGCCAGGTTCAAGGCCGATTCGACGACAAGTGACGCTTGGATCGATGGCGACGGTAACGGGTGGTCGAATTTCGACGACTTCATGAACTGGCTTTCCGGCGAGCGGATCGCTGGTCGGTATCCGGGTTAGGCCGAGGCAGGCGGGTCGCGCCGATAGGCGATAGTCATGGACAGAACCCAGATGGTCGCCAGAACGATGTGCGCGACGTTTGCTCCCATTGCTCCAATCGCCGGGATGAGGGAGAACGCAGTGACATAGAAGCCCACGACTGAGAAAAGGACGCTTCTAAGTACATCGCGGTCGCGTCCCATGGCGAGAAGGGCTGTTCGGGTAACGATACCCAAGAGGGATATCGCAACCGCTACTGCCTGGACGACAACCAATGGGGCAGCACCCACGAACGCCGGTCCGGCGGTCCAGCGAAGCACCGGGGTGATTGTTAGATAAAGGCCGACGATCAAGATAGCGCCAAAGCCAAGAAGAATGGACCGCATTTCCAATGCTGACTTTCGAAAATCGATGGACGTGCCCGCGGCCCAACTGCGCGCGAGATCGGGATAGAGAACGGCCTGCACCTGAACGCCCGCCTGCTGACCGATGCGTCCGATCCGCTTGGCGATTTGATAGAGCCCCGCTGAGGCTGGCTCAGCGAAGAAGCCGACAATCAGCGTGTCGAGATCGTGTGCGCTCGAGCGAATGGTTAGGGAGAGGTTGGCCGACCAGGCGAAGCGCCAGATATTTGGAAAGCGAGCCTTGATGCCGATAATAGGCGCCTTCCACAAGCCGGCCAAAAGGCCTTCTCGATTGAGGGTCACGATCGAGAACATCACAAGAACGATCGCATTTGCAATTTGGGCTGCCATCCAAATCAAGATGAAGGTGAAGAGGTCTCCACCGATCAAAAAACCGGTCACGCATAAGCCGAGCCTGAATAGACTTGAGATGACTTCCCCATAGGCGATGGACAGGAAGTTGCCGTGCAACCTCAGCGCAGCTGTTGGCATCCCCGAGATCTGGAAGGGCAGCACCGAGCAATAGAACATAACGAGGTTTGTCATCGCGGACGAAATTCCCACCAATGGTCCGCAGGCGAGAACCAGCACGATCGCCAGCATCCATGCTGCCCAGGCGGACGCAACATCAAGCATCAAGCCAAACTTAAAGAGCGCACGCAGTTCCGTCTTTTGCCCTGACTGCTGAGCCTCGGCCCCGAACTTGATGAGCGGCTGCCAGGATTGAAAATTTACGAGACGTTCAATCGCCTTCGTGTAAGTAAAGCACAAAGCCAGAATGCCATAATCGGATGGACCAAGTGCACGCGCAGTGAGCGCAAAGGCAGCGAGGCCGATAATGGACGTGACGACATTGCCCGCCAATAGATGGGTAATTGCTCTCAGTCGATCGCGTAAGCTGGCTTCGCCCTCAAGAGGGCCGCGCAGCGCACGTTTTGCTCTTTTCAAGACTCGACCAATGGTCACAGCGGCACGCTGAATATCCCTTTGCTTTCATCCCAGTACGTTTCATGTACACGCAATCCGAAGTAAGACCGTGCTCACCCAATCTAATTAATCCATTGGAATTACTGTCAAATAACGGAATATATATGCGCCAGGATCTTTAGTCTTACAGTCAAATTCCTTTGACGCAATCACTTGCAGCGGAATATCATGCCTGCGTCAAGGCGGATCTGAAGGTGTCTACACATGAACATCGGGAGGCCAGAACGCCGGCGAATCCCTTTCCGCGAGCGGGCACTGGTGGTGGTGCTTGCGATCTCGACTGCGCTTTTAACCCCGATCTATCCCGCATTGGCAGCCGGTGAATACCGCCTGGCGGCCGGCGATATTCTGACATTCGATTTTCTCGATGATGCGGAGATTCCCGTCACCGTGACGATTTCGGCCGACGGTGAAGCGCAGTTTCCGTTGATAGGCGGGGTCGAAGTGGAAGGCCTCACCGTCACGGAAGCCTTGAACCGGCTCGGCTCCGAGTATCGCAAACGCGAGATCCTCGTTGATCCGAAGATTTCTTTGAACATCTCCGCGTTTCGTCCGATTTTTGTCCTCGGTGAAGTAAGAACTCCGGGCTCCTTCCCGTTTTACAGTGGTCTTACCGTCGAACAGGCTGTCGGGCTTGCTGGCGGCTCCCAGATCGCATCCGCAAATCCCTCAGATCGTATTGTTACCCGTGCACGCCTTCGCGGTGAAATCGAAGGCATAGATGCCGAGATCGTTTATGAAGCCGTTTTTGCTGCCCGGCTTGTCGCGCAACTGCGTTCCAAGGAAAAGATAGCCCTGTCGGATGCGCCCCAAGCGGCACAGGACTTCATCAAGGATGAACCTCTCGATAGCCTGATCGAGATCGAAGAGAAAATATTGAAGGCCGATCTGGCAGCAAGCAAATCGCAGGCGGGCATTCTTTCGGAAGGCATTGTCCAGGGCGAAGGCGCGATCGAGATCCTGAATGAACTGGTCGTTCAGCAAAAGGCGGTCGTTGATATCAACGAAAAGGATCTGGCTAGGGTCAGTTCATTGCGGAAACGCGAACTGAATACGGAGAGCGACCTGTCGAGAGCAAAAAACAATGCCTCGAATGAAAAGGCCGAACTTTTGGAGACATTTGCGACGCTGGCGCGTTCCCGAAGGGAACTGAGCGAAATGAAGCTACAATTGTCGAAGCTCCTAGCCGATCGCGAGAAAGAGATACTCTCTCAGCTGCAGGAAAGAGAAGTCGCGCTGAAGAAGCTCATCGCCGCCAGGCGTTCCGCGGAAGAACAAATGCTTCTCATGGCCGCAGCATCCGCCGACGAGTCCAAGAAGCGCAAAATCTCTTATTCCTATGAGATCAGACGGAACCCGGTTGGGGGCAAACCCACCAGCATTGAGGCTTCGCCGCTGACCGAGCTGCTCCCGGGCGACGTTCTCGTGGTCAGCATGACGGGTATTTAAAGGATGTAGCCGACCTGGCACGGCTGACTTCCTGATCAAAGGAGAGGTGCCGTGAACTATCGACTCGGATATGGACACGACAACGATGTCATTTCGACGTCTGGCTTGCGTGGTTCTGTTGAGGCTTTGCTGGCGACCTGTCTTTTCGTATTAAGCCTGCCATTGCTTTTACTATCGATTGCAATCGTGTGGTTCGAGCTGGGTCGACCCATCTTATTCAAACAACAGCGCGTCGGCCTGGGGATGAAGCTCTTCGACGTACCAAAACTTCGCACGATGATGGACCTGCGGGACGCTGAAGACCGGCTTTTGCCAGACAGGATGCGTCAGAGGCCGCTGACCACTTTTTTGCGTCGGCTGCGTTTCGACGAGATCCCGCAGCTTTTGGCGATTGCGCGCGGTGAGATGACATTGGTTGGCCCACGGCCACTCCCCCCCGAGGTCATAAATGAACTTGGCGAACTGGGCCGAATTCGCTGTCAGGTGGCCCCTGGGTTGACCGGTTGGGCGCAAGTCAACGGCTGCACGCGTCTGACCAACGATCAAAAGATGGCTCTTGACCTTTGGTATATCGCCCATCGCAGCCTGGCATTGGATATCCGCATTTTATTCCTCACTCTACGCATGCTTGCCTTCGGAGAACGGGTAAACCAGGAAGCGCTACGAACCGCACAATCTTATCTTCGACAGCGACCCGTTGCATGCCCCTCCCGACGACGATGAGATGCGACGGAATTCCTTGAACGACGAGGGAGTTTTGAATGGATACGCAACTGGGGTTTGGCCGAACGCTGGTTCTCGCGCCCCATCCGGATGATGAAGTCCTGGGCGCTGGCGGCACATTGGCAAGGCTGGCCGCGGAGGGGCAATCCGTGTTCGCTGCCATTGTTACGCAGGGGCGCCAACCCGAATTTTCCCACGACAGCGTTGAACGGGTCAAGGCCGAAGCGGCTGAAGCACACCGCGCGCTTGGGGTTGAGGAGACGTTTTGGTTGGGGATGCCGGCGGCCTCCCTCGGCGAGGTTGGTCATTCTGCGCTAAACGCCGCGATATCGAAGGTGGTACGGCATGTAGCACCGCAAACACTCCTTCTCCCTTTTGTCGGCGATATTCATGTGGACCATCAGCTAACATTCTTGTCCGGGCTGGTTGCATCACGTCCCCACCAAACGGAGTTTCCCAAATTTGTCCTGGCCTACGAAACGGTGTCAGAAACCAATTGGAACGCGCCGTTTCTTTCCCCGGCTTTCACGCCCAACATATTCGTCGACATCTCCGCACATCTCGAGACGAAACTTGCCGCGATAAAATGCTACTCGTCGCAGCTACGCTCACCACCACATGAGCGATCACTTGCAAACCTGCAGGCGCTTGCGTGTGTAAGGGGCGCAACAGTTATAAGGGAGGCCGCGGAGGGCTTTGTGCTCGTGCGCGCTGTACTATGAGCGCGGGGAAGGGTGGCGCTTCTCCCTCAGAGAAAGGACACGCTCGATTTGGTTTTGGCTATGTGGACTGGGAGGTGCAAAATGCCAAAATGGCCCTTCTACGACGAGCCGCAGATAGAGCGTGTGGTCGCTGTCTTACGGTCCGGGGAAGTCAACGCCTGGACCGGGAGGCATGTGCGTGATTTCGAAGCTGCATATGAGGCGTTTTTGGGCGTTCGCCACGCCATCGCTCTTGCCAACGGCACCGTCGCTCTTGAGCTGGCCCTTTTTGCCCTGGGGCTTGGTAAGGGCGACGAAGTGATTGTGACACCTCGAAGCTTCATTGCCTCAGCGTCTTGCGTGGTCATGGCAGGTGCAACGCCCATTTTTGCTGACGTTGACCTCGCCAGTCAAAACGTGACGGTTGAAACCATCTTGACGGCAATTACTCCGCGGACCAAAGGCATCATCGCCGTTCATCTCGCCGGCTGGCCTTGCGACATGCCGGCCATCATGGAGCTTGCGCGCGATAAAGGGTTGTGGGTCGTCGAGGACTGCGCCCAGGCACATGGAGCGGAAATCGCCGGGCGCCCCATCGGCAGCTTCGCGGATATGTCGGCGTTTTCGTTCTGTCAGGACAAGATCATCACAACGGGCGGGGAGGGAGGACTACTGGCCACGAATGACGAGGAACTCTGGCAGCGTGCATGGAGCCGAAAGGACCATGGGAAATCCCGGCATGCGTGTTTTGACGTTGAACATCCTCCAGGTTTTCGTTGGTTGCACGAAAGCATCGGGACAAATTGGCGCATGACCTCAATCCAGGCGACGCTCGGACGATACCAACTGGATAAGCTCTTCGAATGGCGCGAGCATCGTGCTCGCAACGCCGTCGCCTTGTTTGAGACAACATCAAAGTTCGACGCATTGCGGACCCCAATGCCGCCGCGAGATTGCCAGCATGCCTGGTATCGCTTTTACACTTTCGTAGTGAGCGACCGTCTGGGTGAAGGATGGACAAGAGATCGTATTGTCGAAGAAATCAACCGAGCCGGTCTTGCATGTTTCAGCGGAAGCTGCCCCGAAATATATCGCGAAAGAGCATTCTCTGATCTCGGCCTGGCACCGGCGCGCGCCTTACCAAACGCCCAGCTGCTTGGAGAGTCCAGCATCGCATTCCTGGTAGATCCCACGATCGATACAAATGCGTCACGTCATGCCTGTACCATTGTTGCCGATGTTCTCTCACGGGCGAGCCGTCACAGGATAAGCGCTACCGCGTGAGACTATCGCGCCACAGCTACGGTCGGAGCGTGGAAAACACTGTCCCTCGCGAAGACCACGCGCAAAAGTGGCTGCCGGTGATTCCGTAAATTGAGCTTTGCAAGTCATTGGGCCAGCGAGGCTGTAAACGATCCATTGCTATGGATGACAAGGGACGCGCTCCGCGCAACGAAAATTCGAGTTAGGCTTTTCACAATCGGGTATGTTCACCGGAAGCACGCCAACTAATCAGTGGCAACAGAGACGAGTTGTCCGCCTCGTAGTACTCCCGGATTTCCTGCTTTAGGGAGGACTCTATCTGAGGCAAGCGATAGCCAGTGCCACGGTTCAACTTTCGCAACCGCGTCAGCAGGCCAAGCTGTCTCCCGGCGACTTGCGTCAAGAGTGTGGAGATCTTACGCACCCATGGTGCAGGGTTCTGTGTAAGGGATGCCACCAACTTGCTCTTGTGGTGCTTGGCTTCGTTGGTGGGTGGAAAGTCGGTCCGCCCGTCATCCTCCAGCTCTAGAAAGCGCAGGATGTCAAGATAAGTCTGGCGTGGATCGCCGATCCAATCGCGAAAGGCGAATACTCTGATCTGGTCAGCCGGAAAGACAGCGAAGAAGCGTTCGACCTGCTCGCGGAAGCGACCCATCGCCTTGTAGTCAAGAAAGCTCGGTTCACGGCAACAGGCAGGTATGGTGTCAGCGGAACGCTTGCCGGAGAGCCGCCAGACCTGCTCGAAATTCTCAATCGACTCGTCCCGATTGTAGAGTTGCTGATTATGCAGCGATGGAAGGAAATCTTCCTGGCTGCGCAGGAATATCAGGATTCTTGCATCGGGATTGAACTTGTGAATTTCCCGCGCGGCCACCCGTGAATAGAGGTACCGGACCGACCCCTCACCGACGACAGGCGCGTCCCCGCTTTCACGAAACAGAGCAAGATACTCGTGCTGCGTACGGGCCCAGCACCACTTCGGAAAATCATGCGAGAAATGATGGGGCTCCTTGACGCTTGAGAAAAAGACACGCGGATGCGATCGAAGATACTCTACCCATGCCGTCGTACCACACTTTGGTGCCCCCACAATAAACAGGTTTGGTTTCATGTGCCTCCCCCGACCGTTGCGTAGAAATTTTTCGTATACACGGTACCGCGATGCATGCCGCATGACATGCACCGAAATCTACTTGGGTATGTTTGTCCCAGCTATGGGCCATTTGATGTCGGATCGCTAAACACCTGTGCCGCGGCAAAGAAAAGCAAGGCCGCGAGTGCGAAATCACTTAAGGAAGCTTCGACTAATGGGCCTCGCCGCCCGGATCGCCCTTGGGGCAACTCACCCGTACTAGAACGCGACCCTCGCCGGCGATGTCCTCCGCCACGCGTTGAATATATGCGTCGGCGTAAGGGGCGTCGACCAATCCTTCGATGACAACGGTGTTGCCGAGCATGCTCAAGCAAATGTTTTGGATGTCGAACGGCGCTTCGGCCGCCAGCGCATATTTGATGGAGGCGATGAGCCCCGAAGCGTCGCAACCCCCGCCGCCTCTGCTGTCAAATTGGGGTGGGATTAGGATCATCGCCAGAACTCCCTGTAGAAGTCCAACCCGCCCATGCGGGCGTTGTTCCAGGCCGGCTCGCCCAAGACGACCTTTGCGCGAGCTGTACCTAAGTCCCATAGATGGACGCTGCGATCGCCCTAAGTTGGAAATACGCTCTCGCTCGGGGCCCGCGATCGAGGCGCCTCTGGGCCTCAGCTGCCTACAACTTCCTGCTTGCTGGGGCCTACGAGACAGTTGCATAGTTCAACTGTCGATACCGGATCAATACTCCCCAGAAGTGCCGTTTGAATCTTCTCCAGTTTAGCGACGCCGCCGGTCTTCCGGGGCGCGCCCCGGAAGACCGGCGGCACGCGTTCACCGATACTACTCTCGATGGTCGAGAGGGGATTGGCGGTGATCAAACTCGGGGAGATAGCCATGATCTTAGATTTACACCGGCAAGGCTTGTCGGTGTCTGCGATCGCCAGGCAGACCGGCGTCGATCGAAAGACAATCCGCAAATATATCGAACGGGGCCTTGAGGCACCTGCCTATGGACCAAGGAAGCCTCGGGCGACGGTCATTGACCCGTTCACGGCGTATTTGCGTGAACGGGTGGCGGCCTATCCCGGTCTTAGCGGACGACGGCTCCTGCGTGAGCTCAAGGAACGCGGATATTCCGGTGGCTACACTGCAGTCACGGACTTTCTCAGAGACGTCCGCCCGTCCTCCGAACACGGGTTTGAAGTTCGGTTCGAAACGGCTCCCGGCGAACAAGCTCAGGTGGATTTCGCCCAATTCCATGTTGTCTTCACCGATGAGCCGGCTACCCCCAGGATTGTCTGGCTGTTTTCCATGGTGCTGGGCCATAGCCGTCTCATCTGGGCGCGTTTTGTTATGCATCAGGATCTGCCAACGGTGCTGCGATGCCACGTGGCAGCGTTCGATGCGCCAGCCAAGGTGCGTCCAGTTGTTCTCTTCCCGGATGCTCAAATCGAGATGACCGTTTGTCACGGAGAGCGCCCCATACTTTGCGGCATTGGTTGCAAGTTCGTGCAGCAACAACGCTATATGCGTCATCGGCTGGCCTCCCACAACACGATCTTGCCCGCTGATCGTTATCCTCTCTTCTGCCACCGCATACGGTTCGAGGATCGTTCTGATCAGTGCGTGCAGCGAAATCGTCTGCTTGTTTCCGGTTCCGTTTTGCCAATCCGACATGGTCAGTTCATGGGCGCGGGAGAGCATCGATAGCCGCGCCTGGATCGTCGCAAGGAGGCTGTCGATATCGCTGGCCGACCGGCCGCTGATCGAGACGATCGCGGAAGCGAGTGCAAAGAGGTTTTTCACGCGATGCCGCATTTCGCCCATCAAGAGCTGCTGCTGCTCCTCGGCGACGCGTCTTTCAGTAATGTCTCTCGCGATCTTCGAGGCGCCGACGATCACGCCGTCCGCATTCCGGATCGGCGAGATGGTCAGCGAGATATCGACCAATGATCCGTCTTTGCGTCGCCGCAGTGTCTCGAAGTGTTCGACGCGCATGCCGCGTTGGATTTCGGCGATGATCGCCGGCTCTTCATCCAGTCGGTCCTGTGGAATCAAGATGGTGATCGACTTTCCGATGACCTCTTCGGCCCGATAGCCGAACAAGCGTGTCGCGCAGGGATTCCAGCTCTGGATAATGCCTCGCAGATCCTTGCTGACAATCGCATCGTCGGAGCCCTCGATTATTGCGGCCAGCCAATCGCGGGGATCGGGTCCATCCGCGACCGATGTGTCAGCAAAGTTGGAGGCATGGTTGTGAGACGTCGAGCGCACGCTGAACGGCAATTTGCGGATCTGCGCGGCCCGTTCGCCTCCAGATTGTTCGTCGTCGCCCGGAATTTCCATGGCGCGTCCTCCTCAAGAGTATTCGATGCGGGACGCCGGCTGATGAAGAGAGCTTGCGTGCATCGTCCTCTCTATAGCAGTCGGCTAGGCTATTCTGCCAACAGGCGCCGAAACTTAACGCCGATTCACAGACCCAGACGCGGACATTTGCGACCGCGCCAATTTCCGGTCAGTTTTTCAGCCCTGCTTCATAGCGGCTCCAATGGGCGATGATGTCTGAGGCGAGCGCATTGCCGACGAGGAAGGCGTTCAGGGTTGCCGGGCCGAAGCCGCCGGACTTCGCCGCCAGCGACTCCGCCGTGCTCTGGCCGTCATGCGGACGGTCGAAGTTGGATGCCGTGCGCAATACGGCGATCCGGCCGAAATCCAGTCGCCCGGCATCCGCGGCGCGGCTGAGAGCGGTCAGGGTGGCGTTGTCCTCCATCTGGCTCGTGCAGTAATCCGCCTTTCCATCGGTGAGGACCTTTGCGTGCGCGGCGAGTTCCGTAGCAACGCCCGCGCCATGCCAATAGGTATCGGCCGAAATGGTCGTGCAACTCGTTACGCCCGGCTTGGCCTTGGCGGCCGGCTGCGAATAGAGTGCGCGATAGGCGGTCGCGGTCTCGCCGTCGGCCAGCGTGACATTCCGGCTCGCCGCAAGCGCCGCCTCGAGCAGCGGCTTGTTCATTTCAAACACCTCGGTTCCGGCGCCCCAGGCCTGCTTTTCTCCAGGCACGCCTGCACCAAGCTCGACGACGGTCGACTTCCATTCTGCCGGCGCCTCAGACGTGGCCATGCGATGGAAAAGGCCGCCATCGATGACATAATCGGCCCAGGCAGCCGAGCCGAGCGTGCCCTTCGAAGGGTCGATTCCGGCTATTCCTGCGATGATGAAATAGGTCTTCGACAGATCTAATTTGTCCGAAAGCGCGACCGCTGCTGTGGACGCGGCCGCATTTGCAAATCCCATCGTGGTCGTCATGACGCAGAGATCGTCGTTGCAGACGACGTCGGGAGCGCTTTTCGGCAGCCCTGTCACCGCGATGCGCTTGGGCAATTGCAGGTTTTCCAGCCAGGGCTTGGTTTCTTCCCCGAACATGGTGATCACCAAAACTTTGGGGGTGACGATTTCGGCATGCGCGACCATCGGGAATGCGAGTGTCAACGAAATCAGCGCAATTTTTCTCATCTGCCTTACCTTCTTCATGGCCGTTGCGATATCCCGGTACAGGACGCCCTGCCACCATAACGTAAACTCCGCAAGGCGCTGCATCTTCTTACAGAATTCGCCGCTACGGCAGATTCACGGCAGGCAGGAAAGGATGGTCGGTTACGAAAGGGCGTCCGTGCCTTTCTCGAATATGAAAAACGTCCCCGAACTGCTCTGGTCCTGCGTCAGGACGCATTTCGAGCGGAGCCCCTTCGATAGAAGGTCTGAATTCCTCCATCGGCAGGGCCTTGGCGTAGATGTCGTTTGGCAGTGAACCGTTAGATTGCGTTCGTTGCGGCAGCTTTTGGCGGTTAATTTGAGATCGCATGCCCACGCATCATTGGACATTTGAGGGTTTAAGCATCTGTAAACATGCGGGTTTAGCGGGGGGGGTCATCTCCGAAGATATGACGTTGCTGCCATTGCGGAAAATCTCAAATTAGGTGCCAGCTCACGAGCCAAAATCTCAAATTAACTGCTTAATCTCAAATAATGTGGCGCGCTATGTTGTTGAAAATATTAGAGGCACAGTCTCGCGATTAAATAGCTTCCTGCTTGGCAACGAGGTGTATTTGCTCGAAGCCAAGTGGCAAGGGTTGCCCATGTAAGGGCGGAATTCTACCTATGTTGATGTTTGGGACTTTGAAGATCGCATAATGTATCGACTGGACCTTATTACCACGGGGCATCCGGCCATAGGACCGATGTCTTCAAGCGTGGCCCTCTTCAATCCTCGGAAGGAACCACGCGAGAAGCCCCGCAAGCGGGAGGAAGGAGCAGACGTAGTAAACCGTTCCGACACCATAGCTGTCGGCCAATATTCCGAGAAGCGCTGCGGCTATACCGCCAAGGCCGAAATTTAGACCGTAGAACAGCCCACCAATGAGTCCTATCCGGTGCGGCAGCAACTCGATTGCGTAGATCAGGATGGAGGCGAAGGCGCTCGCCATGATCAGGTTGATCATCACCGTCAGCACGCCGGTCCAGAGGAGGTCGACGTGTGGCAGGATCAGCGTCAGCGGAAGCGGCCCCAGAACCGAAATCCAGATGATACGATAACGCCCGATGCGATCACCGACGATGCCGCCGATCAGCGCGCCCGCGGCCGAAGCCAGTAGGAAGATGAACAGCAACATCTGTGCGGAGGGGATCGAGAGGCCGAACTTCTCCATGAGATAGAAGGTGTAGAATGAGCGGAAGCTCTCGCCATAGGCGTTCTTAGTAAACATCAGCAGCGTCAGGACACCCAGGGCTACCCCGATCGTCGCTGGCGCGTGACGAACGGCGCCGCCCGCCTTCTTGCCGTCTGCCCGCAACGCCATGAATGCGGCGCCGATCTCCCGCTGCTTGCTACCGATCCATACAAGAAGTGCCATGGCCATCAATGCGAGAACGGCAAACCAGGCGAGGCTCGGCTGTCCCCAGGGAACGATGATCAGCGCAGCGAAGACCGGGCCGAGCGCGCCGCCCGCCTGACCGCCGACCTGAAACAGTCCCTGCGCCAACCCCTGGCGCCCGCCGGCGGCATAGCGCGCCATGCGCGTCGCTTCCGGGTGAAAGATGGACGATCCAATGCCGATCAGCGCAACTGAAACCAGAATCACCGCGTAGCTATGGGCGAAGGCAAGGCTAACCAGGCCAGAGAGTGTAAACATCATCCCCACGACCGGTGAATAGGGCGCGGGATGTTTGTCCGTCACCATGCCGATTACCGGTTGCAGCAGCGACCCGGCGATCTGGAAGGTCATGGTGATCAAGCCGATCTGCACGAAATCCAGCGCATAGGCGTCCTTCAGGATCGGATAGGCCGCCGGAATCAGTGACTGCATCAGGTCATTGAGTAGATGGGTGAGACCCAGAAAGACCAGCACAGCGAGATGCGTCTTGGGACGCGTCATGGTGGGAATGGCGACAGTCATGATTGTTGTTCTTGGCCCTTGGGAAATTTGGGGAGGCGGCTTGCAGCGGCATCCGACCGTCATCGGTAGAACGCGGCGCGCCGCAATGGGAGCTTATGCATCGCCCGAGGGGCGGGCAACCGTTTATTCGCGCTACGAGGGCAATAGGTGGCAATCCTATCCCGATGGAGGTCGCGCGCCAATGTCGTGAGGAAGCCGGAGCCGACATCGGCGGTCTCGTCGATCAGGCGCTGGATTACATCGGAAGACCAGGTGACCTCGACATCGAGATGCAGCGTCGGGCGGCTCTACTACTCGGCCTCGACGAAGAACTGAGTAGCGGAGCGCCCGCCCGGAGAGACTCTTCTCACCGGATTGAAGGCCATGATAAGAGCCCCTATGGGAATCAAGAACTATCTGATCGAAGGCGGTTCCGGCACTGGAAAAACGTCTGTCGCTACCGAACTGGAGCGGCGGGGCTACCATGCCGTCCATGGTGACCGGGTGTTGGCCTATGTCGGCGACCCCGAGACAGGCCAGGCACTCGCAGGACCGCCCAAAGGCGCGGACCGCATCGTTTGGGGATACGCGCACTGGATCTGGCCGGTCGACAAGCTCCGGGCTATTGCTGCCGACACCACCCATCCTGCCACCTTCTTCTGTGGCGGCTCGCGCAATTTCCACAAATTCCTGGACCTATTCGACAAGGTTTTCGTGCTCGACATCGACGTTGAGACGTTGAACCGACGATTAGATGGGCGGCCGAATGAGCCGGGCTTCGAGCCGGCCGAGCGGGCGCTGGTACTCCGCTACCATCATACCCGGGAATATCTTCCCGTCGGCATCAATATAGACACGGCGGGTACCGTCCCAAGTGTCGTCGACGATATCTTCGCTCAACTCCCCTGAAGCCCTGAAAGTATTGTGAATGGGATAGGAAGCACTCGATTATTGCGGGAAAGACGCTGGCCGCCTGAACGGCTCACTGGCGGCATTGTCGTTTTCGTAGCCGACCGGCAGCTTTCAGAACGACAAACCGGGCGTCTCAACGACCGTCTTGAGGGCGCTAAGCAGACGCCGTTCGCATTCCGCGGTACGCGTAGAGGATTGAAAGGTTACTCAGGCGCGACCTCAAGGCGCTGTTTCAGAAGCCAATCCCAAAGCTCGGGATCATTTAAGGCGGCCCGTTCGACGCCCGAGTGGTCCACGCCCTCCAGAACACTCAAACGAGCATTACGCTTCAGACCCACGAGGCGCTCGTACAGCACGACCGAATCCGACAAAGGGATGACTTCATCGTTCGTGCCGTGGAACACCCAGAAAGCTGCCTTTTCATTTGTCCTGCTAAGGTAGTGGCGATTACCGCCACCAGCGATCGGAACGACAGCGGCGAATGTTTCGGGAAACTGTTCTGCCATGGCCCAAGTACCGAACCCCCCGCGGCTGAACCCCACGACATAGACACGCGCGCGATCTACGCGATACTTCGAGATAACCTCGTCGAGTGCCGCCTCCACTTTCTCGATCGGATAAAGCAGTTCTTCACTCGGATTCTGAGGCGAAAACACTAGGAAGGGGAATGTCTTTCCATCCTCAATCAGTTTCGGAATGCCACTCGATTTGACTTTCTCGATATCGGTCCCGCCCTGATCGCCGCCGTGTAGCCAAACAACAAGCGGATACGCGTTGCTGGACGAAGCATAGTCGTCGGGCGTGTACATCAGATAGTTGAGATCATTCTGTATGCTGGCGCTCGATCTGGCTGCCAACTGCTCGGCATGCGCCACGCCTGCACTACACATTCCGATTACGGCCGTGAAAGCCAGTGCCATGATGTTCCGCGTCATTCGACCACCTCCTTCATGATGTTGAGCCTGTCGGCACATCAAATGGAACCGAAGAACCAGAACTCAAGCCTTCCCACTCGGAGGATGGAAGTCGGCTCTGGGAAGCGTTCTCGCGGAAAGCCTCGGCAAGCTCAGAAGCGCAAAGGTAGGAGTGTGTCCGATGCCGAAATTCGTAACGATTGGATATGGAGGCGAAGCCGGATTACAGCGCCTTTGGTAAAAGCCCCGCGAAAATCCAGTCTGCCAAGCGTCCTCCAACATGTTCTCGTCGGGCGCCTTCCGGACGCGACCATTGGCGAAGCAGACCGACGGCTTCCAGGAGCTCGCGCGGGTGGTGTGAGTGACCAAAATTGGGGCGCAATGCTGTCGTTTGCAGACTTAAGCGTGGACGCGCCTTACGGGTCGGACAGAACTGTGCTTCCACGAGCCCTGCAAGCCTTTCGTCGGCTCGGCATGTCGGTCAGCGACGACACGATCTTGCGGCAATTGAAGCGCGATAATCCGGCGTCCGAACTCGGCAATGTCGGCACCGCGGCCGCCATCGCCAGTGCTGTGTACAATGCGACAGGCAAGCGTGTGCGGGATCTGCCGATCCGTATCGACGCGTTGATCGGATCGGCCTGACCCTTCGTGTCTCAAGGGGTGCTGGTTTTGTTGCCGTGCTGGCTCAGCTGAGCGGGCGGGAATGACCGTACAGGGCCGGGAACAAGATCGTTTGTGGGTGGTTTGAAGCCCAACGGATCGGGCTGCGGTCCGCACAAACCAGGAGGCACGAAACGATGGGCGACCCACAAAACCGCAGGCCACAGCAGCAGCGACACGTCTGGTCCTCAAATGAGGGCGACCCCAATTCAGACGGCACCGAAACCAACGTCGATGACCGCCGGGCCGATGATCCCGCAGATAGCGGCGATCGCTCCAGCCAGGCCAAGGCGGCCGCTGCCAGAGCCATGGATGAGGAGAAGGGCGCACTCGCGCACCAACTGCGTGGGCTTGCGGGCGCCATGGAGAAAGTCGGATCCGAGCTTTGCCAGTCGAACCAGCAAGGGCTTGGGCGCTACACGCAGAGACTGGGCCGTTCTGTTGGACGCCTCGCACGCGACTGCGATGACCGCGACCTCGGCGAAATCGCCGCGTTGGCAGAAGACTTTGGGCGCAAGCAGCCACTTGCTTTTCTCGGAATGGCAGCAATGGCGGGGTTGGCGGCAAGTCGCTTCCTGAATGCTTCGGCAAAGCGATCGACCGAAGCGGCACCGGCCACCTCGTCAAAGCAGCAACCTGAAGGCAACTGGACATTTGAAAAGGAGTTGCGCGATGCTTAACCACCGCGACGACCGCTCTTTATCCGACCTCATGACGGGGTTGGTAACCGACATAGCCGGCCTGTTTCGTAAAGAGATCGATCTTGCAAAGGCCGAGGCGAGCGAAAATCTCAACCGGGCAATCGGCAGTATCGAGACACTTCTGGTCGGGTTGATCTTTGCCATCGCGGCCATCGGCGTGCTCTTGAGCGCGGTGGTGCAGGGGCTCAGCGCGTTCCTCATTGGGCAAGGAATGCAGGAGGCGAACGCCCATGCGCTGTCAGCGGTTGTGGTCGGGCTTGTCGTCGGACTTCTCGCCTGGGTGATGATCTCCCGCAGCCTTGCAAGGCTCGGAAACCGCAGCATCCTCTTCGAGAGAACAACGGCATCGCTCCAGCGCGACCTTGATGTGGCCAAGGAGACAGTGAAATGACCGCCGATACACCCTCATCCGCAGAACTCCAGCGGGAAATTGAGACCGATCGCCAAAGGATCGAAGAAAAGCTCCATGCAATTCAGGAGCGAATGTCACCGGGCGAATTAATGGACGAGGTTATCGCCTATGCGAGAGGGAGCGGAGGAGCCGAATTCCTCACCAATCTCAGCGGCGCTATGAAGGCGAATCCGATTCCGGTCGCGCTGACGGGGATTGGCCTTGCATGGCTGCTTGCAGATCCCGCCTCCAGGGCTCCTCAAGCTTCCGTCGCCGACAGGGGAATGGACGACTATCCGCTCGCGACGGTCAAGGGCAATATGCGGAGGGTTGGACCGGTTGAGGCGAATTTCGGCGAGCGGTACAGCCATTTCGAAGATCAGGACGGCAGTCACTTTCGTGCCCGCACGGATGCCGTCGGCCGCAGGGCCGGTCATTTCGTAGATCCTAGCGGTACAGTCTATCGCGGTTTCGCCGACGCCTCTGGGCAAGCAATCGAAGATATCCGCGATGAGACCGGCGGCTTGTTTGATGAAGCAACCGGTTGGGCATCGGCGACATGGCGCGAAATGAAGGGTACGGCCAGTTCGATTTCGGGCACCGTTTCAGACGCCGGCCGGTCGGCCGCCGACAGCGTTCGAAATGTCCGCGAGAGCGCCCACGACCATGGGGCGCAGTTGAATGCGGTCATCGTCAAGACGTTTCGCGATCAGCCCTTGGTTGGCGGTGCACTGGCGTTTGCGATCGGCGCGGCCATTGGAGCAGCCTTGCCCGCAACCGAGTTTGAGGATGAGGCGGCCGGCGAGGTTTCGGATCGCGTTCGCGACCAGCTTGTATCAACGGCCGATGCAGCGGCCGAAGGCGCGATCGAAGGTGCCAAGAGCGCCCTTGACGAGGCCGACAGGCTTGAAAACCTGACGCCGTCCGGCTGATAGCTTGAAACCCGCGAACACGACGCCGGTATAGGCCCCGCTGGACTGCCGTTGTATCCCGGTTGTTCTGCCGCCGGCAAACGCCACGGCAGACGCGAACATCGGCGGGCTCTCGATTCAAACTTTTCTGCGCCGCCTGCGTTTCCTCTTCTCAGTTAAAGGGAGATTCAAATGACGCCCCCGACCGCCCAGAAGCAGCGCAAGATTCAGAAACAGGTGGAGCGTGCCGACAGGAAGGAAGACACCAAGCCGCCCGCAGCCATGCAAGCGGGCGCGCGCCGCTATCCCGAACCCCCGTTTCCTAAGGTGCATCAAGCCAAGCCCGGTTCTGAGGCCGATCTGCCGCTCGCGCCGATGTATGATGCCCCATTTTACAAAGGTTCAGAGAAACTGAAAGGCAAGGTGGCCCTGATTACCGGCGGAGACTCCGGCATAGGTCGAGCGGTTGCGATCCTATTTGCCCGCGAAGGAGCAGACATCGCAATCGTGCATCTTGATGAAGCGCAGGACGCAGCAGACACGAAAACCGCGGTTGAAACCGAGGGCCGCGAGTGCCTTGTGATCAAAGGCGACGTCAAAGATAGCGAATTCTGTCGAAAGGTGGTGGAGGAGACGGTGGCCAAGTTCGATCGCCTCGACATCCTCGTAAACAACGCCGCATTCCAGATTCACACAAAGCACATCGAAGACCTGACGGCGGAACACTTCGACGAGACGATGAAAACGAACCTTTACGGCTATTTCTACATGGCAAAGGCCGCCATCCCGCATCTTAAAAATGGCTCTTCGATCATTAACACCGGATCAGTGACAGGGCTTAACGGCTCAAAGGACCTGCTCGACTACTCGATGACAAAAGGTGGCATTCATGCCTTCACGCGTGCCCTCTCGGGCCACCTGATTTCCAAAGGCATCCGCGTCAATGCCGTTGCCCCCGGTCCTGTCTGGACCCCTCTCAACCCTTCCGACAAGGAAGCTGATGACGTAGAAACATTTGGGTCCAAGACACCGATGAAGCGGGCGGCTCAGCCGGAGGAGATCGCCCCGGCCTACGTCTTCCTCGCCTCGCCGCAGATGTCGAGCTACATCACCGGCGAAATCTTGCCGATCATCGGCGGCTACTGATCGCAGGCGCCGGCATGGCGTCGGCACTTGCCCGTCGCGCGATCTCAGGGGCGCTGCCACAGGACAGACGGGCAGCGCCACCCACCGTCATCGACGGAAGTGGATGTGATGAATACCGTGATTAAGAGTCTTCTGGCTGAACTCAGTCCGAGCTGGTGCGCGCAGGAAGAACCGGGACCTGAACGGCCTACACCCACGCCAAGCTGCGAGCCGGAGACGAGGAATAAGCCCCAGCCGGACGAGGACGAGTCCGACCTCATACCGCCCATAGATCCCGGACAGGAGCGTCCAGTCATTCCCGTGCCACCGGTTCGCTAGCGCTTTTCGGCGAATGGGACGATGTCCGCGCGTTGGCGAATTTGCGGTACTCAGATTTGTTTCGCGGCTGCGGTCGCAAGGGTTTGGAGCCGGAACCCAGCGCCGGTTGATAGGTTTTGAAGGGAAAAGCGAGGGCTGAATCCATCAACGAGCAGATCCCAACTCCTTCCAAACCCGGTGATCGGAAACCGCAGCGCGAGCAACGGCCCGCGCCAGGGGGCCGCCACCAAAGCCCAGTGAAGAGTCCACCCAGCCTCCTCGAGACACACAAGAAACCCCGACACCCAATCCCGGCGCGCCTGTCGATGCGCTTGGTCACGCACCGACGCCCTAGCCGACACTTGTTTTCCGGGCATCCCGATCTTCTCCCGCGCGGGTGCGCTGTTCGCGGGCCCATGCGCAGCTGTTTTGGGAACCGGCTGTCCCTGCGCGAAGTTGGTAGTGGCTTTCAAGCGATTGATGGGGAGGTGGCATGATATTGAAGAAATGGATCCATCTTTGCGTCGATATGCAGCGTATGTTCGAAGACGAGACGCCATGGCAGGCAAGATGGATGCCGAAAATCGCCGATCAGGTAATCGAGGTCGGGACACCCCCAGGAGATGCCGGGCACGTGGCGCGACTACTACGAAAAATGGCCAATGATGACAGCATCACAGATGGACCCGGAACTGATCAAGCTCATCCATCCCCTCCAACGCCTGGTCCCCCCGGCCCGTATTTTGGACAAGCGCACCTATTCGCCGTGGCTGAGCGGGAGGCTTGACCGAGCGTTGAGCTTTGAAGGCGTCGAGACGATCATCGTTACGGGCGGCGCAACCGATGTGTGCGTCATGTCGGCGGTGCTTGGCGCCATCGACCGCGGCTACGGGGTGACCCTATTAAAAGACGGCGTCTATAGTGGACTTGATCAAACGCATGACGCTTCGCTCCAGCTTCTCGGCAACCGCTTTTCCGTGCAGCTCGAGCTTTCAACGGCTGAAGAATGGTTGAGTGCGGTTTCCGCAAGGTAGGGGAGCAGCCCGCTCATACGACGGCGAACGCGACGCCAATATCCAATCGGCGAGCCTGCCCTTACATGCCGTCCTTCCCCTTCATCGCATTCTCTATATGCGTTTTGCATTTCTGCGTATCATTCGCTGTCATCGCTTCCTTGGCCATGGCCATCTCCTTAGTGGCCATCTCCTTCTTCGAGGCGTCCCTAATCGAATTTACATCGGTCTCAAGCTTCGTCATTCCGGCCTGGTCGCAGACTATATCGGCGTGCGCGACCGCAGAGCCCGTTCAAGTGGCGACGGTGCATAACCAGTTGCGGCGCAACTACGTTCCCTTGTTGCCCCCGTCGTCCGTCTAATCAGGACCATGTTCCAGCCGGCCGCCGAGACAGCCGGATTCTCGCTCAGAAGGTTGCAACGAAGATGACCATACCGGCCGCAATCAGGCCCAGTCCCGTCCAGTTTCTTTTAACGCCGAGAAAGCCGAGCCCCTGTCCCTTGGGCTCCAAGGTCGGGGCTGCGTCTGCGGCCGGGTTGCGGGGACTGCTCAAGGGCCGTCCAGCAAGCGCCTCCCAGCAGAGAAGAAGCACTCCGACCACGATGCAAACAGCACTGATGAGAACGTAAATCGACATCGATACCTCCTCGTCCATCGGCACTTGGTGACGAACGTGGAAGGGCGCGTTGGGTGGGGTATTTTCCACGGCGGTGCCACCCGTTTCTGGCTTCCCTTCCCGATCAATCCAACTCGTCAAACTCGAAATGGTTCTCGCCCGGTTCGCCATTCGCGGCGCAGCCTGGATCGTGTCCACGGGAGTGGTGTAGGTGGCAGGAGGTAGCACTACCGCAACGTTAGTGTTCCGAAACTCTGCACTGATGGCCAAGGGTGCCTCCCTAGAAATTAGGAAGCACTAAAATATAAGATCTTAAGCGCGAGGACAAAGGTCACCCGGCGTTGCGTTCACGAGCTGTGCAGGTGCCGACTGCGGCGCAGGCGAAGCTCCACCATCAGGTTGACGAGCCATCCTCTGACGTCGGAAGTGTTCACGAATTCATCGAGATGTTCGATGGCATATTCGAGTGTCTGCTCAGTGAGCTCAGTCGCTGCCTCCGGGGAAGGGCTGAGTCTTCGAGCCCATGCCGCCAGTTCAGGCAGCAAGTCGACGACAGTGGTCGTGCCGCTGGTTGTGGGTTGCGCATTGGCTTTGGAGCGCCAGACATCGATGAGTTGGTGTTCAAGCTCTAACGTTCCACGTGTGCCGCTCATGTAGAGCCTGAGCGCGTGTCGAGCGAGGCATTCGCCTTCTCCGCTGTATCTGGCAATATCCCGGTCATCCAAGACCTTATCAAAGACCTAGGATGTAACCAGATCGCCGTTGATACGCAATCTCCTCCAGTTGGGGCGAAAGCGCTTATGATCTCCCAGCCGCCGGAGCCCGTTGTACAGTCCGGCGATGGGTAGATTGTGCGTCCAGAAGGACGCTCTGACTACTCACTTTGACATGTCGTCTGCTTGGCACGCCAGCCCCCACCAGCAGGCGAAGAGGGACGGCAAGCTCTCTCAGGGGCTAAGCCAGTCACCGACGATGTGAAAGCTTATGGGGCATCGTTGCCCTCGGTGTATTAGCGTATGGCGCTCGCGTGAGCTTGACCGAGGGGATCCGGGCATTCTGTTCGCGGTCCTCGGGAAGGATAGGGGACACGAGCCCCTCTGGCTGGCGCTATGGGTTTGATCGAGGGCAACCGACCCGCACCACGACCCGGTCTGCACCAGCGATTTCCTCGGCGACGCGGCGAATGAATACGTCCCCGTTCGGTTCTGTAACTTGTCCCTCAATGACGAGGCATTTTCCGAGCGATCTGAAGCAAAGGTTCTGCGTTTCGAATGGCGCCTCGGATGCCAATGCGAACTTTACGGACGCGATGAGACCCGAGGCGTCAGAGCCTTCGCCGCCGCGGCAATCAAATTCCGGTCGAATGAAGACCATCGCGGCAGACCTCCTTCGGTGCTTCTGCCGCCCGCCGAGTCGGAGTTAGTCCACCCTTACTCGCGAGCCGGCAAATCGTCCGGCTCTTCGTTGTCCGGATCCAGCTCGGGGGCGGGAACCTTCACTTCCTCGACTTCGTCCGGATCGTCGTCTTCGTCCGGGTCATGCGGGTCGAGAACAGGTTGACGGGGTTCTGTCAGCTCATCCCGGCTTATAGGGCCGTCTTCGGGGACGGCGTCAGGCCTTGCTCGTCCTTGCCACTCATGATGGCGCTTCCTAGTCACTTTTTAAGAAGCAGCGTCAAAAACAATCTCAGCGTGGGGGCAAGCAAAGACTTCACTTGCTTCCCCGTCTGGCGACTGAGTGACCGTATGGGGGGAACTTCGAGCCGAGTAAAGATTTATGGCTTGGAAGGCGGGAGGCTATTCATGACAGACTACAAAAACATTCCCATTGCGGATCTTGCCGGTCGACTTGAGACGATGACACAGGATGAAGTTTTTTCCGTCATGACTGATCTGGAGGCTGCAAGCGAAAGTGCTGAAGGCACGGAGCGCGAGGAGGTTATGGCGAGAATTGCATTAACCGAAGAAGAAATTCAAAAGCGCTTTCCGGGCCAGTTGCTGGTGCCATACCGGGAGTGGAAACGACGCCAACGCTGAAATTGGTCAACCTAATAGGATCTTTTACCCGTTTACGCGCGTATGAGGCAGGTCTTCATGAAGGATGGCCGAGTAGCCACCGGGGAATTTGATGACTCGTATGAGGCCTTTTGAGCAAAAAAGCCGGCTTGCCGGCATTTGGTTCGAAACAGCGTCCGCGATAGTTTCGAAGCACGCGTCCTAAGGATTGTCCTGCGGGAAGCGCATGTTCGGCGCACGGATCCCGTCAATGGCAAGCGATCGCCTTGGCGGATGATAAGTCAAGCGCCTGCTGCTCCAGCCTATAGCCGGGAGGTTCCCGCCCGCCGACATTCAGTGGCCGCACGGCTTCATCGTAAACGCGACGCGCGGAACCATTCCCTCTAGGGTCGGGCGGACGCCGCATCCGCGCCGCGACGCGAAAAGGAACTAGGCGCGCAGTCGCGCGTTGGGCGGCAGTGGCGACGACGTGGTATGAGGTCGGTCTATGGACAATGCCAAACCGGCGGGGCCGAAACGCGAGAAAAAGCAAAGCAGCCATGGCGGGCACAGCCGCGCGTTTGATCTCGCTTCACGAGTGGTCGCTCAGGTCATCGACGATCGCGTGACGCTCGTCGCCGCGGGCGTGACGTTTTACGTGCTCCTTGCGCTGCTGCCCGCACTGACGTCCCTGGTGTCCATATACGGCTTGATATCCGATCCAGTGGCAATCGGCCGGCAGCTTGTCAATCTCTCCGCAGTGTTGCCGTCACAGTCGCTTGAGCTGGTTGCAGAACAGCTAGAAGCGATTGTGTCTCAAAAGACCTCAAGTCTGAGTGTCGGCTTCGCTGCCGGTTTGCTCGTTACGATCTGGAGCGCACGTAACGGCGTCGCGGCGCTCCTTGAAGCGATCAATATCGCTTACGGTGAAACCGAGGGGCGCAGCTTCGTTCATCTTACCTTGATCAGTCTTGTATTTACCGTTGCGGGGCTGATTTTCCTGGCACTCCTCCTAGCAGCGATCGCGGTCTGCCGTCCGTCCTGGCCGCGATTCGCCCCGACGAGCAAATGGCAGAATTAGCCACGTTGTTGCGATGGCCTGTGCTCCTGTTACTGGCCGGCGCCGGCATAACGCTGGTGTATCGCTATTGTCCTGATCGAGATCCGCGAAAGGCCGGATGGTTCACCTGGGGCGCTGTGCTGAGTACTTTTTGCTGGCTTCCAATTTCTCTGGCCTATTCCTTCTACGTCGACAATTTCGCAGACTACAACGCCACCTATGGCACGATGGGGGCTCTGATCGGCTTCCTACTCTGGATTTGGGTATCCACCGTCATTGTCATCATCGGCGCCGAACTGAACGCCGAGCTGGAGCGTGAGCCGCCGCGCCCATAGGGATTGTCCTTTGTCAGTCTCGCCAGGTGAACGGTGTTGCGAGCAAAGCATGTCGACGGCGGTCTGCACCCACCTTCGGCACCCAGGCAAGGTCGACGAAGTTCGTGCTCTCCATCGCTCGCACCCAGTTCCGGTAATAGGCCTGCAAAAAGCCTGCCTGCCTCGTCCTCGACGAGGCGAGACGGGGAGGCGGACAAGCGGCAGCGCTGGCCCTAAAGTTTGACGGCCGTTTCGCGGCTCCATAAGCGCAGCTTGCCACAGGCCTTGATGAACGCAGGGATCGCTTTTGGAGCGTCGAGCGCAACCAGTCCCTCATCCATTTCGGATTCAATCCCGGCTCGGGCCAAAAGCGGCAGCGCCTGGGATGAAAAGCCGATGAACTTGCAATGTGCAAAGGCGTCCGCGACGAAGTCGCGGGCTGCAGATTCTTCTGCCAAACGTTCAGCCCCCTCCTTTGATAGGATAAGCGCCACGGCATCGAAGAGCACCGAAGGTCCACCGTCAATCATATGGTTGGCCTCGATCAAGCTGCCATCAGCGGCCTCCACGCCGCCGACTTTCGGTGCCACGACTTCCATCTCGGCGCCTTCCTTTTCGATTGCCGCCTGGAGAGCCTTCACCATGCGGGCATCCGCCCCAGCCGTGACCAAGACGCCAAGCTTTCGCCCGGCGAAGCTATCTGGCCCATTCTCGATAATGCTAAGGGCGGGCGAGGCCGGGAGGTCGTTGCGTGGCGGTACCGCCGCGTCGGCGGGTTTGGGAAGCGTCGTGATGCCAAGCTTGTCGGCAACGGTGGTACCAAGCGTCTTGTCGACGTTGAGAAGATGGGAAACCATGCGCTCGCGGATAACGGGGTTTTCGCATTTCGCCAGCTCGAACGTCAGAGCCATGACGATATGGCGCTGTTCCGTTGCGGTCTGGCTGATGAAGAACTGACGCGCCTGGCTGTAGTGATCCGCAAAGCTCTCGGCACGCAGCCGGACCTTTGGACCCTCCTCTTCAGCGGCGAACGTCGGGAAGCCCTTCTGTGGGCTTTCTCGCGGACCTTCGCCCCAGGAATTCGGCTGGTAGTTGGCTCGCCCGGCCGGGTTGCGCATCGCCATATGCCCGTCCTGCTGGAAATGATGGAATGGACATTTTGGGGCATTGACCGGAATGTGCGTAAAGTTCGGGCTGCCGAGGCGCTTCAACTGCGTGTCCAGATAGGAAAAATTGCGGCCCTGCAGCAGCGGGTCATTCGAAAAATCGATGCCGGGCGGAACGTTCTGGGTCATGAATGCAACCTGTTCGGTTTCTGCGAAGAAGTTGTCCGGCATGCGGTCAAGGACAAGCCGTCCGACGGGAATGGGCTTTATGGTCTCTTCGGGGATTATCTTTGTCGGATCGAGGATGTCGAAGTCGAAGCTGTCGGCGAATTCCTGATCGAAAAGCTGCAGCTGCAGTTCCCATTCAGGGAAATCGCCGGATTGGATGGCGTTCCACAGATCGCGCCTGTGAAAATCCGGATCGGCGCCGTTGATCTTGACCGCCTCGTTCCACACGACCGACTGCAGGCCGAGTTTGGGTTTCCAGATGAACTTGACGAAGGTCGATTCATTCTTCGTGTTGACGAGCCGGAAGGTGTGGACGCCAAACCCTTGCATGAAGCGAAAGGACCGGGGGATTGCCCGATCAGACATCACCCACATGATCATGTGCAATGATTCCGGTGTGAGTGAGATGAAGTCCCAGAAATTGTCGTGCGCGGACTGGGCCTGCGGGAAAGCTCGGTCAGGCTCGGGCTTTACCGCATGGATGATGTCCGGGAACTTGATCGCATCCTGGATGAAGAAGACGGGAATGTTGTTGCCGACGAGATCCCAATTGCCTTCCTTCGTATAGAATTTGACAGCAAAGCCACGCACGTCGCGCGCCAGGTCGAAAGAACCCTTGGAACCGGCGACGGTCGAAAAGCGTACGAAAACAGGTGTCTTTTCGCCTGACCGCTGGAAGATGTCGGCACGGGTGTAGGCGGCAAGCGATTCATAGGTTTCGAAATACCCATGGGCGCCATAGCCGCGCGCATGCACCACGCGTTCCGGAATACGCTCATGATCGAAATGGAAGATCTTCTCGCGGAAGTGAAAGTCTTCAATGAGCGTAGGCCCGCGCTCGCCGATCTTCAAAGTGTTTTGATCGTCGGCTACGGAACCGCCCTGCGCGGTCGTGAGAACATCAATATTCCCACTGGCAATCTGATGAAGTTCGCCCCCGCGACCGCGTGACAGCTTCTGATCGTGAATCGTCGCGCGCTTGTCCGGTGTCTGTTTCGCAGATTTGGCCATACCGATAATCCTCAAGTGAAAGAGAGACGAGCTTTGTGTCGGCTCCAAACCTGTTGGGCCCGCGGATGTTCCGAGGATTGGGCGG
Source organism: Sinorhizobium sp. NFACC03 (assembly GCF_900103435.1). Classification (NCBI taxonomy): domain Bacteria; kingdom Pseudomonadati; phylum Pseudomonadota; class Alphaproteobacteria; order Hyphomicrobiales; family Rhizobiaceae; genus Sinorhizobium; species Sinorhizobium sp. NFACC03. Next base: position 99,362 of record NZ_FMXF01000022.1, read on the forward strand.
GCAAGGCCCCTGGAGCCGAAGTCCGTGTTCGTTTTATGCCGCCGAGCCGCAGAGGAATCCGTCTCCCCTGGGGCATAGATCTGCAGCCCAAAATTCCCGCAGCCACTGAACATTTCTACAGATCAGGCGTTCTGTTAAATGCTCGCCGCTATCTGAAGGTTTTTGGCATGTGTGGTCATACTCAGCATCATGATCGTTGAACTGGCCGTGCTAGTTGCAGCTTTCGCGGGATCGCGATGATCCTGGCTTTCACCTTCCCCGACTAACTCTGACGGCCATTGGATAACAAGGCGCCGAAAGCGCTGTGCCTGCCGATAAAGAACCTCAACTTCATCGCCGACATGGGCAGATGAACGGGGCACTGCCATCACGCCAAGAACTGCGCCTTCTTCGGGCTGGGATCGTCCTGAGATTATTGATCACGACCTCGAGAAACTATCCTATGCGCCGGTTTGCCCGTGGGGGGCAGCCACGGGTTTGGATTCGGGAGAACCGCGAAACCTCAGGAAAATCGAGAGAATAACGATGACGGCTGTCGAGAGGAATTCACTTTGCCAGTTCTGGAAGGACTCGAACCAGAACGAAGCGCTGGCGAGATGCTCGGCAATTGAAACAGTTGGTTGTCCATGCAACAGGGCTTCTGCGTTCTCGGCCTGGCTGCTGTAACAAAGATGTAGGACGAAGGTACTGAGGAAGAGCAGCCCGAGAGCTATGCCCAATGAGTAGGAATAGAGCCATTTCGCGAAACCACCGAGGTGAACCGGCCAAGGAGCCTCCGGGTCGCCGTGCTTGAGTGCTGGGTCCTCCTCCTGTTCTGGCGGTTCGTCCGGATTCTTGGATTCGGCCGAGCCACGTTGAAACAGGAACGCGGTCAGCATCACATAGGCCGACATTTGCAGGAACTCAGATTCCCAATTTTCAAAAAGCGCCGACAAAAAGTGCCCGGTTTTCGCGTAGGCGACCAAACCCAGATCCCCTGAGCCGTGATCGGTAAGCTCGCGCCCGTAAGCATACAATCCGGTCAACAGCATCCCCGCGATAGTGAAGAGCGACAGAGCAATCAAGACAACTGAAAGCCCGTTATCCCTGAAGAAGCGCATTTTTGAGTTCCTAATTGCGTGACACAACTTCCGCATAAACGACGCAGCGCCGCGGCTGTTCCTTTTGGAGATCTTCCTACGCGGAATGTTGTGGGGGCCCGTCCTCCGGGCCATTATGGAAGTCTTGCCTGCATCGCTTGCGATGCCATGAAATTTCTTGTGAGAGAAAGCCGTATCGACGCTTCGTGGATGGACGGTTTCCGAAGAAACCACACGCCGCCGGCGAGAGCAAATTTGCCGGGCTCCACTTGACCTAAGATAATCCCGTCGAAAACACCCGATGGTAAGTCGCTTGCATTCCTAAGCGTTTGGCGAACTTGGCGGGGTAGCATTCTGTCTTGCGTCTTCCACTACTTTTCCCCGGATTGTAACACGCATCCTCGAAACTTCCGGTCGCCGGAGGCGTTGTCGTTTCGTTGAGATCAACATCAGGAGACAGGCCAGCGCCGCTCTCCTGCTATGGAAGGGTCCGCAAGACACATGGCCGATAATCTCTCGAAATACCGTGCCAAGCGCGATTTTCAAAAGACAAGCGAACCGAGTGGCGAGGACCACGTCAAGCCGTCGAACCGCCGCCGGTTCGTGATTCAGAAGCACGACGCGACTCGGCTTCATTATGACCTCAGACTGGAACTTGACGGGGTCTTCAAGTCATGGGCGGTAACCAAAGGGCCTTCGCTGGATCCGCATGACAAACGGCTTGCCGTCGAAGTCGAGGATCATCCGCTGGACTACGGCGATTTCGAAGGCACCATCCCCAAGGGCCAGTATGGGGGCGGTACGGTGATGCTGTGGGACCGCGGCTATTGGGAGCCGGAAGGCAGCAAGTCACCGGAAGCGGCCCTGCAGAAGGGCGACTTCAAGTTCACGCTTCATGGCAAGCGTTTGCATGGCAGTTTCGTCCTGGTGCGCATGCGCAACAACCGCGACGGCGGCAAGCGGACCAACTGGCTGCTGTTCAAGCATCACGACGATCACTCGCTCGAGGAGGACGGCGCGGCGATCCTGGACGAGAACAAGACGTCGGTCGCCTCCGGCCGCAGCATGGAGCAGATCGCCGAGGGCAGGGGGCGTAAACCGAGACCGTTCATGATGGCGACCGCGAAGCTGGAGGCGGATGCTGTCTGGGACAGCAAGCATGGGCTGGCTGCCGCCGAGCGCAGAAAGAGGTCGCGCAAGGCTGTCGCGACTGCCGTCGATCTGCCGGATTTCATCGAGCCGCAGCTGTGCGACACGCTTGCCCGGCCGCCGGCCGGTGATGACTGGCTTCACGAGATCAAATTCGATGGCTATCGGATCCAGATGCGTGTCGCCGACGGAGGAGTGGCGCTGAAGACGCGCAAGGGCCTCGACTGGACAGCGAAATATCCAGAGATCGCCGGTGCTGCATCCGAACTGCCCGATTGCATCATCGATGGCGAAATTTGCGCCCTGGACGACAATGGCGCACCCGATTTCGCAGCACTCCAGGCCGCGCTCTCGGAAGGCAAGACCGGTAACCTTGTCTACTTCGCCTTTGACCTGCTGTTCGATGGCGATGAGGATTTGCGGTCGATGCGGCTGGTTGAACGGAAGCCGCGGCTGCAAAATCTGCTTGCCCAAGCGGGCGACGATCCCAGCATCCGCTATGTTGAACATTTCGAGTCCGGTGGCGACGCGGTGCTGCGCTCCGCCTGCAAGCTACATCTCGAGGGCGTCATCTCCAAACAGATGGATGCGCCTTATCAATCGGGCCGCACCAAAACCTGGGCGAAGTCGAAATGCCGGGCCGGTCATGAGGTGGTCATCGGCGGTTACGCCAAAACCAACGGCAAGTTCCGATCTCTTCTTGTCGGCGTGCACCGTGGCGAACACTTCGTCTATGTCGGTCGTGTCGGAACCGGCTACGGCGCCAGGAAAGTCGAGTTGCTGCTACCGAAACTGAAGGCGATCGAGACCGCAAAATCGCCGTTCACAGGTATCGGCGCTCCGAAGAAGCAGGCCGAAGTTGTCTGGTTGAAGCCCGAGCTGGTCGCCGAAATCGAATTCGAAGGGTGGACCGCGGACGGCCTTGTCCGCCAGGCTGCCTTTAAGGGCCTGCGCGAGGACAAGCCGGCGAAAGAGGTCGAGGCCGGGAAGCCGGCATCGCCTGCCAAGACTGATACAGCTCAGATCGCCAACGCCAAACCCGTCCGGCGCAAAGGCGCAAAGGCCGCGGTCATGGGCGTCCTCATCTCCAATCCCGACAAACCGCTCTGGCCGGATGCCGGCGATGGCGAGCCCGTCACCAAGGAAGAACTTGCGCGCTATCATGAAGCCGTCGGCGTCTGGCTGATCGAGCACATCAAGGGCCGGCCGTGCTCGATCATTCGAGCACCCGATGGGATCGGCGGAGAGCAGTTCTTCCAGCGCCATGCGATGCCCGGCACATCGAACCTTCTCGAACTGGTGAAAGTCTTCGGTGACAAAAAGCCTTACCTGCAAATCGACCGGATCGAGGGACTCGTAGCCATCGCCCAGATCGGCGGCATCGAATTGCACCCCTGGAATTGCGAGCCCGGCAAGCCGGAAGTACCGGGCCGGCTGGTGTTCGATCTCGATCCGGGGCCTGACGTGCCGTTCTCCACCGTGGCTGCGGCCGCGCGCGAGATGCGCGACCGCCTCGACGAGTTCGGCCTCATCAGTTTCTGCAAGACCACCGGCGGCAAAGGGCTGCACGTCGTCACTCCGCTTGCCGTCAAAAAGCGCGAGCCACTCTCCTGGACGCAAGCAAAGGGTTTTGCCCACGAGGTCTGCGAGCAGATGGCGCGCGACAACCCGGATCTCTATCTCATCAAGATGAGCAAGAGCCTTCGTGGCGGAAGAATCTTCCTCGATTATCTCCGCAACGATCGCATGGCGACGGCAGTGGCGCCGTTGTCCCCGCGCGCCCGTCCCGGTGCCACGGTATCGATGCCACTCAACTGGACGCAGGTGAAGTCCGCTCTCGATCCGAAGCGGTTTACGATTAGGACCGTGCCTGCGCTGCTTGCGAAAACGTCGGCCTGGCAGGACTATTGGGACGGCGAGAGGTCTTTGGAGCAGGCGATCAAGCGTCTCGGCAAATCCAAACGGGCCGCGTGAACGCCGAGGTTGTTCTCGGGCTATGGCACATGGAAGAGGAAACCAAAGACACATCGGCCCCCCCAACGCGGGTGGGAGCAACGACTGACCTGCCGCACGACCGGATGACGGTCAAGCGCTTTCGGGAGGCGTTCCCGCGTGCGCGGTGGAGCGACAGCCTGAATGCGTGGTTCGTGCCGGGCCTCACTGCCGAGAGGCGTATTCGCCGTTGGCTGGCCGAGATGGAGGCTGAGGCCGACGCCTTTGCCGACGAGAAGGGCAAGGACGCCTTCGTGTTCGATCCGATCGAGAGCCACTACCTTGAGGCGGGACCGGCAAACTTCCAGATCCGGACCCCCTATTCACGTAGCGTCATCAACGAGATCCGCGAAATCCCACATGCGCGCTGGGATGGTGATCGTCGCCTCTGGACTGTGCCCTATCGCTCGTTCGAAGATCTCCGGCGACGGTGGCCGGTCATCGAGTCGGCAGCTGAACGCAGTGAGCCGGAAGCCAGGCGCGCGCGGCGTGAGGCAATCAAGGGGACGGAAGAAGAGCGGGCTTCCAAGGCGAGGACGAGGGAGCGCCGGCGGAAGCGCTATCCCGTCCCTGCCGATGATGGCCCACCCTTCGAGCGCGCGATCGGCACCCATGTCGGCGTGGTCTTCTTCATCGGCACGGACGGAGAACTGGCGGACCCGGCGACGATCGGCGCATTCTACTTTCCCGCGGCTGATAGTGAAGAATACGTTTGGGCGTCGTGGCGGCCGGGCTCGTTGGAGGAATTGGTGACGACTTGGCCGTCGCGAGCTCCGCCGGCACAACACGAAGTCGACCGAGGCTGGTGGACGCCGACGCTGGATGAGTTGCGGATCGCCCGCCGCGACGCCAGATCGAGGCGGCGGGCCCGAGAGCGCAAGGAAAAGGATAGTTCTTTCGGTGAGAGACCAACAGACAGTACTTGAGGATTTCGGAAGCTTGCCGCCGATCGAGCCGCGCGAACTCGTCGGCCTATGGAAGGGGCGCGGCATACCGGCAGGCCACCCGTTCGACGGCGTGCTGGAAAATCTTGGCTGGTTCGGCAAGCGGTTCACGCCGGACATGCGCGCGGATGCATTGCTGTTTCGCTCGAGCGAACGCCGGCTGGAAGCCATCGATCCGAAATGGATACCGCTTGGCCTGGCGCTGCGCTTCCATCAGCTTGGTAGAACGCGTGTGGCGAGAAATCTGTTTTCCTATCTTCAGCACCGCCTGCGGGCGCCGGGACCGGTGGCATCTCTGAAGAGCTTGGTGTCTCGTGGCGGCGAAAGTGCCGCCATGGTCTATGATCACCAGCCCATCATCGATTATTTCCGGCGCATCGACGAGCTGAGGGTCATGGGGGCGATGACGATCAGAGGCGACGACCGCATCTACTTCTTCGAACTCGAGCGTGTGGACGAACCTTGAAAACCGGATAGTGGGACAATCGCCTACCACCCGTTTCGATGACCGCTTGGCCCGCAGCCTGTCTGCCGTGCACGGTCGTCCGGGTCCGGCAGGGCGCTCCCCGCAAAGGGTCGAGCGCCCTGTCTGTTTTAGTCGTCCGGCTCCTCGCTCATGTCAAACACCGCGGCATTGTCCTGGACCTCGCGCAGTCCTTTGTAGGAGGCATGGCGTAAATTGCCGTCGTGGGTCCAGCCGCGAAACTCGATCTCCGCGATCAAGGTCGGCTGGGCGAAAACGATGTTCTTGCCCTTCAGCGGCACAGCCGGCTGTCTGGTTCTCAGCTTGTCCAGCGTGCTGCGCAGATACTCGGCGTCCTTGGCGTTGAACCCCGTTCCGACCGAGCCGACATAGACCCAGTTATGTCGCTTGCGGCCGGCGAGAAGCAGGCTGCCGAGCCCGCTGCGGGTAGATGTGGACTGTTCGTAGCCAACGATCATGAAGCTTTCGCTCTGGACGCATTTGATCTTCAGCCAGTCGCCGGCGCGACCGGAGCGATACGGCCGATCCCGGTGCTTGGCGATGATGCCTTCGAGCCCGAGCGAGCAGGCATTCGCCAGAAGTGCTGCACCATCACCATAGACTTCCTCCGACAGCTGGATCGCGCCGGTGGCGCCATCGAGAAAGTCCTCCAGCAGGTGCCGGCGGACGGAGAGCTCGGTTCGCGTCAGATTGTGGCCATCGAAATAGAGCAGGTCGAACGCGAAAAACACCGATTCCGTCGACGAACGCTTGCCGCCGCGTCCACCCAGCGATCGCTGTAGCGCCCCGAAATCAGAACGTCCCTCTTCATCCAGCACCACGGCCTCGCCATCCAGGATGGCGGTCCCAATACCGAGCTTCCTCGCCGCCTCGTCAATTGCCGGAAATCGGTGCGTCCAATCGTGGCCGCCGCGGGTGAGGATCCGCACGCCGTTCGGTTCGATGTGGATCGCCAGACGATACCCGTCCCACTTCACCTCAAATGCCCAATCCGACCCTTTGGGTGGAACGGACTTCCGGAGCGCCAGGCACGGCTCGATCCGTGCCGGCATCGGGTCGAACGGAAGATTGGGTTGAGCGGGATCGCGCGGCCGGGCCTGCCTGGACTTGGCGACCGAATCGTTCTGAAGCAGAGGTTTGGCGCGACGGCTCATTTGCCGGCCCGCTTTTCGGCCGCGACCGACTTCTTCAAGGCATCCATGATATTGACGACGTTGTTCGGCGGAGCCGACGCGGCGAGTTTGCCCTTGGCTTTGGCAGGTTTCTTCAGGGTCTTTTTCTTGGCGGCGATGATATCGAGCAGACGCTCCTGGACCGGGTCCGCCACCATGCCAGGACTCCAGTCCTTCGTCTGCTTTTTGATCAGTTGCAGCACCAGCGGCATCATCTCCGAGTCCGCCTTTTCGTCGCCGATCGCCTCGAAATAGCTGTCTTCATCGCGAACTTCGTCACCGTAGCGGAGCGTCCATAAAACGATACCCTTGCCCCGTGGTTCGAGCATGACGGCGCGCTCGCGGCGCGAGATCACCAGGCGGGATATGCCGACCATGTTCTGGGCTTCCATCGCGTCGCGGATAACGGAGAACGCTTCCTGCCCGACCGGGTCGTTCGGGGAGAGATAGTAGGGCGTGTCGAGCCAGATCCACTCGATGCTGTCGCGCGGCGTGAAGGTAGAAATGTCGATCGTCTTGGTGCTCTCGAGCGCCACGTTCTCGAGCTCCTCGTCTTCGAGAATAACGTATTCATCTTCCCCACGCTGGTAGCCCTTGACCTCGTCCTCTTCCTTGACCTCTTTTCCGGTCACCGAGTCCACATAGTGGCTGACGACACGGTTCTTGGTTTCGCGATTGAGCGTGTGGAAGCGGACCTTTTCGCTCTCCGAGGTGGCCGGCATCATCTGCACCGGGCAGGTGACCAGCGAAAGCTTCAGGTAGCCTATCCAATAGGGACGCAGGGCCATGGCGGTGACCTCCGATCAGCCGGCGCGCCGGGCAGGTGTCGCGGCTTGCTTTGATTTCGCAGCGGGCTTGGCGGCTTTCTGGCGGCTAGCGCCCCGGTTGGCATTAGCGGCGGTCCGCTTCGCCTTCGTGTCCTTGGCGTCCGCGCCGGCGCTCTCGCGCAACGCCTGCAAGAGGTCGCTGGGTTTGGATGCGACGGGCACCTTCTTCTTCGGCAACGAACGGCCCTCGATCTTGGCTTTCACCAGCTCTGCGATAGCGGCCTCATAGCGGTCGTCAAAGCTGCTGGCGTCAAAGCTGCCCTTCTTGGTACCGATGATGTGCTCGGCGAGCTCAAGCATTTCCCCTTCGATCTTCAGGTCCGGCATGTCGTCGAATGCTTTCTCCGACGAGCGAACCTCGTAGTCGAAGTTGAGTGTCGAGGCGACGAGGCCCTTGCCGTGAGCGCGAATAAGAACGGTGCGCATCCGTCGGAAAAGTACCGCACGGGCGATCGCCGCGACCCCTTGTTTTTTCATGCCGTCCCGCAGCAGCAGGAAGGCATCTTTGCCCATCTTGTCGGGCGCCAGGTAATAGGGCTTGTCGAAATAGGTGGTGTCGATTTGCGAGCAGGGAATGAAGGCCTCGATCCTCAGCGTCTTGTCGCTCTCGGGGATGGCGGCGGCGACCTCGTCGGCCTCAAGCACGACGTACTGGCCGTTCTCGACCTCGTATCCCTTGACCTGGTCCTCGCGTTCGACTGGGTCGCCGGTCTCGGTGTCGATGAATTCCCGTTTGACCCGGTTACCCGTTGCGCGGTTGAGCGTGTTGAAGGCGATGCGCTCCGACGACGATGCAGCCGTATAAAGCGCGACCGGACAAGAGACTTCGCCGAACTTGATATAGCCTTTCCAATTCGCTCTTGGACTTACCATGACCCTGATGCTCCTGACGCGACTCAAACGATTCAAGCGAATCAGCGGCGAATCGTTCCGCGTCGAAACGAATCATTTTTCAATAACTCGGCCCTCGTCGGCTGCTCGTTTTGCGAGTCTCGCCTAAAGTCCTGATTCGGTGCATCTTTACGCGGTCACGCGCATTTCCTGGGTGGAGCAACCTAGTGGGGTCCATGACCAAGCGCGAACGGATCGATACTGGAGCAGAGCCCGGGACGTGGTGTAGCTGACGGGAGGTAGCAAGATCGGCAAAAAAGACGGGTTCAGCTTTCTTAGCGCTCATCCGTGCATTAAAGCTGCGCACGTACGCTCGCCTGCGCGGCGCTGTCGCATTGCGCAATAGGGTTTGGCGTTTGCGACGGTTTGCGATCATTAAGAACGTCAGACTTTTGGGGCGCGGGCATCGGACTGAGGTCCAATGGTGGCCCTTTGTCACCGCCCTAGCTTTCATTTTGCTCTCGATCGCTGACCGGCGATCGAGGTGCCTCTAGCAGGCCGTTGAAAAAGGGCTCTGGCGCTGGGCGTTTGGACGTGATTCATTGGCTTCGTAGGGGTTCGGAGTTAGTGGATGCGCGGCGGCGATGTGAGGACGGGTGAACTCTTCAGCTATGTCGATCTGGAGGATCGCGTTCGTCGTGATCATCCGCTGCGGGCAATCCGGCAGATCGTGAACGACGCTCTGGTTTTCTTGGAACGGGAGTTTGCAGCGCTCTATTCGCCGATCGGGCGGCCATCGATTGCGCCTGAGAAGCTTCTGCGCGCCATGCTTTTGCAAGCCTTCTATTCGATCCGCTCGGAGCGGCTTTTGATGGAGCGGCTGGAATACGACCTTCTGTTCCGCTGGTTCGTCGGCATTGGCATTGACGATCCAGCTTGGGACCATTCGGTGTTTTCGAAGAACCGCGACCGGTTGCTGGAAGGCGACATCGCCGCGAAGTTCCTCGGTGCGATCCTTTCGCAGCCCAAAGTAAAGCGGCTGCTGTCAACGGACCACTTCTCTGTCGATGGCACGCTGATCGAGGCCTGGGCGTCGATCAAGAGCTTCCGCGGGATCGTCAAGGGCGGCGCAGTGGCGGACACAGAAGGCTTCTGAAAACAGCATATTTCCGCTTTGCTCAAATCGAGACATCCATCGAGTTCATCGCAAACGACGGTTTTAAGTCGAAAAGCGAAGTTGCACTACGCAGGACGGCTGATGCCTAACCGGCGCATTTCTCGATAAAGCGTGGAACGGCCAAGGCCAAGTTGCTTGGCAGCTTCCGCCGGAGTCGTTTTCGCCTCGATCAGCTTTATGGCGGCTTCAACTTTCTTCATATCAAGCGGCTGGCGACCCGGCTTCTTTCCCTTAGCCCGAGCGGCGGTGATGCCATCCTTCGTCCGCTCCGAGATCAACCGGCGCTCAAAATGGGCGATGGCGCCGAACACATGAAAGATTAGCTCGCCGGCGGCCGAGGAGGTGTCGATTTTCTCCTCAAGGCTAAGAAGCTCGATCTCCCGCTCGCGAAGCACCTTCACCGTTTCCAACAGTTCCGCCAATGAACGTCCGAGCCGGTCGAGCCTCACGACGGCGAGCGTGTCGCCGGCACGGGCATAGTTCAACAGTTCAGCCAGGCCCGGTCGGTCCATGCTCTTGCCGGATTTAACGTCGGTGAAGACCTCGATCGCGCCGGCCTGCTCAAGCCGCAGGGTCTGACCGGCGACGTCCTGGTCGCCGGTAGAAACCCGAGCATAGCCGAGAATTGCTCCCATTTTTCTGTCTCCGAAACGGCCGTTCTGTGGATAACCACGCTTGATACATTGAACGGCTTCGATTCCGTCCACAGAATACGATCTCCTGACCCACACCTCACCAGTCGGATGGGAGCACGTCGCCTTCTCCGGCGATTTCCTTTGGGATCGTGCCGCGAGGGCGACCGGCCGGAAACCGCTCAACCTGGCTGGAAAACAGCGAGTAGCGTAAGGGCGTTCAGGCTTCGTTCTCCCTTGTCGTTGTTTTGCGGGAAACCAACGCTACGCCCTCACATACGGCAAGAGCTGCGTAGTAACCGCGTTGAGGTTGCTCATATAGTCGCCAAGCTACTGCCATTTCTAGGATTGGCGAGCCACATTGAAACTGGCGTGATCGATGCTGCTTCGAAGCAACATCATCCCCGCCGACAGGGACTTAAGTGCGGTATTAGGTAGGTGCGGCGCAATGCCGCCCAATGAGTGAAATCACGCGGCCGGGAGGCCGGGATCGATCCCTGTCATCGCCACCGAGACCTCCCACAGCCGCTTCGCAAGTGTTGGATCTTCGGCATGCGGCGCGCGCCTTGCTTTGCCGGCTACACCGCGGATTCCGCCAAAGCCGGTGGGACCGTAATACCCCCCAGGTGCCGCGTTGCCGGTTGCAGCCAGAAGCGCCGGCCACGCGCCCTTGTCAGCGCTGTTGAGCACCAGACCGACGATCGGGCCTGCGAGCTGGGCAAGCCCCATGTGACGACCAAGGCTCGTTGCGGCGATGCCAGGGTGGACGCCGATCGCCGTGACGGGTGACTTCGCCGCGCGCAGTCGACGATCGAGTTCGAAGAAGAACAGCGCGTTCGCCAGCTTACTGGCGCCGTAGCGACCATTCTTTTGGTAGCTCTTGTCGGCGTTCAGATCATCCCATTCGATCTTGGCCTTCAGATGCGCGACGCTCGAGGTCACGACCACGCGCGCACCCGGCGTCTCGGCGAGCTTGGGCAACAGCAGACTGGTAAGCGCGAAGACACCGAGATGGTTGACGCCGAATTGCAGTTCGAACCCCTGCTTCGTCCGCATAAGCGGGGGGTTCATCACGCCCGCATTGTTGATCAGCCCATCGAGGCGCGGCTCTTTTCCAGCGATTTCGACTGCCGCTCGCACGGACTCAAGATCGCTGAGATCGAGCGGCAGCCATGCTAGTTCGCTGGCGGGCGTGATCTTTCGGATCCCGGCGATCGCGTCTTCTCCCTTTGCCTGATCGCGGCAGCCAAGCAACACACGTGCGCGTCGGGTGGCGAGGACGCGCGCAATCTCGAAACCGACGCCGGCATTGGCGCCCGTAACGATGAAGGTCTTGCCGGACTGATCCGGAACATCGGCTTCGGTGAAACCCTTGCTAATCGACATTTTTATCCCTTGTATATGAGTGACTACATACTCATTTATCAGTTAAAACTTAGGCTGCAGACCCGTTCCAGAACAGGTCAAACCCGGCCTGTCGGATGGCATCAATTTCCTCGGGTTTGGCGGTGATCGCGTTGATGCTGATGTCAGCCAAGTCGAAGAGAATGGTATCAATGTAGAAGGCTATTCTGTCAGGCGCGGCATGGCCGGCAAGACACTCTTCAACCATCGCACGCGCATCCAACTGCATGGCGTGGCACCGGCCCCGGCTTTCCGCTGTCACGCGATCCGACACCTTCAACTGGCGAAGGGCCTTGCGCGCCGTGCCGTGAGCCAGTCCCCAGTCGATCAGACGGTTCCAAACCGCGAGTAGCCGGTCTTTAGTGGAGGCGCCCGCGGGATATGGCGCCAGCATCGTATTCGTGAGGTCGGCCTCGATCTCGAGAAAGAGTTGGTTGAGCAGATCGTCCTTCGTTGGAAAGTAAGTGAACAACGTCCCCTCAGAAACGCCAGCAGCCTTTGCGATCTTAGCCGTGGACGCGCCAGTGCCCAGGCTGGCGACAAAGTCCGCCGCTGCATTGAGCAGTGCCTGTCGCTTTTCTTCACTGAGGGGACGCGCCATATTTCCGCTAGCTGAAAGTGAGTGAGTTGTTACTCATTTATGTATATTGGATGAGATGAGATTGGTCAAGGAATGCAGTCACCAAATTTGCACTTCCCGCAAACGGAGGCTTTGGGCCGGAATTCCCCGAGCGTCACGGCCACCGCGCACGATCACCGGCTGGTGGCGCTTGCTACATAATTCCGCTTAAGTGCACGAAGGTTGCTGGGCTAGGCGGCTCGCTCGGCAGGTGCCTCCGTCACCACACGATTGCGGCCGGAGGTCTTAGCGAGGTAGAGCGCCCGGTCCGTCCGCTGCCCGCAACCATCTGAATATGATAGCCGGCGGCAACCGGAGAAGGGAATTTGTGCTCTCAAACCAGCATCGACTGCTGGGCGAAGATGCCCGCCATCGCGCCGTGCGATGATGCCGTGGTGACCGAGGGCATGAGGGGGTTGGCGAGGTCGCCGGCGGCGTAGATGCCGGGCATGCTGGTTTCGCGGCGCTCGTCGACCTTGAGGGCGATGCCGAGGGGCGTATCGACCGTGGCGAGACCCAGTGATTCATGCAGGCTTGCGGACGGCTTGTTGCGCGGATGCGCGAACAGGATGTCGACCGCGACATCGGGGCCGGTATCGAGCTTGACGGTGGCGCTATGGCCCCCGTGACGGGCGATCTCGGTGATCCGGCCCTCGACGACAGGTATGTTGCGATGCGCCAGATCGGCCCGGATATCGGGCGGAATGTCGTGACCATCGGCGAAGAGCGTCAACCTGTCGGTCCAATCGTGGAACAGCCTGACCTGATTGTGCGACTGCGGGCCGGACCAGACCAGGCCCCAATGCTGGCCGGCGACTTCAAAGCCGTCGCAATAGGGGCAGGGCACGATGGACGTGCCCCAGCCTTCGGCAAAGCCCGGAACATCAGGCATCTGGTCGGCGACGCCATAGCTCAGGATCAGGCGGCGGGCCCCAAGGCTTTCGCCATCGCCAGTGAGGACGGAGAAATCGTCGATGGCGCCGGAGATGCTGTCGGCCCGGGCATTGACCAGCCTGATCGTGGGATAACGCGCTAGCTGCTGTCGCGCCTCGGCTAGGATGTCCAGCGGTGGCTTGTGATCGTGAGCGAGCAGGCCATGCGAGTGGCTGGCGAAGCGGTTGCGTGGCAGGCCGGTATCGAGAACGGTGACCTTGCGGCGGGCGCGGCCGAGCTGCAGTGCGGCGGCGAGACCGGCAAAGCTGCCGCCGATGATGACGACGTCATCCATGGTGATGGGCTCCGTGTTGTGGTTGGAGGTGGTTGGGTTGGGCCTGGTGCGCAATATCGTCCAGCGATACGCGCTCGAAACGGGCAGCGAGCCGGGCTTCGGCATTGGCGAGAAAGTCGCCCATCACTGTGTTGATCGACCGGACGGTGCCGCATTCGATATCGCCGGGCGGCCCGGATTTGGAGGACATGGTTGAAACCTACCCAATGGCTTGCACATTTTAGAAACTATATGGTATCGTAATTCAAGAATTAGGATACTGTCAAGTACTGGAATTGTCGTGACCGAAAACAGCCAGGGCCGGCGCGGCCGGCCCGCCAACGAGGCGCTTGGCCAAACGATAGTCGACGCCGCGTGCGAACTCTTTGTGGAATTGGGTTTTCAAGCGACGACATTGGACAAGGTCGCCCAGCGAGCGAGGATATCCAAGCTCAGCATCTATCGGCACTTCGAGAACAAGGAGGCGCTGTTCAGTGCGGCCATCGCGGCCCACTGCCATCAGTTTGCACCCCAGTCTCTTATTGAAGGCGTCGACGGTTCGGCCGAACATCAGCTCATGGCGGTGGGCACATCCCTGCTTCGCACGCTGTTGAGCCCGGACGTCCGCAGTGTCGAAGCCATGATCATGGCCGACAAGACGAATCAAAAGTCGTTAAGCAAGCTCCATTACGAAGCCGGCCCCGCCTATGTCATCGCCCAAATCGAGGCCCTGTTGCGTCAGTTGCACGCGAAGGCGGTTCTGAACGTGCCCGATCCTCTCCGGTCCGCCCGCTTGTTTGCCGCGCTTATCAAAGGATCCGATCTCTTGATTATCGCACGCTTCGATCAGGCGAGAGCAGAGGACGACAACGAAATCGAATCCTATTGCCGGTCCGCCGTCGCCATGTTCGTCGCCGCACACGGTGGGAACGACCACGCGGGCGGATAGCCTGGTTAAGAACGGATCAGAACAAAGGATATGGCATGACAGAGAAAAGTGTTTATCAGGTAGCCGACTGGAAAGGCCAAAGCGGGGAGCGCTGGGTCACTTACCAGGCCCGGCTCGATGCCATGATGGCGGTGTTCGGCCAGGCCGCGATCGAAGCCGCCGCGCCCGCCACGGGCGAACGCGTGCTGGACGTCGGCTGCGGCGCGGGGGCGTCTAGTCTGGACCTGGCCGCCCGCGTCGGCGCGGGGGGCCATGTGCTAGGCGTGGACATATCCGAACCGCTGATCGGCAGAGCGCGCGCGCTAGCGCCGCAGGATACGCCGGCCCTGTTCCAGGTGGCCGACGCCAGCAGCACCGAATTGCCCCAGGGCGCGTTCGACATCCTGTTCTCGCGTTTCGGAGTGATGTTCTTTGACGATCCTACGGCGGCCTTCACTCATATGCGCCGTGCGCTCAAGCCGGGCGCGCGGGTCGCTTTCGTCTGCTGGCGCGGCATGGCCGAGAACGATTGGGTGCGCTTGCCGATGGGCGCGATGAAGGGCATCCTCCCGCCGATGACGCCGCCCGGTCCCGACGCGCCCGGCCCGTTCTCGTTTGGCGACCAGGGGCGGGTGGCGCGTATTCTAACGGTGGCTGGCTTCACCGATGTCGCTATCACGCCATTCGATGCCTCCATCCCGTTCGGCAAGGGGGAGACGCGGGACGCGGCGCTCGACGACGCGGTGAAGATGACACTCGAGGTCGGCCCGCTGGCGCGCTCTCTCGCTGATCAGCCCGACGATATCCGCGCCCGCGCCTCGGCTGCGGTTCGTGCCGTCTTCGCGGGCTGCCCCGGTGAGCGGTCGGTGATGATCGACGGCGCGGCGTGGATCGTCACCGCGCGCAATCCGGCAAGCTGACAGGGATTAACAGGGGTAGACGCCCCGTCTCGATGGCTCGGCGTCGGCCGTGACGCGATCGACCCCGCACCGCTTGCGGCCGGAACGCAGAGGAGGTAGGGCGGCGGGCTTTTGTCCCAGGTCGCACCGCCGCCATTGGTTTATGTCGCGCTCATCGGCGACTACCTCTGGAACGAAATTGACCGCCCCTTTGAACGATTCAGGTCAATCCGCGCTAACCAATTCAATCCAAACAAGTCAGTTTCCCTTAGCAGGTATTAGTGCAGTAATGCCCACAGAGCCCCTTCCACCTTCAGCGTTCAGCTTGTCGAGAGACAAGAGGCGCTCAATCGGAGATTCCGGGGAGGGCGTTTCCTTCAACAATGTCATTTCCTTTTCAAGGATGAGCACGCGCTTCTCCAGGTTCACGAGATGATCCCCGTGCAGGTCATCTATCCCGTCGAGCGCTTGCTCCCAGAGTCGCCATTTTGCCAAAAAGCGTTTCAGCATCGTAATCTCCTGCATAGGCTCAAGTTCCGGGAAAGTCGCTAGGCGACTTGGGCGATAGGAGAAGGCACCTGCACCGCATCCTAAGGTCGGTTGTGTCAATCGACCCCGCATCCGGTCCTTAAGAGTGGCATCAAGGGTTGCGTCGAGTAGCCAGTTGCGACTTTTCGGTTGATGCTCACGCCCGTATTGCGGACCAGCGCTTGAACAGCGCGCTTGCGTTCACACCTCCAAAACCGAACCCATTGGTGATCGCGTACGTCATTGGGACCGAACGGGCCTTGTGCGCGACGATGTCTATACCGTCGCTTGCCGGATCGGGCGCGTTTAGGTTCAACGTCGGTGGCGCAATCTGGTCTCTAAGTGCCAGGATCGTAAAGATGGCCTCCAGCCCGCCGGCCGCACCGAGAAGGTGGCCGGTCGCGGACTTCGTGCCGCTCACCGCGAGACCGGACCCTTTCCCGAACACCGCCTTGATCGCCTCAATTTCCCCACGGTCTCCAACAGGGGTCGAAGTCGCGTGTGCGTTCAGGTGCTGGATCTCTTGCGGGGCGATGCCTGCCTGTCTGATCGCAATCTGCATCGCCCTTGCCGCGCCTGACCCGTCCTCAGGACCCGAGGTAATGTGGTGGGCGTCGGCCGTGGTGCCGTACCCGACCAGTTCGGCCAATGGCTGGGCGCCGCGCGCAAGCGCATGGCTCAAGGATTCGATCACCAACACACCAGCGCCTTCGCCCATGACGAAGCCGTCACGCAACATGTCGAATGGTCGTGACGCCAGCTCAGGTGTGTCGTTAAACCCAGCGGACAGCGAACGCGCTGCGGCAAAGCCGCCAAGGCTTACAGCGTTCATGCAGGCTTCGGTGCCACCGCAGATCGCGATATCGGCCTCGTTTCCACGGATGAGCCGCGCGGCGTCGCCGATGGCTTGTACACCTGCCGCGCATGCCGTCACCGGCGCCCCGAGCGGACCTTTGAACCCATGTCGGATCGACACCTGACCCGCTGCCAGATTGACAAGGAACGAGGGGATAGTGAACGGCGACAGGCGCCGCGGCCCCTTTTGGTCGACGGTCCTGACCGCGTCGGTTATGGCCGGAAAGCCACCGATCCCCGACGCGATGATCGTTGCGGTCCTCAGGCGGTCTTCTTCCGAGGTGGGCTTCCAGCGCGCTTGCGCGAGCGCCTCTTCCGCTGCTGCGAGCGCGAACAGAATGAAGCGATCGATCTTGCGCTGATCCTTTGGCGGAAGGACGGTATCGGGGTTAAATCCCCCCTCGGCATCTTCATTCATCGAAGGAACGACGCCGCCCACCTTGGGAGGAAGATCGCCGACGATGTCGTCCGGTAGACGGCGAATGCCCGACTTGCCGGCCAGAAGCCGGCTCCAGGAAGTGGTTACATTGGCACCGAGCGGGCTAATCGCTCCCATGCCTGTGACGACGATACGACGCATGACGACTCCAAGATGTACTGCATGGCATTGCGGGATCAGGACAGGCGTCGTCCTAATCGTTGTTGAGCGGGGCGAGGCGCTTGACCTCGTTCGCGGCCGCTTCGAGCAAGCGGTTTGACATATCCTTGTCGGTCACGATCCGGGAGAGCGTGACGGCGCCGACCAGAAGCGACAGGACAACCATGGCTTTTTCGTCCGGATTGGGTACACCTTGCTCCGGCATCAATTCCTCCAACACCTGGAGGTGGGCCTTTATGCCATCCTGGAAGGGTGTCCGCACCTCCGGACTCTGGCGAGCCGCGTCCGCCCCGAGCGCCACGAGCGGGCATCCGTCCGCGGTTTCGCCGCGATGACCGGCCGAAAGATAGAGATCGATGACGGCTCGAAGTGGATCGGAGCTCGAGGCTGCGACGGATGACCATCTGCGCGTCGCGCTTTCCATGGCCCGTCTTGACGCAAGCGCGGCCAAATCCTCTTTGGACTCAAACTGCTTGTAGAAGCCGCCCTGGGTTAGACCAGCGCCCTTCATCAGATCCTTTAGACCGATGCCGTCAAAGCCGTGCTCACGAAAGAGCCTGCTGGCAGCATTGATCACGGCCTCCCGGTTGGCTTCGGCCTGAGCTCGACTGACTCTCATGATAATCTCCTTTTAGATTTCATTTGACATCTATATATGCTTTAGAGTTAGAATGCAATCTATTCCGAACGCGTCGACCGTCAAGAAGGGTCACCACATGAAAACGAAGTTTATTCTCTCCTCGGCGGCTGTCCTCGTCGGAGCGGGGGTTGCGACCGCAGCTTTTGTCTTCTGGCCTAATGAGAAGGTAGCGATAGCTGCGGATCCTCGGACCTCTGTCCCCTTTGTCAGCGTCATTAAAGCGCGAATGCCGGACGCCGTGGCACGTAGCTTTACCGGAACCATAGCCGCACGTGTGCAGAGCGATCTCGGCTTCCGCGTTCCGGGAAAAATCGTTGAACGGCTGGTGGAGCTCGGAAACGAAGTGCGGGCCGGGCAACCGCTGATGCGGATCGATGAAACGGATCTTCGTCTGGCCGTCGCCGCCAAACGCAACGCGGTTGCGGCCGCCAAAGCAACCTTTATTCAAGCGCAGGCCGACGAGAGGCGCTACGCGGAGCTCGTCAAGAATGGCCTGGCGGCGTCTCCGCAGAGGTACGAACAGTCCAAGACTGCTCTCGATACCGCGACAGCGCAGCTTGCCGCGGCAGAAGCTGAAGCGAAAGTTGCCGAAAACGAGGCGACATACACGCTCCTTGTGGCAGACGCCGACGGCACCATCGTCGAGACACTGGGCGAACCCGGCCAGGTCGTATCAGCCGGTCAGCCGGTCGTCAGGCTTGCCAAGGCGGGGGCGCGTGAAGCGCTGGTCTGGATGCCGGAAAATATCAGGCCTGAGATCGGCGCCTTTGCCCGCGCCACCGTTTATGGCCGCGACGCGGAAGAAGCGGCGGTCCTGCGGCAGATGTCTGCTGCTGCGGATCCTCAAACCCGCACCTACGAAACGCGCTGGGTATTGCAGGGAGCAGCCGCGACCGCGCCGTTGGGTGCAACGGTGACGATCAGAATACCGAACAAGCACGCTCAGCTTCATGCCGAGGTGCCAGTCGGCGCCGTCCTGGACGATGGCACCCGGACTGGCGTCTGGGTGGTCGATGCGCAAGCGTCGAGCGTGCACTTTCGCGAAGTTAAGGTTGAACGGCTGGGTGAAGAAAACGCGGTCGTGACGAACCTGAATGCCGGTGAGGCGGTAATCGCGCTCGGCGCGCATCTTCTGACCGACGGTGCGACCATCCGCACCAGCGTCGAAAAAGCAGAGGCGGCGAACTGATGAACTTCAATCTTTCCGCGCTCGCCGTTCGTGAGCGGGCGGTCACCCTGTTCTTCATCGTCTTGCTGGCTGCAGCGGGCGTCTACGCCTTCGTCAAGCTGGGACGCGCGGAAGATCCATCGTTCACGATCAAGACGATGACCGTCACGGCCGTCTGGCCGGGCGCGACCGCCCGTGAGATGCAAGACCTCGTCGCTGAACCGCTTGAAAAGCGTATTCAGGAACTCACCTGGTATGATCGGGTGGAAACGACAACCCGCCCCGGTTACGCATTTTTGACGGTCACCCTCAAGGACAGCACGCCGGCGAGTGCTGTTGAAGAGGAGTTTTATCAGGCCCGCAAGAAACTCGGCGATGAGGCGAGAAACCTGCCGGCGGGTGTGTTCGGGCCCTTCGTCAACGATGAATATTCGGACGTAAGCTTTGCCCTTTATGCGTTGAAAGCCCAAGGCATGCCGATGCGGGACCTCGTGCGCCAGGCGGAAGGTATCCGGCAGGATCTCCTGCACGTGCCAGGCGTCAAGAAGATCAACATTTTGGGGGAACGGCCCGAGCAGATTTTCGTCGAATTCTCGTTCGCCAAGCTCGCCACGCTCGGCATCTCGGCGCAGGACATCGCAGCCGCCCTTCAAAATCAGAACAGGGTCACGCCAGCCGGCTCTATCGACACGCGAGGGCCGCAGGTCTTCATCCGTTTCGATGGCGCCTACAACAACATACAAGCGATCGCCGATACCCCGATTGTCGCGGGCGGCCGCACGCTGAAGCTTTCCGACTTCGCTCACATTCGCCGTGGCT
The DNA here is from genome assembly GCF_900103435.1 of Sinorhizobium sp. NFACC03. Lineage (NCBI taxonomy): Bacteria > Pseudomonadati > Pseudomonadota > Alphaproteobacteria > Hyphomicrobiales > Rhizobiaceae > Sinorhizobium > Sinorhizobium sp. NFACC03. The sequence goes on from NZ_FMXF01000022.1 coordinate 119,314, forward strand.
ACGAGGATCCTGCGACGTACAGCATCCGCCATGAGCGCGAGCCTGCCATCATGCTCGGCGTCGTCATGCAGTCGGGCTGGAACGGCCTGGAGCTTGGCAAGGCGCTCGAGGAAAGATCAGCGGCGATTGCCCAGACCCTCCCACTCGGCATGACATTGGCGAAGGTCAGCGATCAGGCGGTCAACATTCAAGAAGCCGTCGGCGAGTTCATGCTGAAATTCGCCATGGCACTTGGTGTCGTCCTGTTCGTCAGCCTCGTCAGCCTTGGCTGGCGGGTCGGCATCGTTGTTGCCTTGGCCGTGCCACTAACACTGGCCGTCGTCTTTCTGATTATGTTGGAGACGGGCCGCTTTTTCGACCGCATCACGCTCGGTGCGTTGATCCTGGCGCTCGGGCTCCTTGTCGATGATGCCATCATCGCCATCGAAGTGATGGTCGTGAAAATGGAAGAAGGCATGGACCGTATCAAGGCGGCGGCCTATGCCTGGAGCCATACGGCGGCCCCCATGCTGTCGGGTACGCTCGTGACAATCATCGGCCTGATGCCGGTCGGCTTTGCCAGATCCACGGCCGGTGAGTATGCCGGCAATATCTTCTGGGTGGTCGGCTTTGCTCTGATCGTATCCTGGATTGTCGCGGTGATTTTTACGCCCTATCTCGGTGTGAAGATGCTCCCCAACATCAAGCCGGTCGGCGGTGGTCACGCGGCCATTTACGGCACACCGAACTATCAGCGCCTGCGCGCAGTCATCGAGTTTGCGGTGCGTCACAAGTTCATGACATGCGCCGTCGTCCTCGTCGCCATGGGTGTTTCCGTTGTGGGCATGGGCGCGGTGAAGCAGCAGTTCTTCCCGACGTCGGACCGTCCCGAAGTCCTGGTCGAGGTTCGACTGCCCGAAGGGACAAGCATCGAAACGACCACCGCCACGGTCGCAAAACTGGAGCGTTGGCTGCAGGAGCAACCCGAGTCGAAGATCGTTACGAGCTATATCGGCCAGGGCGCGCCGCGCTTCTTCTTTGCCATGGCGCCTGAACTGCCGGATCCGGCATTTGCCAAGATCGTGGCGCTCACCCCCGATGCCGAGGGGCGCGAAGCGCTCAAGCATCGCATGCGCACCGCCATCGCCGAAGGCCTCGCTCCGGAAGCATCCGTGCGCGTCACACAGCTCGTGTTTGGACCCTATACCCCGTTTCCGGTTGAGTTCCGGATCATGGGGCCCGATCCCCAGAAGCTCTATCAGATCTCGGAGGAAGCGCTTGCCATCATGAAAACCGTGCCGGACGTTCGTCAGGCAAACCGCGACTGGGGCAACCGAACACCTGTGCTCCGGTTCATTCCGGACCAGGAACGCCTCAATCTCATCGGACTTTCCCCCGCTGAAGCCGCGCAGCAGATGCAGCTCCTGCTGACCGGGGCTCCCATCACGCAGGTCCGCGAGAACATCCGCAATGTCCCGGTGGTTGCCCGCAGCGCTGGCGAAAACCGGCTCGATCCCTCGAGACTGGCGGACTTCTCGCTGATCAGCAGGGATGGCCGGCCGATTCCGCTCGATCAGATCGGCCACTCTGAAATCCGCTTCGAGGAACCGCTCATGAAGCGCCGTGACCGCACGCCGGTCATCACCATCCGGTCGGATATCAATGAGGCGACGCAGCCGCCGGAAGTCTCCCAGGAGGTGATGAAGGCCCTGCAGCCCCTGATCGCCTCGCTGCCGGTCGGATATCGCATCGAAATGGGTGGCAATATCGAGGAATCGCTCAAGGCAAACGTCGCGCTTGTTCAGATCTTCCCGGTGATGATTGCGGCGATGCTGATCGTTATTGTCCTCCAGGTTCGCAGCCTGTCGACGATGACCATGGTCATGCTGACGGCGCCGCTCGGTCTTGCCGGCGTGGTGCCGACATTGCTCCTCTTCAACCAGCCCTTCGGCTTCAACGCCATTCTCGGGCTGATCGGGCTGGCGGGCATTCTTATGCGAAACACCCTCATCCTGACCGAGCAGATCAAGGAAAACCAGGCAACCGGCTTGGACGACTATCACGCGGTCATCGAAGCGACCGTGCAGAGGACGAGGCCCGTCATCCTGACGGCGCTGGCAGCGGTTCTCGCCTTCATCCCGCTCACTCATTCGGTCTTCTGGGGATCGATGGCCTATACGCTCATTGGCGGTACGGCCGTCGGCACGGTGATGATCCTGCTGTTCCTACCGGCGCTTTATGCGGCCTGGTTCCGGATCAAGCCGACGGAGCAGCAGACGCATGAGCATGCAGAGAAGAAGGCTCCGCAATTGCAGCTCGCGAACGCCGCGGAGTGACCACATGTTCAAATTGTGTGTTGCCCTCTCCCAAAGTGGTGCGAAGGAGAACGCCGACGATCCAGCATCAAGGATCTCTAATCTTCGTCCGGCGTCGCCTCGACCCGGACCCGGGACCCAGGAGTTCGGCGGCCTTTCTTCGCCAGCTTCGGATGGCGGGGCTTCTTTTCCCCCTGATAGTTTGCGCGCGAACCTCAGGCCAACAGCCGACGACGCGCTTGTCGGGTGGGGGGATGCGCAGAGCCGCACGCGGCGCAGTAACGGTACTAGTCGGACAAAATAGAACATAGGAGGCAGTTGTGCCCGAACAGAAAGTAGTCGTAATAACCGGGGCATCCTCGGGCATCGGCGAGGCCTCGGCCCGTCTCCTCGCGCAGAATGGTTATCGAGTATTTGGTGGCGCACGTGACCCAGGACGCGCCAATCCGATCCCCGGAGTAAAGTTCGGGACCGTAGACGTGACAGATGAGTCTTCTGTTGCCAGCTTTGTGGAATGGGTTCTGACCGAGGCAGGTAAGATCGACATTCTGATCAACAACGCCGGTGTTTCCCTGGTGGGTCCAGTCGAAAATACATCGATCCCCGAAGCGGCGTCCGTTTTCGACACAAACGTCTTCGGTCCTCTTCGCATGATTCGGGCCGCTTTGCCGTCCATGCGGACAGCACGAAGCGGGCTTATCATCAATATAAGCTCTGTCTTGGGTTTCTTGCCTGCGCCGTTCATGGGCATCTACGCCAGCAGCAAGCATGCCCTTGAGGGGTTATCCGAATCCCTCGACCATGAAATTCGAGGTTTCAATGTGCGTGTGGTCTTGCTTGAACCGACGTTCACGAACACCAAGCTCGACGTCAATGCTGCGCATACGCAGGCGCCGTTGGGAGTTTATGAGGGTCAGACGAAAGCGACCATCACGGCTGTCCAGGCTCAAATCAAGTCAGCGCCTTCCCCGCAGGTGGTAGCTGAAAAAATTCTGGCGGTGATCAACGGCCCATACAAAATGCGGCAGCCGGTTGGCGGGCAAGCCACCCTTCGAAGCCGCCTGCGCAGGTTCATGCCAGCAAACGCGGTCGATGGCAGTCTGCGGAAATCATTCGGCCTCGGCAAGGTACGAACGTCGTAAGTCAGCGTCCGGAGTCTCCGCGAGTTGTTCAAAAGGCGGCGGGTGGAATCATACGCAGTCGCCGCACATGAACGGATCTGTTGCGGCAGGCTTCACCGGCTGCCGGACCGGCCGGAGCCAGAATCTGCGCCATAGCATTCATCGCTGACATCACATGGCGTCCCTGTGAAGTGAGGTTGGCGAGGGCCGGAAAACGGATCGATTCCGACCCTCACCGGAATGCTCGCCATGCCGGCCCGGGTCAGCCTTCGCTCGGCGCCGGGGTGTTGAGAAGCTGCTGCTCCCAAAGATACCCGCCGAAGTGCTGGATGAGAATCTCGGTCAGCTCCTCGACATGCTCGGTGCGCGCCCAATCGCGTTGCCATTCGCCAGCGAGCGCCATCACGGTCATCACGTTCGCGCCGGCCGCGGCCATGCGTTGGATGGCAACTTCGTGAGACTCCTTCGAAATCCCGCCCGACGCGTCGGTGATCACGGTGACGTCCCAGCCTTCGCCGGCGGCCTGGATGACAGGCATTGCGACGCAGACCTCGGTCCACAGGCCGGCGATGATCAGTTGCTTGCGGCCGGTCGCCTTGACGACGTTCACCACATTCTCGTCCGACTGAAATCTCCCCAAAAGTGCCGAAGTAAAATTCCCCAATTATGCCGACGTCGACGGCATGGAGAATTGGGTATTTTTCGGCGGCCGACCGCGTGGACGTGGCGGCGGCGCGAAGGAGGGTGGCGTAATCAAAGCTTTCGAACGGACGTGTTCAGGCATCAGTTCGGCATGTTGGCGCAACCTGTAACTTGATCCTTCGATCTGAACGACAACGGCGTGATGCAGAAGCCTGTCGAGCAGCGCGGTAGCGACGACCGCGTCTCCAAAGACATCGCCCCATTCTGCAAAGCCGCGATTGGACGTCAGGATCATTGCACCTCTCTCGTAGCGGGCGTTGACGAGCTGGAAGAACAAATTGCCGCCACCGGCGATGACCGGGAGATACCCGATCTCATCGACGATCAGCAGACTTGGCCTGCAGAAGAAGCGGATGCGTTCTTGCAGCCGTCCCTCGCGCTCGGCCCTGGACAGCGCTGCAATGAGATCGGCCAGCGTGCAGAAGTAGACGCTCTTGCCAGGTTTGACGGCTTCGACGCCGAGCGCCACGGCGAGATGGCTTTTGCCGGTTCCCGGTGGCCCGAGGAAATGCACGGCTTCATGCCGGTCGATGAACCCCAGTTGCGCAAGCGTGAAGATCCGATCTCGATCGAGGGAGGGCTGGAAGGAGAAATCAAAGCCGGCGAGCGTTTTGATGGTTGCCAGGCGGCCCATTCGCAGTGCCGTTTTTATGCGGCTGTTCTCGCGCAGGGTCAGCTCTTCGGAAAGCAGGATATCAATTGCTTCCAGTGCCGAGAGCTCGCCCTGCTCCAGGCGGCGGACAATATGATCGAGTGCCTCAAGAGAACGTGGCATCTTCAAGCCAACAAGGTCATGACGAATGCGGTCGATCATCGACGGCACAGCATCGAGAGCGGCGCTCATGGGCGATTCTCCTGTGCCATAGCTCTGGCGACGGCGTCGTAGAAGGCCAGCGGCCGCTGTGTGACCCTTTCTCCGGATCCATGAAGAATGATCGTGAGCGCGACGAACAGCCCACTGCTTTGGGCGTTGACGGAACGGCAACAGCGATTTTTCTCAGAACTTCTGCTTTGCCCGCTTCGGCATAAAATAGGTTCGGATATTGACGAGTGCTTCGGCGACCTCAGCAGCATCCTGGCGGGTCGCTTTCCGTTTTGCCTCGCCGAGCTTGCGGATGGGCGCGACGATGTCGCCAGTGACGGCATGACCTCGAAGGACGGGCTGCCAAAGCTTGGGCGCGTACCTTGTTCCTAAAAGAAAGCAGAGGTCCCAATCGAATGGATCAAAGGTCTGATCATCGATCCTGGTGAACCTGGGCCGGTGGTCCTTCGGCGTTT